>JABDPF010000064.1 GCA_013042915.1 Lysobacterales bacterium
CCGCCCATGCTTTCATGTCGGGAAACGCGTCAGCGAACAGGAATCGGGTCTGGTCACCCACCACGGTGGTCAGCATGTAGCTGTTGACGTCCTCGCTACCGGCGTTTTTTCGGGTCATGGCCAGCCACGCTTTGTTATTGGCCTCCACCTTTTCCATCTCTACACCCTCTTTGAGTTCGCATTCCCACATCTCGACAACGGCGGTGTCGTGGTTGTCGGCCAACCCAAGAACGGGAACGATCAGGAATACGACTGCAATCAAAAGTTTTTTCATGAATAACTCCTCGTCTCTCAATGCATGCCTCACCGGCATGTGGGGCTGAGTATAGACGACTTATTGAAAAGTACCCGATCACGGTTAGAATCACGTATGCCCCTCGTCCAACACTCGAAGTTGCCGACTTTTTCCCGACTGCGTGACGCAGGCCACGAGGTGTTGTCACTCGATCGCGCCACGCACCAGGACATCCGCGAACTGCATATCGGTTTCCTGAACATGATGCCGGACGCGGCCCTGCAGGCCACCGAGCGTCAATTCATCCGGTTGGTCGGTGGTTGCAACCGCATCGCGCAGTTTTACGTTTACCCGTTTTCGCTGGATGGCCTACCGCGTTCGGCCGAAACACTGGCGTACATCGAGCAGTACTACAGCTGCTTTGATGAGTTGAAGGAATCGGGGCTGGACGCCCTTATCATCACCGGAGCCAACGTCGCCACCCCGAATCTCGAGGACGAGCCTTTCTGGGAGCCCCTGATGCAGGTCGTGGATTGGGCGCGCGGCAACGTGGCCTCGACACTGTGTTCCTGCCTGGCCACCCACGCCGTGCTCAAGCGGTTCTATGGCATTGACCGAGAGCCTCTGCCCGAAAAACGCTGGGGTGTGTTCGATCATCGCATAGCGTACCCGGGCCATCCCTTGCTTCGCGGAATCAATACGCGGTTTGACGTGCCGCATTCGCGGTACAACGACATCTCGCGGGAACAATTCGAAAAGGCGGGTCTGAAGGTGCTGGTCGAAAGCGCTGAGGGGGGTGTCCACATGGCCGTCAGCCCCGACCACTTCCGCGCGATCTTTTTCCAGGGTCATCCGGAATACGACATCAACAGCCTGTTCAAGGAGTACAAGCGCGAGGTTTTGCTGTACCTGGCTGGCGAGAGAACCGAGCCACCGCCGTTTCCCCTTCATTATTTTCCGCACGCGGGCCAGGCGGCGGCGGCGCGATTCCTCAGGCGGGCCGGCCAGGCGTTGGCTGAAGGACAAGCGATCCCGGGCTTCATCGAGGAGGAACTGGCGCCGTTGCTGGACAACACCTGGGGAGATACCGGGCGCTCCATCATCAGCAACTGGTTGGGACTGGTTTACCAGCTCACGAACCTCGATCGAACCCTGCAATACATGGAAGGCGTGGACCGCGATGATCCGCTGGGCATGAAGGCCGCCGCGAACCCGAAGCCGAATCGAAACCGAAATCAAACGGAAAAACCGTAAACGAGACAATGGAGCATACACAATGAAAGACCAGACCCTGGCGATACACGCCGGATTCAAAGCCGACCCGGCCACCAAGGCCGTGGCCGTGCCCATCTACCAAACGGTCGCGTACGAATTTGACAACGCGCAGCACGGGGCCGACCTGTTTGACCTGGCCGTGCCCGGTAACATCTACACGCGGATCATGAACCCGACCACCGACGTGCTGGAACAGCGCTGCGCGGCGCTGGAGGGCGGTATCGCCGGCCTTGCGGTGAGCGCCGGCAGCGCGGCGATCAATTATTCCATCCTCAATATTGCCGAGGCGGGCAACAATATCGTCAGCGTCCCGATGCTGTACGGCGGCACCTACACCCTGTTCAAGCACATGCTGCCGCGCCAGGGCATCGAGGTTCGCCTTGCCGAAAACGACAGCGCTGAAGCGCTGGCCGCCCTGGTCGACGACAAAACGACCGCGGTGTTTTGTGAATCCATCGGCAATCCGGCAGGCAATATCGTCGATATCGAGGCGCTGGCCGACATGGCGCACGCCCACGGGGTTCCACTGATCGTGGACAATACGGTGCCCACGCCTGCGTTGATCAAGCCGATCGACTGGGGTGCCGACATCGTGGTGTCCTCGCTGACCAAGTACATGGGGGGACACGGCAATTCCCTGGGCGGGATGATCGTCGACGGCGGCGAATTTCCCTGGGCCGAGCACCCCGAAAAATTCCACATGCTCAACCAACCCGAAGAGTCCTACCACGGCGTGGTCTACACCGAGGCGATGGGCGCGGCCGCCTATGCCGGGCGTGTGCGAACCGTCGCCCTGCGCAATACCGGGTCGGCCATCAGCCCAATGAACGCGTTTTTGATATTGCAGGGTATGCAGACGCTGCCGTTGCGCATGGAACGGCATTGTGACAACGCGCTCGCCGTCGCGAAGTACTTGTCCGGACACCCGATGGTCGAGTGGGTCAATTTCGCAGGTCTGCCGGACTCGCCACACCACCAACTGGCTAAAAAGTACACCAACGGAAAACCCTCGGCCCTGCTGACCTTCGGTATCAAGGGGGGATTCGATGCAGGTGTGAAATTTTACGACGCGCTGGAGCTCTTTCTGCGGCTGGTGAATATCGGCGACACGAAGTCGCTGGCGGCGCATCCCGCCTCGACCACGCACCGGCAGTTGTCGGGCGAAGAACTGGTTTCGGCCGGCGTGACCCCCGATATGATCCGCCTGTGCATCGGTATCGAGGATATCGAGGACATCATCGCGGACCTGGAGCAGGCCCTGGATGCCGCCCGCTGACACTCGCCTGCTTTATTATTTCCACGGCTTTGCTTCGGCCATTCCTGCGGATATCTCGACCAGCCCCAAGATTTCCGCCGTGGCCGATTTCTGCCGGGTCACGGGAAGGGACTTTCGGCCACAAAACGTTGACTTTCGCATGGCCGAGCGCCGCAGCCGGGAAGTCCTGGAATCAGTGGAAGATCAAGCCGCGGAAGTGGTGTTCTGCGGGGCCTCCATGGGTGGTTGGTTCGCGCGTATCCTGCAACTGAAATTGCTGCAGCAACGTCCTGGCAGCGTGGTGCGGGCCTTGGCCTTCAACCCGGCATTCAACCTGGCGGAATTCAGCCACTACCTCGAGGGCGCCCAGGTGAATTACGTGACCGGGGCTAGCTTTGAATTCACACCTGCCGACAGCGCGGCGCTGGTCCGCCTGGAGGAGTCCGTCGACTATCGGTCCGAAGCACCGTTCCACGTATATGTCGACCGGGATGACGAGACCATCGATGCGCAGTGGAGCGAGACATTTCACAGGCCCTTTGCCCGCTTTTACCTGTTCGAGGGTGGCTGCCATCGTTTCGACCATGCCCGCGAGGCGCTGGAGGATTTCGAACCCGGTTGCTGGCGCCGGGCCCAAGAATGCTAGAATGGCGGGCCCATTGGCAAAGAGTATTCTCAAACATGGCGATGTTCGACAAGCACAAGACCAGCAAAGAACCTTCAAGGACCGAAGAAGCACCGAAAGCCAGCACTCCGCCGCCCGCGAGTAGCCCGCCGCAACAGCAGGCTTCATCCTCGCGCGTGGCGATGGTGGGCGAAGGCATCACCATCAAGGGTGACGTCACCGCCAATTCCAACCTCAAGGTGGAAGGCGGCATCGAAGGCCGGTCCGTGACCAGTTCCCAGGATATCGAGGTGGCCGAGAGCGGCATCGTCAAGGCCTCCCTCACCGCACGCGTGGTGCGGGTCGCCGGCGTGGTGGCCGGTGACATTTCCGGCAAGGACAAGGTCATCATTTCCAAGAGTGGACGGGTGCAGGGCAATATTGTGGCACCTCGCGTGCAGCTGGACGACGGAGCCCTGTTCCGCGGCAGCATCGACATGAACCCGGCCGAGCCCGCGCAGTCGGCCAAGCCGAAGGCGGCAAGGCCGGCGGAAGAGAGCAAGCCGAAAAACCCCTCGCCGGCTCCGGCGGCCAAGAGCACCGGGGATGACGGCAAGAAAGAGCCCAGCCTGACGCTCAAAAGCCACTGACCCCCGCGGACTCGAAGCGCGTGAACGAGCCGTCACGCCCAAGCGGTCCGATCATGGCCCGGCACACCTCCAAGGTGTTGCCGGGCCTGTTTCGCGGCGTGGCTGAAAAAGGCCGCCTGACGGTTCTGGAGATCGGTCCGGCGCTAACCGAGACGGTCGAGTTTTTTTCCCGGTACCGGTGCCGGCTGTATTTCATCGACTTGTACCAGGAGCCGTTTCTTCGAGAAAGCCAGTCCACCCTGTCCGAAAAAGAATTGCGCCGGGAATTCGAAAAGCGCCTGAGCTTTCCCGACGGGACCCGGCTGGACATTTGCCTGTTCGGTGATTTTCTCAGCTTCCTGGACGATCGCGCCTTGCGCGCCTTCAACTCGGCGCTGAAACCCTGGATTCATGAACGGACACGGGCGCACGGCTTCGGTGTGCATCATTTAGCCGTCAAGTTGGAGCACCATCAATACGGTGTCATCGATCGAGAAACGCTCAGTGTGCGATCACGGCAGCACAGCCAGATGCCTTACTATCCTCATTCCCAGGTCGAAATGGCAGACTTGCTGAATTGTTTCGCTTTTGAGCGCGGCCTGTTGCTACCCAGCGGCAAGTTAGAGATGATGCTGAAACCCAAATCCTGAGGCTGGACCATGACCTCGTCTTCCCTGGACCAATTGAAGATCGAGCGCAGCGAAGCGCCGCCACGCCGCTCAGCCTGGCCCTGGGTGGTGTCGCTGCTGCTGCTAGTCGCCATCGCAGCCGCTTTTTTCTTCTGGAAAAGCAGCACCGCCGTGGCCGAGGTCACGACGGCCGCCGCCCGCGAACTTCGCAGTCAGGAGACGCAGGGTGCGGTGCTCAATTCCAGCGGTTACGTGACGGCACGCCGCCAGGCGACGGTGTCTTCGAAAATTACCGGCCGAGTTGCCGAGGTGCTGATCGAAGAGGGCATGGTGGTCGAGGAAGGCCAGGTGCTTGCGCGCCTGGACGATGCAAACATTCGCACGGTCTACCGCCTGGCCTTGGCGCAACTGGACTCGGCCGGCCGGTCGCTGGACGAGACCCAGGCCCTGCTGGACGAGGCGTGGCTGAACCTGGAGCGAAGCGAACGACTGGTCAGTCAGAAACTTGCGAGCCAGGCCGAACTGGACCGGGCCCGGGCGCTGGCCGGCTCGCTGGAGGCACGCCTGCGGCGCAACCGCGCCGACGTGGAAGTGGCCGATCGGCAGGTCGACATCCACCGCCAGCAACTGGAGGACACCATCATCCGGGCACCATTTGCCGGCGTGGTCGTGGCCAAGAACGCGCAACCCGGGGAAATGGTCTCACCCGTGTCCGCCGGCGGCGGTTTTACCCGAACGGGAATCGGCACCATCGTCGACATGTCTTCGCTGGAAATCGAGATCGACGTCAACGAGGCGTACATTAACCGGGTGCGCGGCGGTCAGCGTGCGGTGGCCACCCTCGATGCCTATCCCGACTGGAGGATTCCGGCACACGTAATCGCCATTATTCCGACAGCGGACAGGCAGCGCGCAACGGTGGAGGTCCGCGTGGGCTTTGACGAACTCGATGAGCGAATCCTGCCCGACATGGGCGTGAAGGTGGCCTTTCAGGAAGATGCCCCACTGCAACAAGCGCGAGAGCGCACGGGCGTTCTCGTGCCCACGGCTGCGGTCCGAAGCGCCGATGGACGCAATCTGCTGTTCGTTGTGCGCGATGGGCGCGCCGAACGCCGGGCCGTGCCGGTGTCGAAATTCAATAACGCCACTATACTGGTGGAAAGCGGCCTTGCGCCGGGAGAGCGGGTCGTGGTCGACTCGGCGGTGGACCTGGTGGATGGTGCGGCAGTGAGGGAGAAAAACGAATGAACGAAACGGTGGAAGACGGCGCGGTATCGGGCCTGGTAGCGGTTCGCGGCGTTGACAAGGTTTTCAAGCGCGGTTCCGAGGAAATCCACGTCCTCGGCGGACTGGATCTCGATATCCCCGAAGGCGAGTTCCTGGCCCTGATGGGCCCCTCAGGATCCGGCAAGTCCACCCTTCTCAACCTGATCGGCGGACTCGATCGCCCCAGCCAGGGAACGATCGAAGTGGCCGATGAGCGAATCGACAACCTGTCCAACCGCAAGCTCGCGGCCTGGCGGGCCCGGCACATCGGGCTGGTGTTCCAGTTCTACAACCTGATGCCGGTACTGTCCGCGCGGCGCAACGTCGAATTGCCCCTGCTGCTGACTCACCTGTCCCGCTCGGAACGTCGCAAGCGGGCTGAAATTGCGCTCGATATCGTCGGCCTTTCGCACAGGATGAGCCATTTTCCGCGCACCCTTTCCGGTGGTGAGCAGCAGCGCGTGGGCATCGCGCGAGCCATCGTGACAGACCCGACCCTGTTGCTGTGCGACGAGCCGACGGGCGATCTCGATCGCACCTCCAGCGGGGAAATCCTGGATTTGCTGCAGGCGCTCAACCGCGAACAGGGCAAAACCATCGTGATGGTCACGCACGACATGCACGCCGCCGAGCGGGCCAGCCGCACGCTGTTCCTGGACAAGGGCAGGCTCTCACTCGAGCCTTCGGTTTGAGGGCCCCACGATGAAATACGCCCTGCTGGTCTGGAGCAACCTGAAGCGCAAGAAAACGCGCACGGTGCTGACCGTCCTGTCGATTCTGGTGGCGTTTCTCCTGTTCGGGCTGCTTGGCGCGATCCGCCAGTCGTTCAGCCAGGGTGTGGATGTGGCCGGTGTCGACCGGCTCATCGTGCGCCACAAGGTGACCCTGGCGCAGTTGCTCCCTTCAGCCTACGAGGCCCGCATCGAACAGATCACCGGCGTCGAGGAGGCGGTGGCCCAGACGTGGTTCGGCGGTATCTACCAAAAGCCCAGCAATTTCTTCGCCCAGCTTCCTGTCGAGCCGGCGGAGTTCCTGGACATGTACCCCGAAATCCTGCTGAGCGACGAGGAGCGCGATACCTGGTTGCGCACCCGCACCGGCGCCATCGCCGGCCGTTCGATCGCCGAGCGTTTCGGCTGGTCCATCGGCGACCGCATACCGATCAATGCCACGATCTGGACGCGCAAGGACGGTAGCCAGACCTGGGACTTCGAACTCGTCGGCATCTACGACGGCGCCAAGAAGGGTACGGACGAAACGCAGTTCCTGTTTCATTACGACTATTTCGATGAAGGACGGCGCTTCGGCCAGGGCATGATCGGCTGGTACGTGGTGCGCATCGCCGACCCCGAGCGCGCCGCCGAGGTGTCGGCCATGATCGACTCAGAATTCGCCAACTCCCCGACCGAGACTAAATCGGAACCGGAGGGGGCCTTCCTGCAGGCTTTCGCCAACCAGATCGGGGACGTCGGCTTCATCATGACCTCGATCGTCGCGGCGGTGTTCTTCACGATCCTGCTGGTGGCCGGTAACACGATGGCTTACGCGGTCCGCGAGCGCACCAATGAGTTGGCGGTCCTGAAGGCCATCGGCTTTACCGACCGTGGCGTGCTGGGCCTGGTGCTGGCCGAGTCCTTCGTGCTCGTGATCATCGGCGGCGGCGCGGGCCTGGCGCTCGCCTGGCTGCTGGTTTCCCTGGGCGATCCGACCAATGGCATGCTGCCGTCCTACTTCATCCCGACCCGTGACATGGTCATCGGGGTCGTGCTCATCTTCGTCATGGCCTTCGTTGCCGGTATCTTGCCCGCTGTGCAAGCCGGTCGGTTGCGCGTGGCGGACGCGCTGAGGAGATAACGATGGCGGGTCCCTTCAACTGGTTGGCTCAGATCCTGTCGATTGCGGTGTTCAACCTGCGTACGCTGCCGCAGCGGGTCGGCTCTTCGCTGACTGCGATCTTCGGTATCGCCGGGGTGGTGGCGGTGATGGTCGGCGTGCTTTCCATTGCGCAAGGCATCATGCGCACGATGGAGCGCTCGGCTTCTCCGGAAAACGTGGTGGTGCTGCGCAGCGGCGCCAATTCCGAAATGATGAGTATCCTGATGGGCGACGACGTGCGGTTTGTGTCCGAGGCGCCTGGCGTCGCGCGGGAAGACGGCGATGCACTGGCGTCGCCCGAACTGTACGTGATCATTGACCGGGTCAAAAAGGGCAGCGGAACCGATGCCAACGTCCCGCTGCGTGGCATCACGCCGCCGGCGCTCGAGGTACACAAGGACTTCCGAATTCTCGAAGGCCGAATGTTCGAATGGGGGCTCAACGAGGTGGTCGTCGGTGTCGGCGCCCGGGGCGAATTCGAGGGCCTCGAAGTGGGCGACGTGATCGAGGTGGCGCGAGAGAACTGGCCCGTGGTGGGCGTATTCGATGCCAACGGCGGCATCGCCGAGGCCGAAATCTGGGTCGACGCCGCGGTGCTGCAACCCGCTTACCAGCGCGGTAATTCCTTCCAGTCCGTCTACGCCCGCCTGGAGAGTCCCGATGCGTTCCAGGCGTTCAAAGACGCGCTGACCTCGGATCCACGGCTCAACGTCAAGGCCATGCGCGAAGCCGACTACTACGCAGAACAATCGGGAACGCTCTACACGCTGATCACCACGCTGGGCACCCTGATCGCCGTGATCATGGGCCTGGGCGCCGTATTCGGCGCGCTCAATACCATGTACACCGCGGTCGCTTCGAGGGCGCGAGAGATCGCCACTTTGCGCGCGCTGGGGTTCCATTCTGGACCGGTGGTCGTGTCGGTGCTGCTCGAATCGGTGCTGCTGGCGTTGCTCGGCGGTGTGATCGGCGCCTTGCTGGCCTGGTGGGCGTTCGACGGATTCAGCGCGGCGACGCTCAACTGGTCGAGCTTCAGTCAGTTGACCTTTGCCTTCGATGTGTCTTTTGCGTTGCTCGTCAACGGCATTGTGTTCGCCCTGATCATTGGGCTGGTCGGTGGGCTGTTCCCGGCCCTGCGCGCGGCCCGCATGCCGATTGCAAATGCGCTGCGTGAACAGTAAGTAAGGGAAGCGCGAGATACTCTCAATTCGGTAAATACATGAAAATAAGGCATCATTAAATCAAAAACTTACGCTTGACATTAATTGTAGCTTAACGTAATAATTACCGCGTCTGCCTACCAGCAGACGCGGCTGCCAGGAAAGGCGGCCACCGGTGATAAGGAGCATCGCCGGTTGGGCTTCACGGATGATCTTCCAGAGTATCGGCCGCCCCAGACGCGGCACCTTAGTTGGGCAAAAGATAATGGATTCATCAAAGCGCTACCTGCTCCAGGCCGAGATCGAGTTCTGGCACGACATGCTGCGCCTCAATCGCAGTCGGTTGCCAAAAACCAAAGAAGAAGAGATGCGGGCCTGCCTCAAACGTGCCGTACGCACGCTGAATTCGAGCGAACACGAAGACTTGCGCGCCGCGGCCTGAAGCGGCCTGCGGCAACGGGGCCGCCCGGCGGCCCGGATCGTGTGCCAGGGAATGGCGCAGGCGGCCTTTCTCGCCCTTCGTTTTTTTTTCTGGATACCCCTGTTCACCGGTATGCACCGTCTTTTATGATGTCGGGCCAATCTGCCGCTTGGCCATGCGGGCCGGAGAATATGAACATCAAGAATATTCTGTTTATCAGTTTGTTGGCATTCACCCCGCTGGCGGTCGCTGACCTTCCGACGGTGGTCGAAAATCTGAATCCCAAGCCGCCGCGTATCGTCGTCGAGAACGGGCCATCACGCCTGATGCTGGTGGACGGCCCACCGGCCCTGATCGACATTCCCGCCACGCGCCTGTCTTTCGTGGTCAATACCGACTGGACGGTTTTCCGTGATGGAAACAACCAGGGCTGGTATATCCTCGACGGTGAGACCTGGCTGTACAGCAACCTGCTCTCGAGCGGCGACTGGCGCGCCACCGCTGACTTGCCGAGGGACTTCCTGACACTGCAAGTCAATTCAGACTGGCCCCAGGTCGCGCGCGCCCTGCCGCCTCGAAAACCCGCAGACCAGCCTCTGCCCATCGTGATCAGCTACGAGCCCACCGAGTTGATCGTTGTCGAGGGTGAAATGCAGTTCGAGACCATCGGCGGCGGCGGTTTGCAATACGTCAGCAATACCGAGAGGGACCTGTTCTATTTCGATGGCCGTTACTACTACCTGGCGGCCGGGCGGTGGTTCGCAACCAAGGACGTCAAGCGCAAGTGGTACGCGGTCAAGCAATTACCCAAGGTGTTCGCCGAGATCCCCGAGGGTCATCCGAGGGGCCGGGTGCTGACGGCCGTGCCGGGCACGCCGGCCGCGGTCGAGGCGGCCCGTGAAGCGGCCAGGCCGCAACGCACCGTCGTGGTCTCGGGAGAGGGCGATGACATAAAGGTGCCCTGGATCGGTGAGCCGACGTTCACGCCCATCGAGGGTACGCCGTTGCGCAGGGGTGAGAACACTCCGTTCCAGGTCATCCAGCACAACAATTTCTTTTATCTGTGCCACGGCGGCGCATGGTATTCGTCCAGCCGTCCCGACGGCTCTTGGGATGCTGCACGCGAGGTGCCCGAGGCCATTTACACGATTCCGGCGACCGATCCGGCCTTCAACGTCACCTTCGTCAAGCTCGATGCTTTTGACGACAGCAGCGGACGAGCCGCTTACGTAGCGACCAGCGGCTACTACAGCCGCTACTACGACGGTTCCAAGATGGTCTACGGCACGGGTTGGTACTATCCCGGGTACCACCGGGGTTACGCTTATTGGCGCTATCCCTGGACCTACGGCCATCATGGTCCATGGGGTGCTTATTACCCCTACAATTATCACTCTTCTGAAACCTACGACGTCACGCGCCGGGAGTCGGACTGGCAATGGGACCTGGACGGCGGCAAGCGTAAAGTCTACCGCTACGGCCCCCAGCACAACGTGGTGGGGGGAGACTATGTGCTGCCGAGCAGCGACAAGCCCGGGGCCGGCAGCGAGTACTGACCGGCCCCGGCAGTGCCGTCCTACTCGATCACGACGGTCGCGAATGTCTGTACGCCATCCCAGTCGTGAGTCGATGAGGTGATGCCGCTGATGGTTATCGTGTAGGCGCCCGGCGCCGTACCACCGTTACCCTTCTTGTTGGGCGCCTGGGTGGACCAGGTGGCTTCGGCGCGGCCGTCGCTGTCGCTGGCGTTGGAAGCAGTCGAGAGCGTTTCGGGGCCCGTTACATCGAGCGTCGTTGTCGCGCCGGGTACGGGAATGCCCGTCTCATCCGTGACCTGCACCAGGATCACGACCCTCTCGCCAGCGGCGAAGGCCGACTTCTCGACGAATGTTTCGGTCGCGTTCTTGCCCTTGCCCGATCTCTCAAGCACGCCCGTGAGCAGGCTGGACACGCCCGCCGTCGTGGACACCTGCCCGGGCGGCTGTGGCGTTGCACATAGGATATTACTGAACCTTGACTGGCACGAGCCGGTGGCGCTGATTTTGTAGCAGTATTCCTGCTCGTGATCGAGACCGGTATCCGAGTAGGCCAGGCACTCGCCTTCGGCGCACACGAAGTCCGCGATCTTCTGCGATTTGCCGCTCTGTTCGTAATAAGCGGTATATGTGTCGGCACCGTCCACGGCGGTCCATTCCAGCGCCACATCGCTGTTGCCTGGCACGGCGCTAAGCAGCGTCGGTGCCTCGGTCTCGCACACCGGTGGTTCGACCAGGCCATGCTCCCAAGTGGTCGTTTCCATGACCATTGGTTCGGCCATGCCGGTCGCCAGCCAGGCATCCAGAATATTGCGGCCCTCGTTGCCGAGAAACGCACTGCTGCCGTCGTTGGCGAGATAAAGGAACTGGATGTACTCCCAACTGGTGGGCTGGTAAAGCAGACTGATGTCGGCCCGAACTGCACCTTCCGGAATGTCCAGGTTGAATTCCCTTTCGTTCAGGTACAGGCCCGTTACCGTGTCCAGGTACAAGTTATTCGGAACGGGCGTTGCGTTGCGTTCGTATGCAACCGTCGCGGACATCTCAAACGGCGGGATGCGGTTGTCACTATATACCGTGTTGTTGATGGCAAAGTGGAAGGTGGGCCATTTCGTTCCCGCAGCCTGGTTCGCGAGATCGCCAAGAGAACGGCCGGCGGTGTTGCCATTGACGCGGTCATAGGACAGGGCAAGACCGGGAGGGGCAACCCCCACACTGATCAGCTGAGCTGCCCATTCCTGCGTGATGCCCATGTGAGCTTCGAACACGTACCCGCTATCGTGGTCCGCTTCCGGGTTGAGCAAGGTCTTCACGGTTTGCGGGCCGCCATCGATGGTGACAACGAGATCGCCGTATCGACCGATCTCGGCATCTTCCAGCTCATTTTCGGCGGCATCGAACCACCTCACGTTCAGCCACATGCGTCGCCCTTCCGGGTATCCGGTGATGAGCTTGTGGCCGGTGTGATTGATGATCTCGACGCCGAGGGTGACGCCATCCTCGGGGTCCTCCACTTCCAACGTGGCGGCCAACTGGAGTTGCTCGCGGGCCCGGATTGCGGCGTCGCGCATGGCGTCCTTCTGGTCTGCGGATAGGCCGCCGCCCAGGCGCAGCAGTCCCCGTTCGTCCAGCCAGATTATGGCCTCGGCCATCCAGTAATTGCCACCGGTCATGTCGTGCAGAGGGAGGTCATGCCGCACCGGCACGCCGCGTTTGTTGGCGCCCGTGCCGGTTAACGGCCGCATGTGGCAGGTCTGACAAGTGTAGTAACGAGGTTCTGTCGGGTTGGAATAGTCAGCCGAACCCGTGGCGGCTGTCGCCGCCTCGTGTATGGCCTGAAAGGCGCCGCCTTCCGGTAAATCCGATTGCTCGAAGTTGTCTACTTCGATACCCGACAGGGGACTGGACATGTGTTCGCTGAAGGTGCGTTCCACAACGCCATAGGCATGGGGCGGGTTGTTGAACGCGGCTTTACCCTCGACCGGTGTACCGGGCGTCCCGTTGGACACAATCAGTGCGTCGGGGTTCATGGCACCGTTGTTGTGGGCGAGGTCGCCCACCACCGGGTTGGAGACGTCATGGCAGGTGCCGCAGAACTCGGGACTTCGATGGAAGCGGGAGTACATGAACTGGTGGCGGGCGTCTGCGTTGTCGTAAGGCCCTAGCTTGTCGGATCCGCCCCACATCGAAGACATACCCGATCCGTACCAGCCCTGGGCGCCGTCGTTGGCGACAAAGGGAGCATTCATCTCGCCCTGCGGATCGAACGGTCCGTCTGCCGGGTCGGTCAGCTTGTGGCAATAATCGCACTCGACCCCGTCCGAGTCACCGGAAGCCAGCCCGGAGCCGTCGGTCGGCGTCGATCGCCCGGCCAGCCATCCGCCGGTGCTGTGGCAGCGCAGGCAGAGATCGCCGGCGCCGTCGAAGTCCTGTTCGGCAATCGCCAGGGTAGCCCAGAAAATGGGGTCTCTGCCAGCCTGCGCCATCATGCTGCCGCGCCAGTTGTGGGCGGGTTCGACGCCGGCGTTGTAGCCACCGTGGCAGTTGTCGCACTTGTTCGGAGACTCCAGGTTGCCTATCTCCAGGGGCTGTGTGCCCGGCATCTGGACCTCGGGGGGTACGGTCTCGGCGCCAGTCGCGATCCCTGCAAAAGACAGCCCGAGAAAAAGTACTGAAAAGAACTTTTTCATGGCTTTGCTCGCTCGACGGCTAAATATATGTTTCTTATATATTTTTAAGGGGCCCAAAAAAAGGGTGGTTGATCTACATCATTTAAATGAATAGAAGCATTTTCATGCATCAATTCCCGATGTTTTTTTGGTTTGGACAAATTGGAATTTGGGTCAATCAGGGGTCGATATGGAATGCCGGGGAATCACAACCCTCGCATCCACTCGGGACGTAGCGGTACGCTGCCGGGTTGTTCCAGCGCCTGCCGTACCGTATCCAGCAGGCGCTCGCGGTCGCGGTTAAGCACCCCCTTGAGCACCAGGTAGTTCGAGGCGTGGTCGCTGCGGAAAATCGTGTTTTCAAGATCGAGCGTTTCGAGCAGCCAGACCATTTCCTGGAAGAGGCCCTGCTGGTTGAGTGGTTCGAACTCTCCGCCGAATCCTTCCTGGTAACGCTGGGTTCCCATTGGAAAACTGACCACCAGGGTGGCGAGGTAGTCAGGCTGGCCCTCGTTCATCAACAAGGCCGAGTTTTTCGCATGCTGCTCGCTGTACTTCTGTCCGCCCATGCCGTTGAGGATCATCACCGAGCTGCGCGACCCCGCCTTCTTGATTTTGCGCAGCGCTTCGGCGGACGACTCGAAGGTCTCGCCCTTGTTGACACGGTCCAGCACGAGGTCGTCGCCCGATTCGCAGCCTACGTAAAAAAGATCGAGCCCCATTTTGCGGAGTGCTGCGAGGTCATTGACGGATTTGTTCTTCAGGTTGCGCGGCAGGCAGTAGGAGGAAACGCGCTGGATGTCCGGTAGATGATGATGGATCACCTCCATGATTTCCTTGAGCCGCCTGAAGGACAGGGTCATCGCGTCCCCATCCGCCAGGAAAATCCTGCGTACCGGCGTCCCCGAACCGGCCACGGCCGCGAGGTGGTTACCGATTTCGTCCAGCGGGCGCAGCCGGAATGACTTTTGGGGCTGCGTATACATCTCGCAGAACGTACACTTGTTCCAGGAACAGCCGTTCGTGACCTGCAGGATCAGGCTGCGCGCCTCCGATGGAGGCCTGAAGACGGGTTCGATGTAGGGGAGTTGGATCATACCGACTTTTTACATTGTAAAGCGCTGAACCCCACTTTGAAACGACTGTCCCAATGTACGCGGGCGGCGTCCGTAGGTGCGTTCGCCCGCCCCGGGAGGAACCATGAAAAAGATTCTGATCTTAGTCGTCATCATCGTCCTGTTAGTGGCAGGAATTGCAGCCTGGTATCTGTACGACCGCACGCCCCGACAACCCACTGCGGCGCCCGTTGCCGTCACCGAGACGGCGCCGGAACCCCAAGCGCCCGAAATCGCGAGGCCGGAAGCTGAACCACTCGAAGCCCCGCTGGAGGACATGGAGGTGCCGTCCGAGCCGGTAAACGCGCCTTTGCCCGGACTGGCGGAAAGCGACGGCTACGTGCGCGCCGAGCTGTCAGAAGTGGTCGGCGAAGCGGGTTCCATCCAGTATTTCCCGAACGAGGGGCTGGTTGCCCGAGCCGTGGCCACGGTGGACGCCCTGGGCAGCCGGCAGGTGTCCGGCAACATCCAGGCCGTCACCGGGCCGGGCGGTGAGTATGCCGCCGTCCCGGACCCTGACCCACCGCGCGAGATCCTGGACGAGGCCGGAGACCCGTTGCCCCAGTACCGATCGGATCCTGCCAATGCCGGGCGCTACCGCACTTATGTCGAAATGCTGGAGGCGGTTGAAGCGGAGCAGTTCGAGACGCTTTACGAGCGCAACGCGCCGCTGTTCGAGCAGGCCTGGCGAGAACTGGGTTACACCGACATGGCGTTCGAAGGCCGTCTCGTCGAGGTGATTGACGAGTTGCTGGCCACACCCGAGGTAGCGGAGCCCTATCAACTGATCAAACCCGAGGCGTACTATCTGTTCGCGGACGAGGAACTCGAGAATTTGACCGCGGGACAGAAAATTCTGCTGCGCATGGGGTCCGAAAACGCCTCTCGCGTGAAGGCGAAGCTGAGGGAAATTCGGCGAGTCATCGACTACTCAGGGCAGGAATGAAATATGGCTGAATCGAAAATCGTTTGTCCCGGATGTTCCGTCGTCAACACCGTGCCCTCGGAACGGCTCGGGGACGGCCCCAAATGTGGAAAGTGTAAACAGCCGTTATTCGCGGCCCATCCGGCGGAGTTGAACGGCGCTACGTTCGACAGGCATATCTCGCGCAGCGACATTCCCGTGCTGGTGGATTTCTGGGCGCCCTGGTGCGGTCCCTGCCTGGCCATGGCCCCGGCTTTCGAAGAGGCGGCCGGCCGCCTCGAGCCCGGCGTGCGGTTCGCCAAGCTGAACACCGAAGACGAGCAAACGACCGGTGCCCGCTTCGGCATCCGGAGCATTCCAACCATGGTGCTGTTCCAGGATGGCCGCGAAATTGCCCGTCAATCCGGCGCCATGATGGCCAATGACATCGTCAATTGGGTCGAAGCGCAATTGGCTTCGTAGGCGAGCCGAAAACACCATGCGCCCGCGAGTAATCGCGACTTGCGTCGCGCCTACAGGGGGGCGATGGGTTGGCTACTCGTAAACCCAGCGCGAGTACTCCTTTCCCGCACTGATCACGCTGTGGGGCAGCTTTTCCATCAGGTGCCGGAAATCTTTTCCGGACAGATGAATCAGGTGCTCGTGGTCGCCCGCTTCGATGTACACGTCGGAAGCGTGCTTGAGCTGATCGTCCCAGATGACCCTAAGACCGTAGGCCACGCTCAAGGCGGGCACCGCGCCGGTCTCGCAGTCGGTGAACAGGGATTGGAGTTCATTCTCGGTGGCCAGCACCAAATCCCGTTCCAGTTCCTCGTTGACCCAACCCAGGTTCAGGCGGTTGCTCGAGGGCAGCACGGCGACGATGAACCCTGCGCCATCCTGCAGGACCACCGCCTTGGCCATCTGGTGCGGCGGAATATGGGCGGATTTCGCCGAATCGATGGACGAATCGGTGTGGGGGTGTTCCACCGTGTCGAAGGAAACGCTGTGTTTGTCCAAGTAGGACTTGAGTGTGGTTGCGATGGCCATGGTGATTCCTCGTTTCGCTGCGCTACGTGCCGGGCTCGAACGCCGTTGCCGCGAACGAGACGCCGCGCATCTTTCATGCTAGTGCATGGGTTCAAATTTTCTACGATTCAGGTCAAGAATTCACAGGATTTGGGCTTATCGGGAGGACAGGTTAGGCTAGTCGCCCATGAACCCTTGGATTTTCCTGCTTCTTGTCATCGTCGCCATCGCGCTTGCGCTGTGGATTCCCCGCTTTCGGCTACGCCAGGTTATGAAACAGCCGTTTCCCGACGAATGGGTCGAGATACTCGAACGCAACATCGGTATTTACAAAAACCTGCCCATGCCGTTGAGGCTGCAATTGCGGCAGAAGATCAAGCTGTTCCTGCACCGCAAACACTTCAGCGGCGCCGGGGGGCTCGAGGTGACGGACGAAATGCGCGTGACCATCGCCGCGCAGGCCTGCATGTTGCAGATCAATCGACGGGGGCCGATCTATCCGCGCCTCAAGTACATTATTCTGTACCCCACGGCCTTCATCGTATCCCGAATGGAAACGAACGAGAGTGGCGTCTCGGGCCATGCCGCGAGGGGATTGCTGGGTGAGTCCTGGGACAACGGAAAGGTCATTCTGGCCTGGGACAACGTGCTGCACGGCGCACGGAACTTCGTGGACGGACAGAACGTGACCCTGCACGAGTTCTCCCACCAGTTGGACAGCGAATCAGGCAACACCAACGGCGCGCCGATACTGGCGGGTGAGTCCAGCTACCGCAGCTGGGCGTCGATCCTGTCCGGCGAATTCCGTGTTCTGCGTAAAAAGGCGCGCCGCGGCAGCCGCTCGCTGATGGATCACTACGGAGCCACCAATCCGGCGGAGTTTTTTGCCGTGGCCACGGAAACGTTTTTCGAAAAACCCGAGAAAATGGCGCGTCACCATGCTGAATTGTTCAAGGTTTTGCGTGATTACTACCGTGTCGATCCGCGCAACTGGAAGGCGGCAGAGAGGTGAGCACTGCGGGCAGCAGTGATCGTCCGAAGGCGGATTCCCTGCGTCCATTGCGGACGCTATGGCCCTTCATCCGCCCCTATGCCGCCACGCTGATCGCGGCCATGGCGGCGCTGCTGTTGGCGTCGGCGGCCATGCTCGCCATGCCGGTGGCGCTGCGCTACTTGATCGACAGTGGCTTCGCCTCCCAGAACGCGGCGAGCATGGAGCGCTATTTCATCTGGTTCCTGGCAGCTTCCCTGGTGTTCAGCGTGTTCGCGGCATTGCGCTACTACCTGGTGACCTGGCTCGGTGAGCGGGTGGTGGCAGACATCCGTAATGCCGTCTACGACCGGGTCATCCGCATGGACCCCGCCTTTTTCGAGATCACCCGCTCCGGCGAAGTGCTCTCGCGCCTCACGACCGATACGACCTTGGTGCAGAGCATCTCGGGCACGGGCCTGTCGATCGCCCTGCGCTCCGTGCTCAGCCTGGTGGGCGGGTTGATCATGCTCGTCTGGACCAGCCCGCGAATGGCGGTATACACACTGGTGGGCATTGTCGTGGTGGTGTTGCCCGTTATCGTGGTGGGTCGGTATATCCGCAGCCTCTCGCGCCAGTCGCAGGACCGCGTGGCCGATACCAGCGGCCTGGCCGGCGAAACCCTGAACGCGATGCAAACCGTCCAGGCCTTCACCCTGGAAGACCTGCAGGCGCAACGCTACGCCGGTGCCGTCAAGGCCAGCTTCCAGACCGCTGTCCGTCGCATACGGATGAACGCGGTGCTCGTTGCCGTGGCCTTCGTGCTGGTATTTTGCATGCTGACCCTCTTTCTGTGGGCGGGTTCGCGCGCCGTGCAGACCGGTGAAATGAGCGGAGGACAACTGGCGCAATTCCTGATGTACGCCTTTTTCGTGGGTTCGGCAGCGACCGCGCTGAGCAGTCTTTGGGGTGAAATCCAGAGAGCGGCGGGTGCCATGGAGCGACTCACGGAACTGTTGCATGCTCGGCCGAACATCACGGCGCCGGCCCAGCCGCTGGCGTTGCCCGGGGAGGTCAGGGGCCAAATCGCATTCGAGCACGTGGTTTTCAGTTATCCCTCCCGCCCAGACGAACGCGCCTTGGACGATTTCACGCTGTCCGTCGAGCCCGGCGAGACCGTCGCGATCGTGGGGCCCTCTGGCGCCGGCAAGAGCACGAGCTTCCAGTTGCTGCTGCGCTTTTACGACCTGCAATCAGGCAGAATTCGTATCGACGACATCGACATCACGCGCCTGGATCCGCGCGCGTTGCGCCGGGTAGTGGGTCTGGTGCCCCAGGAAACCGTCCTGTTTGGCGAAAGCGCGATGGAGAACATCCGCTATGGCCGTCCCGCTGCAAGTGACGAAGAAGTGAAAGAGGCCGCGCGACTGGCTGCCGCCGACCGCTTCATCGAACGACTCCCGGAAGGCTATGAGACCTACCTCGGCGAGCGCGGCACGCGGCTCTCGGGCGGTCAGCGCCAGCGAATCGCGATTGCCCGGGCGATCCTCAAGGATCCCCCCATCCTGTTGCTGGACGAGGCGACGTCTTCCCTGGACGCTGAGAGCGAACGCCTCGTGCAGGCGGCCCTGGACGGGTTGATGAAAAACCGGACCACGCTGGTAATCGCCCACCGCCTGGCCACCGTGAAAAAAGTGAACCGAATCCTGGTGCTGGATCATGGCCGACTCGAAGCGGTGGGCTCGCACGAGGCGCTGGTCGAGAACAGCCCTCTGTACGCCCAACTCGCGGAACTCCAGTTCGGGGGGGTGTGAAGTACCCGGCGCGACGCGGGCGATGCCGGTAAGCGAGATTTCTTTTTACTTTCCTGCGGGCTGCAAATACGCCGCCAGGGCGGCGGGATCGCCGTCGATGGGGCCGGGCGCCTCGAGACCGAGGATATCCATCAGCAGGGGATAAACGTCGGTCACGTTCGTTACTGCAGTTGTCGTTCCCGGCTCAATGCGAGGGCCTTTTGCGTAGAAGATGCCGTGCATTTCGGGCAAGTCCGGCGACCATCCATGATCCCCCGCGGTCCGTTTTTTCCAATCCGACTCCCGGGCCAGCACTTCGCAGCCGCCATCGGCCTGGACGAAGACATCGGGGTACCGGTCGCTTGTTCCGGTGCTCCATTCGACCGGCAATTCGCCCGGCAGGTAAGCACGGCCGCAATCCCAGTTGCGGTTGATGCTCTCGCGCATCACCTCGGCGCGCCCCCGGTCCCGCTCGAGGTAAATCCAGGCATAAGGGCCGCCACTGACCACCTTCGCATCGTCCAGATCCACCCAGTGCTCGAGAACGAATGGCGGATGTTCGCGGTAGCCGGCTTGACCGTGGTCGGACACGACGACCACGTACACCTCGTCCGAGTGGGGCAGCGCGTCAATACCGTCCAGCAGTGAACCCAGTTGCCGGTCGACTTGCCGGATGGCATCCAGCGTGACGGGCGAACCCGGACCGGACGCATGGCCGGCATTGTCCACGGTCTCGAAATAAAGGGTCAGCAGGCGGGGCCGGGTCGTGCCCGGCTCGTCGAGCCAGTCCAGCACCTGGCTGACGCGGGCACGGTCGGGCACGCTGGCGTCGAAGGATCGCCATCGGCTGGGGTGGACACCGCCGATGTCGGCCTCGGTGCCCACGAAGTAATAGGCCGCCGTGCGCATTCCCGCTTTTTCAGCCGTAACCCAGATCGGTTCGGCCAGGTACCACGTGCCATCCTCCACCGCGCTGCGGTCACCCATGGAATACCACCGCTGGCGTTCTGCATCCGGGAAACGGTTGGCCACGATACCGTGCCGCCAGGGCAATACTCCCGTGGCAATCGAAAAGTGGTTGGGAAAAGTCAGCGTGGGGAATACCGGTCGCAGGGCCTCGGCGCTCATGCCTTCGCGCGCCAGGCGGTCCAGGGCCGGGGTGGTGGTGGCCCGGGGATAGTCCCAGCGAAAACCGTCAAGCGAGACGAGCACCACCGTGGGCGCCGTGAGGTGGGCGGGAGCATTGCTTGTCACGCTGCGGCAGGATGCCAGGGCAACAACCGACAGAGCCGCGAGGAAGATACGCGCAGACAGCGTCAAAACGAGGGCTTTTGCCATACCGGGATTCTACCCGATGGGGATTGCGAAACGGTTGTTGAGTCCGTCAGCGAATCACGCGACCGCTGAGCGGCACCTGGCACACGTCCAGCACCTTTGGTGGACGGTGGTCGAAAAACTTCTGCTTGCGGTCTCGCCGATCATCCAGCAGGTCCGAAAAAGAGTCATCGCGCGTGTCCGGAACGAGAACCGTCGGGCGCTGCTCTTCGGGGACATCGCTGCCCAGCCGCAGTCGACGAATGCGGCTTTTGGCCGTGTCCTCTTCGATGATGCCGTTGCGGTCGGGTTCTCCTCGGCGAATGCGCTGGACGACCTCCATGCCGTGGACGACCCGGCCGAAAACATTCATGTTCCGGTCAAGGTAGCGGGGCGCCTGCCCGATCACGATGTAAAAATCCGTTCGAGAGGTGTTTGGGCCCTCGTTGCGGGCCATTGCGACAACGCCGGGACAGTGCGTGAGCCAGGCCCTGTCCTCTTTCGCATCGCGACCCACGGCAAAGCCGTTTACGAAACCGGTTCGATCTGCGAACAGGTCTTCGCGTTGGACTTCCAGCCAGGGCAATTCCTCATCCCAATCGATTTCGAACTCCGCGTCGATGAGCGGAATGTCGCTGAATTCCCCGAGGTCGCTGCCGTCCCCGCCCTGTGCCACGAAGCCGTCGATGACCCGGTAGAACGGCAAGCCGTCGTAAAAACCTTCGGACGCCAGCTTGCTGAACTGCTTGACGGTACGCGGCGCGAACAGGGGGCTCAGCTCGATGACCACTTGGCCCTCGGCCATCTCGAGAAACACCAGGCGATCCGGTTCGACCTCGCGCCAGACCAGGCCGTCGGCCGCGCATGCGGGGTTCAGGGACAGCGCAGCGGCCAGCACGGTGAGCAGCCAGAAAACAGTGATGCGGGTCATCGGGAGAACCTTCAGGGCATCTGGATGTTGCCGCCGCCACCGAGGCCGCCCATGCCGCCGGAGGGGTCCATGCCGCCCTTGGGGACGACGATTTGCGAGGCCTGCTGGCGTTGGTATTCCTTCAGCTCATCCATGGTTTTCTCGAAGGCTTCCTTGGCGGCTTCACCGAAACCCACGGCGGCCTCGCTCAGTGTGGTCGCGTCGATCTCAAAGGAGAGCGGCAGCGGTCCGGCCGTCGTCAGCACCTGCGTGCTGCCGATGAACTGCACCTTTCGGCTGTCGTCCACTTCTCCGTCGGGCGTGACGGGCGTGATGCGGCGCAGGGTTCCGACCGTGTTGTCTGTGAAAGTCTCCTCGCGATAGAGGTTGGAGGCGTCCATCCGGATCTCGGTGCTGTTTTCAAATTCACTCATTGCATTGGTCCCGTGTGTATTGGGTCAATCTGGGGGCGCGTTCTGCGCTTCGCAATGCCCGCCTTGCTTGCCTTTTCCGTTCCCTCCGTGGAGCATGGGCGCCCTGGATTATGGCGCAATCGGGGAAACACCATGGGTGAGATTCGAACACGCGAGGTGACCTACCGGTTCGAGGGAACGGAGATGAAGGGCGTGGCCGCCTGGGACGACGGCGCCGCGGGGCCGCGGCCGGTGGTCCTCGTCGCTCACGATACGGCCTGCCGCTGCGCTATGACGAGCGCGCCGACCGCGCTTCCTGGGACCACATGCAGCTCGTGCTGGAGAATGCGTTTCGCCAGGTGCCCGAGGTGACTCAGCGTTGATCGAGGTTAACCATCTTCTGCAGCTGCTCGCCCAGCTCCAGTAGCGCCTCATCGGCGCGCTCGATGGACCGGTAAGCCTCGCCAGCGTGGTAACCGGCCGCCGAAAC
>JABDPF010000065.1 GCA_013042915.1 Lysobacterales bacterium
GTACTGGCCGTGCACGCCAATCACGCGGATGAACTGGACGACGAAACCCGGGCTTCGCTTGACCTTTTGCGACGAGCCGGCGTGATGCTGATCAGCCAGACGGTTCTACTGACCGGTGTCAATGACACGACAGACGTACTCGTAAGGCTCTTCACGCGGCTGGTAGAATGCGGAGTAATACCGTATTACCTGCATCAGCTGGATCGAATTGCAGGCGCAGCGCATTTCGAGGTGGGACGAAACCGCGGCCTGGCGCTGGTACAGGAACTCAGGCACCGGTTGCCGGGCTACATGGTGCCGAAATACGTAGAAGAAGTTCCCGGCGAGCCGAGCAAGCGACCCGTCAAACCCCTGGGCGCATAGTTCGACGTGCAGTTCAAGGAGGATCACCATGCCGATCAGCGCGTTTCCGCGAGTCCGTCTCGCCCACCTCCCCACGCCTCTCGAACCGATGGAACGCCTGGCCAATTACCTGGGTGGGCCCGAGCTTTACATCAAGCGTGATGACTGCACTGGGCTCGCCACCGGTGGTAACAAAACCCGCAAGCTGGAATTCCTGGTGGCCGATGCGCTTCGCCAGGGTGCTGACACGATTTTGACCGCCGGTGCGGTCCAGTCCAACCACGTACGCCAGGCAGCCGCAGCCGCGGCACGTGCAGGCCTGGGCTGCCACGCCCTGCTCGAACGCGAGGTACCTTGCGAAAAGTCGTCCTATCGCAAGTCGGGTAATGTCCTGCTCGACGGACTCCTGGGCTGCCGGCTGGATTACTGCCGCCGCGGTACCGATTTACCCAGTGCCATGCGCGTAACGGCCCAGGCCCTGCGCGCTCAGGGCCGCAAACCCTATATCGTGCCAATTGGCGGATCCAATGCCGTTGGCTCCCTGGGTTACGTGCAGTGTGCCAACGAGATCGAGGAACAGTGCCGGGTCAGGGGCGTGGGTGTGACCCGGTTGCTCCACGCTACCGGAAGCGGCGGCACACAGGCCGGCCTGCTGGCGGGCTTTCGCGAAGCGGGGCCAGAGCTCGAGGTCATCGGCATCAGCGTCAGCGCCGACCGCGCCGTGCAGAGGCGCAAGGTCCGACGCTTGACGAGTGAGCTGTGGGAGTTGATGGGGCTCGGTGATCCCTTGCCGCCTTCGGCCGTACACGTGCGCGATGAATTTGTCGGCGAGGGGTATGGGCAGCCAACCGACGCGATGCTCGAAGCCGTGCAGTTGTGCGCCCGCCTGGAGGGCATCTTGCTGGACCCGGTGTACTCGGGCAAAGCCATGGCCGGCTTAATCCACATGGTCCGCAGTGGTGAGTTGAACGCCGGCGACACAGTGGTATTCCTCCACACTGGCGGCGCGGCGGGCATGTTTGCTTATGACTGGTACCTCGGGCGAAGCTGAGCGAAGCCCACCCACCATCCTCAGCGCGGAAAGTTCGTCAGCCACCAACGCATGATTTCTTCTTCCGGTCGATAGAGCGGCGTTACGCCCTGGTGACGTTCGGGGTCGTCCCCCGCGCCGGTGATCAGGGCGATCAACCCGTCGCCGTGCGTCGGGTCGATCCAGAACTGGCCGAGCATGCCATACGCATCGCCCAGGTGCCCGTAAAGCACTCGCGGCTTGTCGGTCAGTCCCCAGGTGCCAAGATCGACACGCTGTACCGATAAGCCGTACGCGGTAAACAGCGGCCGGTAATCGGGGTCGTCCGGGTCCATTCCCTCGGCGGTATTGCCGTTGCTGCCGTCCTGGTTGAGGTGCCACTGGGTTGCCAACATCTGCTCGACGCTTTCCTCCCCCAGTATCTTTACACCGTCCAGGGTGCCCCCGGAAAACAGCATGCGCGCGATCACGGCCAGGTCGTGCACCGAGGCGCGCAACCCCCCCTGAGGCGAAAACAGAGTCGGGTTCTCCCCGGGCCGGTAACCGGGAAGCACGACACCGACGTCCTCGCCTCGCGCGACCGGTTTCCGTCCGTAATGGCAGGAAAAGCGATCGTCGTCGAGTTGCGCCACCCAGTCGCCCTCCGGCCGCCAGACTTCCTGTGCATCGCGCTTGCGATACAGCGTGGCAATCCGATCGGGTTGCGTGACCAGGATGTCACAGACGTTGAAACTGGCCTTGAGCCCGAGTGGCTCGAGCACGGCTTCGCGCATGTAACGATCGAATCGCCGGCCGCTGACACGCTCGATGATGGCCGCCACGATGCCGAAATTCAGGTTGGCATAGGTGAAGTACTGGCCGGGCCCTTGCCCGGCTTGCGCGGCGAAATGACGCCCATCCCCGAAATGCGGTCGGCCCGGGAGGAAAAAGTCTTCGAACTGCTCGCCGGCCGTCAGCCAGTAATAATCGCCGTCGCGCACGGATGAGGTATGGGATAGCAACATGCGCGGCGTGATCGCCTGTCCGGAAAAGGCGGGGTTTCGCAGCGTGAAATCGAGGTACTCGGAGACGTCCTTATCGAGATCGATCCGTCCGCGCTCAGCCAGCCGCATCAATCCGATGGCCGCCACGAGCTTCGAAATCGACGCGACCCGGGGTTGATGCTCCATGCCAAGCGGCACCTCATCGTTACCGCTCAGCCGCGCGAAGCCCCCGGCGTACTCGTAAGCCACCTGGCCATCCCTGAGCACCAGCACCTGCAGGCCGGCCAGCTTCGGCGAACCGGCCACCCGTCCGTCGACCAGGGCCTCGAGCCCGCTGTCGGGAGCCGACCCTGCTGCGCGCGCGTCGGCCGCATGAGACTCCATGTGTTCCATGAACAACAAAACCATCGACAGTGAAATGAAAATGACAAGCCGCGTCTTGTGCAGGCACGGGATCGGCATACTATTGTCTCCTTGTTTCGTCCCTGCGCCAATGCTAGCGTGCGACGATGACCGAAGACAGCCATGAATTACTCTTGCCGCGTGAGCGCCGCGGCACCCTGGCCCTCGAACCCACCGTCTACGGACGATCCGCGCGTGGCGTCGCGCTGGAATGCTTCGGCCCGCAATTCGGCCCCGTCGAAATCCTGCTGTTGGCCTCGATGCACGGCGACGAAAGCGATACGACCGTGGTCTTGTCCGATGCGCTACGCGCGGTCCGCCCGGACGCCGTGCGCAATCCCGCGGTGCTGTGCGTGAACCCGGACGGCGTCATGCGCGGAACCCGCTGCAACGCGCGCGGAGTCGACCTGAACCGCAACCTGCCTACGAAAAATTGGTCGGCCAACCCGGTCTACTACCGAGGCCATGGTCAGGAAAACCAGGATATGCGGCTCGGCGCGGGAAAACAGGGTGCGTCAGAACCCGAGACCCGGGCGTTAATCGCGCTGGTGGAGCGACTGAAACCAAAAGCCGTCGTGTCCCTGCACGCCCCGCTGGCCTGCATCGAAGACCCCGAAGCCAGCGCCCTGGGGCAGTGGATTTCCGGCAAGGTCAAGCTGCCCCTGCTGCCTGACGTCGGCTACGAAACCCCGGGCTCGTTCGGCACCTGGTGCGATGAGCAGGGCATCACCATCATCACCTGGGAACTGCCTGCCGAGCCCTTGCCGGACATCCTGGCCTCACATGCACCGGTGCTCAGGAAGCTGATTACGGCCCGCTATCCCGAGGAAGTGGTGGATGGTTCGCGTGCGACCATCGGCCCGGCATGAAAATCGGTATTACCGATTCCGGCACCGGTGGGCTGGCGGTGTGCGCCGAGGTCGAAGCGCGCCTGCGTGAGCAGCCGTCCCTGCAGGACGTCGAACTGCTCTATCTGAACGCGGCCCTGCGCGATGATTTCTCATACAACGCGATGACAACGCGAGAGGAAAAAGTGCAGGCCTTCGACCGGTTCCTGGAGAACGTTCGGGCGCGTTATGCACCCGATTTCCTGTACATCGCCTGCAACACCCTCAGCATCCTGTTCAAGGACGAGATTTTCAGGCAACACGCCCCAACACCCACCCGGGGTATTGTCGAATCGGGGACACGGGCGATCCTCGCGGCGCTGCAGTCGCACGACGAATCATCCCGAACAGCCCCCATCGTTATTTTCGCCACGCCCACCACGGTCAGCGAAGGCACCTACGTGACCGCTATGACCCGGGCAGGGGTCGCTCGCGGGCGCGTGATCCAACAGGCCTGCCCGGGGCTGCCGGACGCCATTTCGAACGATTACAGTGGGCGCGAGGCCCGGGCGCTGCTGCAGCGGTTCGTGCCATCCGCCCTCGCCCGCCTCGGCGCCCCCCCCGAGCAACTGATCGCATTCCTGGGATGCACGCATTACGGCTACCAGGCGGGTCTCTTCAGCTCACTCATCGAAGAGCGCGTCGCCCGTTCGACCTTGATCAATCCGAATCGCTTCGCGGCCAGCGACATACTGGGCTGGATCGCGCCAAGGCGCGGGAGTGGAACGCTCCGAGTACGCTTCGTCTCGCCCTACCGGATTCCTGACAAACCCCTGGCAACGCTGCCTCGCTACCTCGGGAAAACGGCGCCCGCCACCGTGGCGGCGCTCCGGGGCTTCGAGCACGATCCCGGGCTATACGCCGGTTGATTCCTGGCGCAACAGGATCCAGGTAGCGCGACCGGCCGCAAGCACCTCGTCATCCGGCCTGGCCACGGCCGAACCCGCGAAGCACTTGCGCCCTTCACGGCCCAGCGGCCAGGCATACACCACGAGTTCCTCCGCGCCCGGAACCGGCGCGAACCGTTGCACCTGCAGTTCACCCAGGACGGCCGGGCGGGGGTGTTCGCCCAGGCAGGCGAAGTAGCCGGGGCAGTCCAGCGCCGCCCAGACAATTTCCGGCAGCACCGTGCCGTCGGCCGCCAGGAGGTCCCGCGCGGGCTGCCAGGGGCAGGCCAGGAGGCTCCAGTCATCGACCGGACCCGGAAAGAGATTCAGCCCGTCATCGTCCGGACGCCCGGGACCACACACGAAACAAGTTGGGAAAACATGCCCCTGGTAACAGGGGTAGCGCCGCGTCGCCTGCCGGGCCTGGTCCAGGGACGGGGCGCATGGAATGTCGAGCTCCAGGGGCGCTGCCGCCCCCGAGGCGATCCGCGTTTCGCCGTCAAACAGCGCCACGCCGTCGTCGCTTGCGCGAAGGTCGAGGTCGCGGTCCAGCGGCGGCGGCCTATGCAGTCGAACACGCGCCGGTCCCTCGATGGCGGAAGCCAGCACACCGCAGCTGTAACCGCCATTACCGGAATCGGGCGGACCGTTGAATCTCGCCGGAATGCGTGCGCTATCAAGCATGGTGTCACCAGCCATTGTGATGAAGTCGAACAGGGTCGTAGCGGTATTCCGGTTCGGGCGACTCCGCCGGCACACCCATGGCCAGCAAGGCGAACGGCGTGATCTCCCCAGGAACACCGAGCACCCGCCGGCAAAACTCGACGCGCTCCTCGAGCGGATACACCGCGATCCAAACACAACCGATACCCAGATCGTGGGCAGCCAGCTGCATGTTCTGGGCTGCACAGGAGCAGTCCTGGGGCCAGAACCCGGGATAAATCTCGCGCGCGACTTCACCGCAAACCAGGACCAGCAACGTGGCGTGTTGGAGCATCTCGGTGCCGCCCAGCGTCGTGAAGCGGCCGATGATGTCCGGGTCATCCATGGTCACGAAGTGCCAGGGCCGGGCGTCCGCCGCACTGGGTGCATTCATGGCGGCCTCGAGGATGGTCTTGCGCTGCTCGCCCGGAACAGGATCTGCCGTCCAGGCGCGTATGCTGCGGCGCGTCATGAGTGCGTCTATGGTGTCCATGTCTATGCTCC
>JABDPF010000091.1 GCA_013042915.1 Lysobacterales bacterium
TGGTTGATCGAGTAGGGCGTCAGATCGGTCTCGACCGTGAGCGGCTCCAGGCCGCTGGCGGCCAGGCGAGCGCGAACCACTTTTTGCTCGTCCTCGGTATCGAGATGGAGTTCAGACCCGGTCAGTGCTCCGTCACCGTCTACGTCCAGTTCCGCGATGAGGTCGGGATGGTGCCCGTCTTCGACCAGCAGCGCTTCTGCCAACTCGACACGCGAGACAGGCCGGGCCGGCTCGCCGGTCAGCCAGAACCAGGATGCCACGGCGTTGAAAGGCGCCAGCCTGAAATCGCCTTCGTCGAAGCGGCGCGGCAGCACGACGGGCGTATAACCCTCGATCAAGGCGCCCTCGACAGCCGGATCACCCTCGATGCCGCGATATTGCCGAATGGGTTCACCGTCCGCGTCGACGATCGTCCAGTCAATGGCCTGCAAGGCCGGGCCGAAAACCTGGGGTATATGGCAGGTTTCGCAGGCCAGCGCGCTGAAGTGGGCCTCGTGGTACGGAAGCCAATCGTGTCCCGCGCTGCCGTCGTGACACGAGTCGCAGCGTCGCAGACTGTCCTCGCCCGCCTCGTCCGCCAGGCCGTTGATCGAATGGCCCTTGGCGAAGCGATGCAGCGGCCGGTCGAGGTACTGTGAATGAGTCAGCCGGCGCGGGTCGAACACCAGGTGTCCCGGGCGATTTTCACTGTCGTCGCGGTAGTAGACCGGGTTGTTCAGTGAATGGTGGCAATTCGTGCAGTCGATACCACGATTGGCGTGTATATCCAGTGGATGATCGCGGGATTCCTCTACCGCCATGTTCAGGCCGCTCGCATTCACCGGGTGAGGTGCAACGATCTGGCCCGTTTTTTCCGTGAACGGCCGCTGATCCGGGTCCGTTTCAAGCGACAGCGGCACGCCCGCCTGGCCACTGACCTGGCCATGGCACTGCGCGCAGACTTCGGTGTCGGGTGTTTCGATACCCATCACCCCGACCTTCAGATGCCCCCCTTCGGCAAAGACCTCGGGGTTCCAGGCCCAACCTTCCTCACTTTTCGTCAGGATGTCCCTCTCCGCCAGCGGCAGGGAGTTGGCCCAGGCAAAATTGCCTGCCGCCAGCGCATCGGCACGCGCCGAGTGATCCTCGATATTCGAGTGGCACATCAGGCAGTTCATTTCGACCAGCTCGTTCACCGGCCCACCACCCGGGTGGTGCTCGCCCAGCACTTTCAACCATGCTGCCGGGTCGACATTTCCACTCTCGTCCAGGAAATCGGACGGGTAGCGGATGGCGTCCCAACCACCATAGAATCCGGGGCCGGCAACCCAGGGATGGGGCCGCCCATTTTCATACAGATGGCTGGCGCCGGAATCGGCGTGGTCGCTGTTGGCTACAATGAAATCGGTGTCATGACAGTGGCCGCAGGTGGCGACCGTGGAGAGCGGCTGGCCGCTCTCGAGTACGGATTCCCCTTCACCGTCACGCATCATGAATTCCGGATGACGCCGATGACAGGATACGCAATCTACCGTGTGCGGGATGTCCTGGCGATGGGGCACGCGCTGGATGTCGCTGTGACAGGACTGGCAGCGCAGTTCAACGTGGTCGGCCTGGATGTACTCGTCAATCGCGATGTGCACCTTGCGCTCTTCACCCGGCGCGGGCGGCTCCTT
The DNA here is from genome assembly GCA_013042915.1 of Lysobacterales bacterium. Lineage (GTDB taxonomy): Bacteria > Pseudomonadota > Gammaproteobacteria > Xanthomonadales > SZUA-36 > JABDPF01. The sequence goes on from JABDPF010000091.1 coordinate 1,656, forward strand.
GAAGCTCAGCCGCCGATGGCACATGACGCACTTGCGGTCATCTCCCTGGATCACCGCTTTCTCGGCGAATACCGGTTCCACGATGAAGAACAGGCTGCTCGCCAGCACGAGGAATTGGAACAGCAACACACCGGCCATGGGCCGTGCGAAAACGCTTCCCTCACGTCGCCCCTTGGGACGCGTTGTGTCAAACAGTGCCATGGTTCTCCCCGCTGGCGTTTAACGAACGCTGACCACTATATTCGGCGGACTTAATATGAACGTTGACCCAGATCAGAATTGATTCATCACGCAACCTTTATTCTGTGCCGGCAAACTCCCGCGGCCGCGGCACAAAAGCCGTGCCTGTTGCGGGCTGTCTTGATTGAGATCGGGTTTCCCCCCGGTCAATTGAACGAGGAATAACCATGGTATTCAAGAAACTGGCAGTCATCGCTGCAACACTGGCGGCCCTGGCCGCTTTCTCAATCGGCAACGTCGCGGCCCAGGACGTGGACCTGACCGATAACGCCACCTGCTTCGAATGCCACGAAGGGGGGGGTTCAGATGAGCCGATGGAGGTCGACGGCGCCAAGATCCACAACGCCGACGGCAGTTTCACGGTAGAAGCCCACGAAATGTGGTCCTGCGTGGATTGTCACGCCGATATCACGGATATCCCGCACGACACGGAAAAAGACCGGGCGGTTGATTGCCTGCAGTGTCATGAAGAAGTACCGCAGGCCGAGTAAAAACCTCGAATCTTTTTAGCTGACCTTCGGCCCACGAGGGCCGACCATCAAACCGCCGGCAGCACCCTGTCGGCGGTTTTTCGTGCATTCACCACGCAGTCATTCAGGCTCACGCCGCGGTAAGCATTTCCTGTAAGGAACAACCCCGGAAACCGACCCAAGGCCTTGTCCAGGCGCCCGAGCCGATGGCTGTGGCCAACCAGGTACTGCGGAATGGCTTTTTCGTGGCGGTAGATACTGGCGAACTCCGGATCGGAATGCAGGGCCATGATGTCTCTCAGCTCGCCACGCACACGGTCCAGCAATGGCTCGTCCTCAAGCAACGCATTGTCCGGGCGTCGCGCACCGCCAACCAGCGTCCGCAGCAGCACCCTTCCCTCCGGCGCGCGGTTGGGAAACACGTTTGAATCGACAACGGTGCCGAGGATACCCCTGTCCTCACGTGACGGCACCAGGAACCCGAAACCATCCAGGCCGGGCCCCATTGCTCCCCGCTCGTATCCCAGGCAGACGACCGCAAGTGGCGGGTATGGAATCTCCCCCACCAGTCGCCCGAACTCAGGCGACAAACCCGCCAGCAAGCCGGCTTGCACGTGGGCCGGGCAGGCCAATACCAGCGCCTCGAACTCGTCACGCTCCCCGGCGCCCCATTCCACCGTGTAACGCTCCCCCTCGTGCACCAACCCGGTGACCGGCGCGTCGAGCTTCAACGACGGTCCCAGCAGGGCCGCCAGCGCATCCGTCATCACCGACATGCCGTTCTCGAAAGAAGTCAGGATGCCACCGGGACCGGGGCCCGGCTTGTCTTTTTTTCCGGCCTTGCGCGCTTTTTTCTGCAACGACACCAGGCCACGGATCAGGCTGCCGAACTCGTCTTCTACCTCGTGGATGCGGGGAAAGCAGCTTTTCAGACTCATCGTGCGCGCGTCACCCGCGAAGACTCCGGAAGCCATCGGGTCGATCAACTTCTCGAATGCTTCGCGGCCCAGGTGACGGGTGCCAAACTCCTCGAGTGTCTCATCGTCTTTTTTCGCCCGACCGGAGAACACCTCGCCGATGACGCGGAGACGTCCGGTGAGGCTCAACAAATTGGAGGTGAAAAACTGCGGGGGTTTCTCCGGCAGCTGATGCAGCGCACCCTCGCTGTAGACATAACGTTTCTTGGCAGAGACATCGGCTGGTAAGACGTCGATCCCGATCTTGTCGCAGAGCTCCAGCGTCGGCGGGCTTTTGTCGAGAAAGGCGTTGACACCCCATTCGCAGATATAGCCTGCCGTCATCCGCTCCGTCATCACCTTGCCGCCAGGGCGCGCTGCTGCTTCGAACACGGTAACCTCCGCGGACGGCATGCGCGTACGCAGGGCCTGGGCGGTTGCCAGGCCGGATATACCCGCTCCTACTATTCCGATTTTCACTTCGAGTTATCGCCGATGATATGATGGATGCTGAATTTTAACCGGTTCGCATCCCGGCTTTTCAAGAATATGTTTTTATTGACGTGCGTCATCCGTAAAACGGCGGCGCCATCGTACTTTGAAGTCCCACCAGGACCTGGGAGTTACACATGTTGAAGCGCATTTTCGCAGGCGTTCTGATGCTGACCGCAGTGCCGGCCCTTCTCGTAGGTTGCGGAACAGAACCGGCCAGTTTTTCCCGAGACGTCCAACCGATTCTGGCTGAGCACTGCTTGTCGTGCCACCAACCCGGCGGAGCCGGCCTTCAAGCCAGCGGTCTGAGCATGGTGAGTTACGAAGAATTGATGAAAGGCACGGAAGGCGGAGCCATGATTATTCCCGGCGATGTCGAGGGCAGCAACCTCGTGGTGCTGATGGAAGGGCGGGCCGATCCCAGTATCAGTATGCCGCACGGCAGCATGGACCCGGTCCCCTCCGAGCAGATTGCCATCATCAAGCAGTGGATCGCCGAAGGCGCCACGAACAACTAGAGCCACGTCACGAACAACGGGCGCCGGCCATGCCGCCGTCGCCGCACACTCGGAGTTTTTATGGAAACGATTCACGCGGACGTGGTCATCGTCGGAGCGGGTGGAGCCGGACTGCGAGCGGCGATCGCCATTGCCGAAACCGACCCGTCACTTGAAATCGCCCTGATATCCAAGGTCTACCCGATGCGCAGCCACACCTGCGCAGCCGAGGGTGGGGCGGCAGGGGTCAAGGGGGCGGACGATTCACTGGAAATGCATTTCAACGACACGGTCAGCGGCGGCGACTGGCTGTGTGACCAGGAAGTGGTCGAGTACTTCGTCTCCCAGGCCTCGCGAGAGCTGATCCAGCTCGAGCATTGGGGTTGCCCCTGGAGTCGGGAGGACGACGGCTCGGTCGCCGTGCGGCCGTTTGGCGGCATGAAGAAGAAGCGGACCTGGTATGCGGCCGACAAGAGCGGCTTCCACATCCTGCACACGCTGTTTCAAACCTCGCTGCAGTTCCCGTCGATCAAGCGCTACGACGAGTACTTCGCGCTCGACCTGTTGCACAAAGACGGGAAATGCCGCGGCGTGGTGGCCATGGAAATGCGCAGCGGACGGTTCTTCGCCTACCACGCCCCGGCAGTGATCATGGCCTCCGGCGGCGCCGGGCAGGTATTTCCGTTCACGACCAACGGTGCGGTCAAGACCGGTGACGGGATGGCCATGGCCTATCGCGCCGGTATTCCGCTAAAGGACATGGAGTTCGTGCAATACCACCCCACCGGCCTGCCCGGTACGGGCATTCTGCTGACAGAGGGCTGTCGCGGCGAAGGCGGCATCCTGGTCAACAAGAACGGGTACCGCTACCTGCAGGATTACGGCATGGGCCCCGAGACACCGATCGGGTCGCCGGTGCTGAAAACCATGGAGCTGGGCCCGCGCGACCGCCTCAGCCAGGCGTTCTGGCACGAGCAAAAGAAAGGCAACACCGTCGAAACGCCTTGGGGTCACTCCGTGCTGCTCGACATGCGCCACCTGGGCGAGAAAAAAATCAACGAACGCCTGCCGCTGGTGCGCGAACTGGCATCCTCCTACGTTGGCCATGACCCGGTCAAGGAACCCGTTCCGGTGCGCCCGGTCATACACTTCATGATGGGTGGCATCGATACGAATCTGAATGGCGAAACCCAGATGCCCGGCCTGTTCGCCATCGGTGAGACGGCGTGTTCCGGTCTGCATGGCGCCAACCGGCTCGGCTCGAACTCGCTGACCGACCTGCTGGTTTCAGGCAAGCGCTCAGCCGACCGGGCAAGCGCCTATGCAAAGGAAACCGGCCGCAGCGAAGACAACCCGACGCTGCGGGCCCAGGCCGAGGATATCGTGGGCAATGTACGCGGTCTTTTGCAACGCAGCGGCGGAGGTGAGACCACCGCCGGGGTTCGCCGGGAAATGCGTGACTCGTTGGAATCGGGCGCCGGCATTTACCGCGATGAGAAGGGCGCCCAGGCAACCTGCGACAAGGTCGCCGAGCTGCACGAACGCTTTCAGGGAATCGAGGTCAACGACAAGAGCAACGTGTTCAATACCGACCTGCAACAACTCCTCGAGCTGAGGAACCTGCTGGACGTGGCCGAGACCGTTGCCGAGGGCTCACTGCAACGACGCGAGTCGCGTGGTGCGCACCAGCGCCTGGATTTCGTCGGGCGCGACGATGAAAACTTTCTCAAACACTCACTGGCCTTCCGCGAGCCGAAAGGACGGCCGCGCATCGAATGGCTCGATGTTACGATCACGCGCTCGCAACCCGGTGTACGCGACTATTCGGGGGGCAAAGACAAATGAGCAAAAGAACCCTGGATATCGAAGTTCTGCGCTACGACCCTGAGCAGGACACCGAGCCTCACTTCATGAGCTACCAGGTGCCCTGCGAGGAAGACTGGGCGATCCTGGATGCATTGAACTACATCAAGGAGGAACTCGACACGACGCTGGCCTTCCGCTGGTCCTGTCACATGATGGTCTGCGGCAGCTGCGGAATGATGGTGAATGGCGAGCCGGTATTGACCTGCAAAACCTTCGTTCGCGACCTGCCGAAAGACGTACGAATCGAGCCGCTGGAGAATTTCCCGATCGAGCGCGACCTGGTCGTCGTGCTCGACGATGTCATGGAAAAACTGCAGATGGCGAAGCCGTACATCATCCGCAAGGATCCACCACCGGAGAACGAAGAGTTCAACCAGCCGCGCAGCGCGCTTTACAAATTCAAGCAGTACACGATGTGCGTTAACTGCATGTGCTGCTACTCGGCCTGTCCGCAGTACGCATTGGATTCCAGCTTCATCGGCCCGGCCGTGCTCGCCTTGGCCCATCGCTACAATATCGACTCACGCGACCAGGGCAAGTCGGAACGGCTCGACATCCTGGCCGACCACGACGGCGTTTGGAACTGCTCTTTCGTCGGTGCCTGCTCCGAGGTCTGCCCTAAAAACGTCGACCCGGCCGCGGCGCTGCAGCAAATGAAAATCGACGGCGCCAAGGCCTACTGGCTGCAGAAACTGCCCGGAGGTAAATCATGAGCCGCAACCCCTATGTACGGCCCGTGTCGCCGACGACGTGGTACATGCGAAACGGGCGCTACATCAAGTACATGCTGCGCGAAGTGACCTGCCTGCTGGTGGGGTTCTACAGCTTTTTCCTGATCTGCGTCCTGGCCATCCTGGCCGGCGGCTCCGAGGAGCGCTGGCTGGCGTTTCTGGCCTCGCAGCAAAATGCCTTCTGGCTTGCCTTCCACGTGATCGCATTGCTGTTTTACCTGGTGTACATGACCTTCGACTGGTTCCAGCTCGCGCCCAAAGCGATGCCGCTGCAAGTAGGCGAGCAGAAAGTGCCGCCCGCGTTCATCGTCGCCGCGCACTATGTCGCCTGGGCGGTCGTGACGGCGCTCGTATTTTTGCTCGCGGGGGTGTTCTGAGATGGCCATTGCAAAGAAATCCGTCGTGTGGGGCGTTTTCGCGGCCGGCGGCACCGTTGCCGCCTTCCTGTTCCCGGCACTGATCGCACTGTTTGGGCTGGTGGCCAGCGGAACCGTGCCCGAGGGTCTCGAGTACGCAAACCTGCACGGTTTCGCCTCGACCTGGATCGGAAAAATTATCCTGTTTTTCGTAATTTCACTGGCTTTATGGCATGCTGCACACCGCCTTCGGGTCGTCTTCCACGATTTCGGGGTACGGAAAGACAAAATTGTAGCCAAGGCCGTTTACCTGGTCGCCGCCATCGGCACCCTGTTGACGGCCTATTATCTTTTTGCCATAGGCTGATAATGAACGAAGACGGCAGCGCCACCCAGGAACAGTACGACCCGCAAGGTTCGAGCGCTTGCGCGAGCGCGGAGCCGCGGCTGGCCACCGTGCCCCCGGCGCCTGCAATACCCGACTACCTCGAAGACACCTACTGGTGGGCCTACCTTCACCCCAAGGCGCTCGACCTGTTCGAACGCGAGTGGATGGTCAACCTGATCCTGTGGGGCAACATGAAGCGCCTCACACAGACCGTATTGGACGAACTCGCCCTGGCCCCGGGCAGCCGAGTGTTGCAGGTGGCCTGCGTCTACGGGGACTTCTCGAACCGGGTAGCCGGCCACCTCGACCGAATGGAATCCCGCCTGGACATCGTCGACGTGGCGCCGATCCAGGTACAAAACGCCCGCAAGAAACTGGCCGGCAACGACAATGTCGAAATCCATCACCAGGATTCCACCGACATGGCGTTTCCCGACTCGGCTTTCGATCAGACCGTGGTGTTTTTCCTGCTCCACGAGCAACCCGAAGAAGCCCGCCGCCGCACCATCGAAGAGGCCATTCGCGTGACCCGTCCCGGCGGACGCGTCGTCTTCGTCGATTATCACGGCCCGAAAAAATCCAATCCAATGCGTTACGTGATGAAACCCATCCTCACCTGGCTGGAACCGTTCGCGATGGACCTGTGGCGGCACGAACTGCCGGCCTTCATGCCCGATAATATCGCGGCAGGGCGTCTCGATTCCGAATTCTACTTCGGCGGCCTCTACCAGAAAGTCACCCTGAGCGTCTGAGGTGTCTTTTCCGGGGGCGACCGAGGCCGGTGCGTATGTGCTGGGTGATTGACCGGTGTGGTGGTTACAGGGTGTGCCGCCGTGATATACAGAAACCATTGCCGGCCAAGCCAGTCGCTGAGGAGGATACAAAGGCATGAGGGTACTGGTAGTTGAAGACAATGCCGAGGTCGCACGGCAACTCAAGACCACGCTGGAACGCGAACTGTTCGTCGTGGATGTCGCCGGCGACGGCGAGAAAGGCTGGTTCATGGGTGATACGGAATCTTACGATGCGATCATCCTTGACCTCGGCTTGCCGAAGCT
>JABDPF010000092.1 GCA_013042915.1 Lysobacterales bacterium
GCCGACATCGTGCTGGTGATTTTCGGTTTCGAGCCCGATACCGGCATCCTGCTCGGCAAGAAGGTGTTGGAGAGCAAGGAAACGCCGGGCCTGGGCGACAAGATTTTCAAGGACCAGGACTTCGTCCAGCAGTTCTTCGACCGCCCGCAGACGCCGCTGACGGCGATCAAGGCGGGCACCGGCAAGGGTCTGCCCGGCGAGATCGACGCCATCACCGGCGCGACGATTTCCTCCAAGGTGGTGGTCAGCATCATCAACAACGGGGTTGCCGAGTGGCGGCCAATGCTGCAGCAGGTCGACCTCGAGCCGTTGGAGCAGGGCCAGACGATGCCGGAGGAGGCGCCATGAGAACCACCACGCCCGCCGAGGACTTCGTCCGCGGGATCTGGAAAGAAAATCCGGTGCTGATCCAGATGCTGGGCCTTTGCCCGGCACTGGCGGTGACCAACACGCTGAAGAATGCGCTGGCGATGAGCGCGGCGACCTTCTTCGTGCTGACCTGTTCCAGCGTACTCATCTCAAGTGTCAAAAGCCTGATCCCAAAGGAAGTACGCATTTCCTCCTACATCCTGGTGATCGCGACTTTCGTGACCCTGGCCGACATGCTGCTGCAGGCCTATGCGCCGGTGCAGCACAAGGAACTGGGCGCCTTTATCGCGCTGATCGTCGTGAACTGCATGATCCTCGGCCGCCAGGAGGCGTTTTCCTCGCGCAATACCGTTTACCGCTCGCTGCTGGACGCCATCGGCGTGGGCATCGGTTTCACGATCGCGCTGGTGATGATGGGCGGCTTCCGCGAGATTCTCGGCATCGGCACCTTGTTCGACATTCCCTTGTTCGGCCCCAACTTCGAACCCTGGGTGGTCATGGTGCTGCCCGCCGGCGGCTTCCTGATGCTCGGATTCATCATCCTGGGGTTGGGTGTGTTCGAGCAGCGCAAGAAATCGCGGGAGGCGGCCGCGGCATGAACGACCAGACCCTTTTCTCGATCTTTTTCTCCGCCATGGTGGTCAACAACTTCACCCTGGCCCTGTTCTTGGGCCTGTGCCCTTTCATGGGCGTTTCGGCGCGGGTGGAGACGGCGCTTCGAATGGGGCTGGCCAATATCTTCGTGCTGACCTTGACCTCGCTGGCCGCCTGGTTCCTGAACACTTACGTGCTGGAGAACGCGCCCTACCTGCGCATCATCTCCTTCATCATCGTGGTGGCCTCCCTGGTGCAAATCGTGGAAATGGTGGTCAAGAAAATCGCACCGGTGCTGTTCCGGCAGCTGGGCATCTTTCTGCCGCTGATGACTACCAACTGCGCGATCTTCGGCCTGGCCATCTTCCAGACCAACCGCGGCTACGATTTCATGCAGGGCATCGTCTTCGCCATCGGCGCCGGCCTAGGCCTGACCCTGGCACTGGTGCTGATGGCCTCGATCCGCGAAACCTCGGAGCTGTCCGACATCCCCGCCATCGCCAAGGGCACCGGTCTAACCCTGATCATCGCCGGCAGCCTGTCGCTGGCCTTCATGGGTTTCGCGGGGCTGTTGTAACCATGGGCGAGTACCTTTTCCCACTGCTGTTCCTGGCAGCCGTCTTTGTCGGTTTCGGCCTGGTTCACGGCAACCACCGCGGCGGCAGCTGTGGCGACTGCGGCGGCGACTGCGACAAATCACACTGCGAGAGATCCTGACGGCGAATCGGTTCCGGCCCGGCCGCCCCGACCTGTAGACTGGTCGGTACGTGAGCCGCGGCAGCATCGAAAACTTATCGGGGAGAGCCGCTTGTCTGACAGATTGACGGTCATTGAAAACACGACCCTGTTCGAGCTGCTGATCAGCCGGCTTGACGGTTGGTCACGCAGCAAGATCAAGCAACGCCTGAAGAACGGATGCGTCAGCGTAAACGGCCGGCCGGTGACCCGGCACGACCATCCCGTGCAGGCGGGCGACCGGGTCGTTGTCGCCGCTTCCGCCCGCGGGACTCCTGGACCGCGGCAACGGCTCGATATTCTCTATCGGGACCGAGACCTGATCGCCATCGACAAGCCCGCCGGCCTGTTGTCGGTCGGCAGCCCAAAGAGCGACGAGCCCCATGCCCTGGGCATGCTGCGTACCCAGGTGTCCCGGCCCAATCGGCCCCTCAAGTTGTGGCCGGTCCATCGGCTGGATCGCGACACGTCGGGAGTATTGCTGTTCGCCACTTCACGGGAAGCACGAGAGGCGGTGATGGCGAACTGGCCGGCCGCGGAGAAAACCTACCTTGCGGTGGTGGAGGGCCGCCCGTCCCCGGCGGAGGGGACGATCGATCAGGCTTTGCGTCTCGACCCGGACATCTACCAGATGCACGTTGGCCCGCACCCGGACGCCAAGCGCGCGGTCACTCATTTCACCACCGAGCGCAGCGCCGGCGGGCGGTCCTTGTTGAGGGTTACGTTGGAAACCGGCCGCCAGCACCAGATCCGGGCGCACCTGGCGTGGCTTGGACACCCGGTGGTGGGTGATCGACGCTACGGCACGGCGGGCGAACGCATGGGCCTGCACGCCCTGCGACTGCGAATCCTCAAACCGGGGACGGACAAGCGGTTGGTCTTTGAAAGCCCGTTGCCCGTGGACATTATGGCGTTACTCCACTGACGGTACGATTCCCGGGACTATAATGAACCGGCTAGACCATCGGCCGTCCCATTGCATCGAGGCGCCGAATTCCTTCGGCCTGATCGAGAAACAGCAAAGGAGCAATTGACATGTCTAAAAGAGACGAAGTGATTCAGAAGATGAAGGCGCAACTCGACGAAATGAATGCCCAACTGGACGAACTGGAGAGCAAGGCGAGTTCCGGCCAGCAGAAACTGGGTCAAAAATACGACGAACAGGTTGCCCAATTAAGATCATCCGCCCGGTCCGTCAAAAAGAAACTGGACGAAATGAAAGCCGCCGGTGATGACAGGTGGGACGCCGTGGTCGCGGAGGCCGAAAAAGTCCAGAAAGCGCTGGTGCACTCGTTCAACTACTTTCGTTCGCAACTGAAATAGGCAGCCGGGACAAGGTACTCCAAGCGTCATTCAATTCTTACCGGTATAGGGCTTTTCGGCACCGATGGATCGCCGTGGCGATCAGTTCCGGCTGCTCTGTCCCGGATAAGGGCGCGCTTCGGCTATCCTTTTGAAGGACGGTTTTCACTGGCTCAGGCAGGTCGAACGATGAGTGAAGTGCGTTGCAGTTGCAGCTGCGGGAAGGCCGGGTTGGTGGTTACAGGGCCCGTGATGGGGCGCGTGCGATGTCACTGCACCATCTGCCAGACCGCCAACCGAGCGGCATACGCGGACTCCATGATCCTGTTGGCGAAGCATGTCCCGCTCGAGCGTGTCGACTACGTCCGGTTTGAAACGATGAAGGACCCCCCGGCGATACAACGCGGATTTTGCCGCTCCTGCGGTTGCCATGTCGTGGCCTACGGGTCGTATTGGCGGTTTCTCTCGCTGGCTTTCGTGCCGGTTGCCCGTTTCCCGGCCGAAGTCCCGTTACCGGAACCTGCGATGCATGTCTTTTACGATTTCCGCATCGCCGATGTAGCCGATGCGGTGCCCAAGTACGGTAAATGGCCGAGTGACCTCGCCGTCCTTCGAACGATACTCAGGACACGATGGGGCAGGGCCGGCCGCAGCTAAAGCGATGTGTTTTCCAGTTTCCGGATGGCCGGCGCCATCGGGCCGTAAACGCGATCCGCCAGGCCCTGGTAACGTTGATTGTCACGCAGAAAATCCAGGTGCGGCCAGAAGGCGATGTAGTGCATTTCATACGAGCCGTTTTCAAAGGCCTGCTCCAGCCAGTGCAATGTCTCTTCGACCAGCCCGGCCCGCGCGTAAGCACCCGCGATAATGAAAGGCTCGACGTAGGATTGGCTCGCCCTGGCGACCAGCGCTTCGGCCATGGCGCGCATCGCCCCGGTCGGTCCGGAGGCGTCAAAACCCGCTTCAAGGGCCGCGAGAATAACCGTGTCGCCACGCCGCCCGAACTCCTGCCTCTCCTCTTCCAGCGCCTCGTCGAAGAGGCCCTGTTGCCAGTAAGCCCGCGAGAAAAACCGGTGCATCGAGAACCGGGGAAGCCGCGTCTGCATGGCCTTTGCCGCGCTGATGGCCTCGTCGTAACGGCGCGCCATGTACAGGTGAGCCGCTAACGGAAAATTGTCGAACACGCTGAAAGGGTTCATGGACGCGAGTTCGCGCAAGCGGTCCAGGCTCTCTTCCATGTGGCCGTGAAACATCAGGCAGTCGGCTTCACCGTGAATCGCCATGGGAGCTGACGGATTGAGCTGCAGCGCTTTTCTGAATAATTCGCAAGCGCCGTCAATGTCGCCTGTCCACAGCTGCGCCCAGCCGAGCGCCGAATAACCGCCGTAGAACTTTTCGTCCACCTCGACCGCCCTTGATGCGGCGGTATGTGTCAATTCGATAGCCTCCCGCGGCGGAGTAAAACCAAACAGTCCGCCCATCGCATGCGCCAGGGCCAGTTGAACCCAGGCCTGCGCGAACTGCGGTTCGATTGCGACTGCCGATTCCAGTTGGCCAATCGCAGTCCGTATTCCCGTGCTCGAAAGCTGTTCAAGGTGCGTTGTGCCCAGTGCATAGGCGTCGATGGCGCGTGGATCGATCAGGGCCCGGTTCCCGATCGGTCGTCCGGTCGCCGCTGGCGACATGATGGCCCCGATCTCGACGCCGATGGCGCCCGCCATGTCCGCGATCATGTTCAAAATACCGGGTGTTTCACGCCTGTACCGTTGCGCCCAGAGGTGTTTGTCGTTGCGACCGTCGATCAACTGGATAGTCAACTCCGCCTCGTCGCCTTTTCGAATCAGGCTGCCCTCGACCAGGGCATCCACGCCGAGCTCCGAGGCAATTTCGGTGACCGGCTGGTGGCTGTTTCTGAAGCGGATGGTCGACTGCCGGGACGTGACCCCTAATCCGGGCAGCTTGTACAACTCCGTAATCAGCAGATCATGAAGCCCGTCGGCGTAACAGTCCTGTTCGGGGTCGCCAGTCAGGTTGTTCAGCGGCAAAACAGCAATTGATCGAACACGTTTCTCTTCGATACTCGCAACGAAGCGGTAGCCCTGGGAGCGCACCGTCTCCAGGTAGCGGTGGGTGGTTGAGTCATCGCCGAGCGCCTTGCGTAAACGCGCCACGGCCTTGGTAAGCGCCGATTCGCTGATCACCGTGTCGCCCCAAACCGTGTCCATCAGCTCCTGACGGGTCACTAGCCGGCCGTTTTTGGAAATCAGGTAGATCAGAAGTTTCAGTACCAGCGGGTCGAGATGAATTTCCCGCCCACGCCGCGAAAGCCGCCAGGCCTCGGGGTCGACTTCGAAATCATCGAAACGGTATGCAGGTTGTTGGTTCATGCCCTAGCTGTCCACAGAGCCCAGCAACGGAAATGCCCGCCCGTTTTCTGAGCAACTCCATTCTACGGCATTGGCGCTTGAACTCCACAAAGACCAAGTGATACACGCGCTTAAATCGGTTCAAGAAATCGTCCGTTCCCCGTCACACAACGGTCATGCTTCACGGTGAGAGCATGCATAAGCTGAGCAGGCCGGAAAGCATTCCTGATGGATACGCGGACCCGGCGCTACTGAATGGAGAAAAGACATGAAAACTCTGCAACGCATGATAGTCGCATTGCTGCCGTTTCTGCTGCTCGTATGTGCGGCCGCGCAGGCGGCGGGCGAAAAGATCGAAGTTACATGGTACGAAGACTTTCCGCAGATGGAGATCGACCCCAGCATGGCCTATTTTCTTTTCGAATGCACCGGCGGCGGTGTGCCGGTGGGGCCGTTTGCCTGCAGCGAAGGAGCCGGCATTCACCTCCGCGGACTACAGGGATATACCTGCCTGCTGAACGAGAACATGGACGTTATCGCGACCACGTGGTTCAGCATGAACGCCAATTGGGATGAGGACTACACGGGTCCCGTGCACGGCGAATGGAAGGTATTCATGGTGGACCCCGAAGACCCTGAGGACCCCGGATGCAGCATGGAAGTGGCGTTCTCGCCCCACGAAAGCTACTACGCCGGCACGTTCAGCGGGAAGCGGCGCGTGCAGCTCTCTCAGCAGGGATTTCCGGTCTGGTACGGATCCTGGAAACTGGATGGTTACGGTGTGGGCGAATTCGAGGGGACCCAGTTCAAATCGGTCAACGACTACGTGACTTACCATCCGATCATTTTTGATTACGAGTCCATCCCTTACTGGTGCCCGGGATGTGGCTTGCCGGTGGATAGTTCGGATCCGGAAGGAACGATCCACGGCAGGATGATCATCGACGACGATTGAGCGCCGGGAAGAAAGGCAGTTGCGGGGAGTATTCGCGGCTGAAGCCGCTCCCACAGACGGTGGTCAGGGCAAGCCGAGGTGCTGTTTGATCGAGCTGGCCGCTTTGCGGCCCGCGCCCATGGCCAGGATCACGGTGGCGCCGCCGGTAACGATGTCACCGCCGGCGTAGACCCCTGGGATCGAAGTGGCGAGGTTCTCGTCGGTGGCGATGAAGCCCCACTTATTGAGGCCGATTTCCGAGGTCTGCCCGATGATCGGGTTGGCGTCGGTGCCAATGGCGTAAACGACGGTGTCGACCATGAGTTCGAACTCACTGCCCTCGACGGGTACGGGCCGGCGGCGGCCCGACTCGTCGGGGTCGCCCAGTTCGAAGCCGATGCAGCGCAGGCCGCGGACGTTGCCGGCGCCGTCGTCGAGGATCTCGACCGGGGCGCTGAGCCAGTGGAACGCGATGCCTTCTTCGGCGGCGTGCTCGATTTCCTCGAGCCGGGCAGGGGCCTCGTCAAAGCTGCGGCGATAAACGCAGACCACCTGATCCGCACCCAAACGCAGTGATACGCGCAGAGCGTCCATCGCGGTATTGCCCGCCCCGATCACGGCCACCCGCTTGCCCAGGCCCAGCGGAGTATCGTGATTGGGGAAATCACCGGCTTTCATCAGGTTGCAGCGGGTCAACAGTTCGTTGGCCGAGAGCACGCCGTTGAGGTACTCGCCCGGGATGTTCATGAAGCGCGGCGTGCCGGCGCCGGTGCCGATGAAGACCGCATCGAAGCCCATTTCGCGGACCATCTGCTCGATCGTGAACAACCGGCCGACCAGGGTATTGCATTCGATCTGCACGCCCAGGTCCTTCAGGTTATCGACTTCGGCGTCGATCACCTCGTCCGGCAAACGAAATTCAGGGATGCCGTAACGCAGTACGCCGCCGGGTTTGTGCAGCGCCTCGAACACGGTGACCTCGCAACCGGCTTTTGCCATGTCGGCGGCGCAGGCAATTCCGGCCGGGCCCGAGCCGACGATGCCGACGCGCTTGCCGTTCGGTTCTATCCCGGTTTGCGCCTCCCAGCCCTCTTCGATCGCGCGGTCGCCGAGGTAGCGTTCGAGTCGCCCGATGGCAACCGGTTCCAGCTTCTTGCCGATCACGCACACGCCTTCGCACTGGTCTTCCTGGGGGCAGACCCGGCCACAGACGGCCGGCATCAGGTTGGCGTCGGTAACCGTCAGCCAGGCGCCTCGGAAGTCGCCGCTGATCACCTTGTCGATGAAGGTCGGGATATCGATACTGACGGGGCAGGCATCCACGCACTTCGCCTTCGGGCAAACCAGGCACCGTTCGGCTTCCGCCAGGGCGTGCTGCTCAGTGTAGCCTTGGGTCACCTCGTCGAAATTGCGAATCCGCTCGTTCGCATCCTGGATCGGCATGTGGGTGCGTTCCGGCTGGATCTCAGCGATTTTCTTTTTCTTTCTGGGTCGCGTTTCCCGGGTCATGAACGGAGTGTCGCTTTACAGTTTTCTGACCACATTTCAATTGCTTGACGTTCTTCTTTGTGAAATCGGTTGAGACGGTTGACGAGGTCATCGAAGTCGACCTTGTGGCCGTCGAACTCGGGGCCATCTACGCAGGCGAACTTCATGCCGTCGCTGAGCTTGACGCGGCAGCCTCCGCACATGCCGGTACCGTCCACCATCACCGGGTTCAGGCTGACAGTGGTCTTGATTCCATGGGGCCGGGTCACTTCGGCGCAGGCCTGCATCATCGCGGGCGGGCCGATGGCCAGGCACTGCGCGATGTCGCGATGGAGTGCAATGGCCTGTTCGACGCCGTCGGTCACCATGCCGCGCAGCCCCCGCGATCCATCGTCGGTGCAAATAATCAGTTCGTCGCAGTACCGTTCGAACCGGTCTTCCCAAAAAACAAGGGAGGCGTCCCGAAAACCGATCACGCCGATCACGTAGGCGCCGGTTTCCTTGAATGCGCGCACCTGCGGGAACACCGGCGCGACGCCCAGGCCGCCGCCCACGCACACTACCTTGCCCGCGTTGTGAATCCGGCTGGGCTCGCCCATCGGGCCGGTGACGCTGACCAGTTCAAAGCCGGGCACGCAGTCCCGCTGCATTTCACGGGTCGTCTTTCCAACGGCCTGGATGACCAGGGTCACGGTTCCGGCGTCGCGGTCGAAGTCGGCGATCGTCAACGGAATTCG
>JABDPF010000093.1 GCA_013042915.1 Lysobacterales bacterium
CGGCCCAAATCAGGATAAATGCGGCCAGGAGGACGATGCCGAGCCCCAGGCGATAGACGCGGTTTCCGATGAGACGCGTACCTATCTCGTAAGCTGAGCAAAAAAACAGCAACAAGGCGCCGAAAACAAGGAAATCGGCGAGATCCCAATTCACTTCCTCGGTGAACTGCATGGCAATCAGTGGTGTCAGCAGCGCCAGTGCAGCCGCAGCCCAGATCACCCAATGCAGGCGTCTTTCTTGCCGAGTGTCGGAGTGGTGTTCTTGTGTTGTTTTCATCGTTCGCTTCCTTTTTCTAGGCGGCAAGGGTGGGCGACATATCTCCTGCGCCGGCCACATATCTTATCCGAATGATGGCACTCGATTATGACGTGGTCGTGCGATTTGTGTGCCGATGGGGGGGCGCCAAAAAGAGAAAAGGCCGCGCATGGCGGCCTCTTGATTTTGGCGGAGGGGGTGGGATTCGAACCCACGAAGGGCGTTAACCCTTGCTGGTTTTCAAGACCAGTGCATTCAACCGCTCTGCCACCCCTCCTGAAACTGTCCGTTCTCACCACCCGACAATGGGTAGGATTACTCCGAGCATCCTGCCCTTCGCCCCTGCGGGTTTAAAGGATTCAGAGGCGCGCAAATATACCTGAAAAGCGGTCCATGCTCCACCCTTGACGCGCGCCACATGACAGATTTTTTGGGTTTCGCTATCTTACACGCTTGAACGGGGGAACCGGGACCCCACATTTTTGTCTGAGATCGGAGAAATCACATTTAACCGGGACAACCCGGAAAGGAGACGACTTCACCCATGATTACGCCAGTTTACGCTACACAAACCGCCGGCCGCGTAACCACGCAAGTGTTCAACAACACGCTGCGCAACACTTATG
The DNA here is from genome assembly GCA_013042915.1 of Lysobacterales bacterium. Taxonomy (GTDB): domain Bacteria; phylum Pseudomonadota; class Gammaproteobacteria; order Xanthomonadales; family SZUA-36; genus JABDPF01. The sequence continues at coordinate 883 of JABDPF010000093.1, forward strand.
CGCTGCTGGCCATGCTATTCGTGTTCGCCGCGGGCACGGCCTGGGTTTCACAGACCATGCACCTGAGGATTGGTTTCCTGCCTTTCGTGGCTGGCATCATCGGCCTGTCGTTTGCCATCAATGCCACGCGTAACAGCACCTGGGGCCTGTTCTGGTCCTTCGCCTTTGCAGGGCTGCTGGGACTGGTGACCGGCGGAAATGTGGACGCGGTGCTTTACCAATACGCCAACGGAGGCGAATTGGTGGTGGCGGCATTTGGTATCACGGCAGCCATCTTCTTCGCATTGTCGGCCTACGCCATGACGACCAAACGGGATTTCAGCGGCTGGTTCGCGTTTCTGGGCGTCGGCACGCTTGCTGTGCTGGGCGCTGTCATCGTGAATTACTTTTTGCAGGTTCCGGCGCTGGCGCTGGCCTTGAGCACGATGCTGATCCTGCTCTCCTGCGGCTGGATCATCTGGCAAACGCAGCAGATCGTTCGCAATGGGCAGACCAACTACATCATCGCCGCCACCGGATTGCTCGCCGACATCTTCGTTTTGTTCAACAACCTGCTGGCATTGTTCGGTTTTGGTTTTGGGGACGATTGATCGCCAAAGGGATCGTGACTCTCGTCGCTCCTACAGTTACACGAAAAAAGCCCGCGCACTGCGCGGGCTTTTTCATCATGCACTCAAGATTCAGATAACTTCGATCCCGCCCATGTAGGGCCTGAGGGCCTCGGGAACGCGTATGCTGCCATCGCGCTGTTGGTAATTTTCCATCACGGCGATCAGCGTGCGGCCGACGGCCAGGCCGGAACCGTTGAGGGTATGGACGAGTTCCGGCTTGCCCGTCTCGGTGTTGCGGTACCGCGCCATCATGCGCCGCGCCTGGAAGTCGGTGCACACGCTGCACGACGAGATCTCGCGGTACGTATCCTGGCCGGGCAGCCAGACTTCGATGTCGTAGGTTCGGGCCGCCGAGAACCCCATGTCGCCGGTGCACAGCACGACGGTTCGATAAGGCAGCTCGAGGCGTTTCAGGATGACCTCCGCGTGACCCGTCAATTCCTCGAGGGCATCCGCGGATCGATCGGGTCGCGTGACCTGCACCAGCTCCACTTTTTCGAACTGGTGTTGACGAATAATGCCGCGCGTGTCCTTGCCGTACGATCCTGCCTCACGGCGAAAACACGGTGTGTGCGAGGTGAAGCGCAAAGGCAGCGCATCCTGCTCAATAATTTCGCCCGCCACCAGGTTGGTCATCGGCACTTCGGCGGTCGGTATCAGGTAGCGCGGGGGGTCGTCTGTCGTGGCGAACGCGTCGTCGCCAAATTTCGGTAGCTGGCCGGTGCCGGTCATTGCTTCGCCGTTAACGAGGTACGGCAAATAAAGCTCGGTGTATCCGTGTTCGGAAGTGTGCACGTCCAGCATGAACTGGGCCAGCGCACGGTGCAGGCGCGATAGGCGGCCCCGGAGCACCGCAAAACGTGACCCGGACAGCTTGGCGGCCGAGGCCGCATCCAGCAGTCCGCTGGCCTCACCCAGGTCAACGTGGTCGCGAGGCTCGAAATCAAAAGTGGGTATGACGCCCCAGCGCCGGACCTCGACATTGGCCGATTCGTCCTGCCCCTCCGGCACGCCATCATCCGGCACGTTCGGCATTTCCATCAGCCAGGCCTGCTGGCGCTCGCGAATGGCGCCGAATTCCGACTCAGCCTCGGACAATTCGTCACCCAGGTGCTTGACCTTTTCCAGCAACGGCTGGATATCCTCGCCGCGACGCTTGACCTCGCCAATCGACTTGGCTGATTGGTTTTTCTGATTTTGCAGTTCCTGGGTGCGAAGCTGCAATTCTTTGCGCCGGGCATCGAGTTTGCGCCAGGCCTCCGGGTCCAGCTCATAGCCACGAGTGGCAAGGCGGGCAGCAATCGACTCCGGATCGCTTCTCAAGAATTGGGGATCGAGCATGATCGTTTCTTTGACTGGAAACCGCGTATTCTACCGTGACTCGTCGTCCCCCGGTAGAGTACCGATGACGTCGGTGCCTTCGGGCGGCGTGAACGTGAACAGCGCCGCATCCAACTCCGGGTTTCGCTCCAGGCTGGAGAAACGGATTTCGGTTCGAAGGCCGAAGGCGTCCTCGATGACGATCAGCACCGGTTCGTCGTTGTCGAAGCCCAGCAGAAAGCGCTCGAACTGTGTATCCCCGCTGCGGGATCGCAGTTCCAGGAGTTGCGCCTCGTCCCAGGAACCGACCTCACGCACCTCGAACGCTTCGTCGATCCGGTTTGGCTGCGTCAACAGCGCCAACGGGGAGTCAAGCGAATCGTCGTCGTGAGGCTTTACGGTAACCTGTTCCAGCATTTCGTCGTGAATCCAGATGCGCTCACCGTCGCCGACGACCAGTTCCGGAAAGTCACCCCCGTATGACCATCGAAAACGGTTGGGCTGCAACAGCCAGACCTGGCCTTCGCTGCGGTCCTGCACCGTGTTGTCCGTGGAAATCACGACCTGGCTGAACTCCGCCCGCAACGACTCCAGGCCCTGCGCGAAACGATCCAGCTGCTCACGAGCCGTATCGGCCCTGGCGGTGGACGCGAGTAAAAGCAGAACCGGCAGGGCGACTTTTAAAACCCAATGTCTCAACGGTTTAATCCCGTGGTGGTGGTGGCGCCAGCACTTCGCGCTGGCCGTTATGTTCCGGCGGGCTGACCACGCCGGCCGATTCCATTTCCTCGACGAGGCGCGCTGCCCGGTTGTAGCCGATGCGTAATTGTCGCTGCACGCTGGAAATCGAGGCGCGCCGTGATTCCGTCACGAAAGCCACTGCCTGGTCATACAGCTCATCCTGCTCAGGGTCCGTTGATTCGGGCAGCCCGGTAGCGCTAATCGACATCCCGTCGGTCGTAACCTGGGTGTCGTTCAAAACCTCCTCCACATATTCCGGCTCACCGAACTGCTTCAGGTACTTCACGATGCCGTGCACTTCGCTATCTCCGACAAACGCCCCGTGGATTCGTTCCGGAAGTGCGGAACCCGGCGGCAGGTAGAGCATATCGCCATGCCCAAGCAACTGCTCGGCACCCATCTGGTCCAGAATCGTGCGCGAATCCACGCGCGAAGACACCTGAAACGCGATCCGTGCCGGTATGTTGGCCTTGATCAGACCCGTGATCACGTCCACGGAGGGGCGCTGGGTGGCGACGATCAAGTGAATTCCCGCGGCCCTCGCTTTCTGGGCCAGGCGGGCGATCAACTCCTCGATCTTTTTACCCACGATCATCATCAGGTCGGCGAATTCGTCGATCACCACCACGATGTACGGAAACGACTCCAGGTTCGGCTGCTCTTCTTCGACATCCGGCAGCGCAGGTTGCCAGAGGGGGTCTTTCAATGGCTTACCCTTGTCCTCGGCTTCCCTGACTTTCTTGTTGTAGCCGCCGATGTTACGCACACCCAGCTGCGCCATCAGCCGGTACCGCCGTTCCATCTCGGCCACGCACCAGCGCAGAGCATTGGCTGCTTCCTTCATGTCGGTGACGACCGGGGCCAACAGGTGCGGAATGCCCTCGTAAACAGATAGCTCCAGCATCTTGGGATCGATCATGATCAGCCGTACCTGCTCGGCGGTGGACTTGTACAGCAGGCTGAGGATCATCGCGTTCAGTGCCACGGACTTACCTGACCCGGTCGTGCCGGCCACCAGCACGTGCGGCATTTTCGCGATGTCGGCAATGACCGGGTTGCCGCCGATGCTTTTACCCAGCGCCAGCGTCAGCGCCGAGCTGGACCGGTCGAATACTTTCGAGCGCATGATCTCGGAAAGGTAGACCGTGTGCCTGACCGCATTGGGTATTTCGAGTCCGATCGTGGTCTTGCCCGGAATGACCTCCACGACACGCACGGAGATCACGCTCAGACCACGCGCCAGGTCTTTGGCCAGGTTACTGATCTGGACAGATTTAACGCCTGCCGCGGGTTGCAACTCGAAGCGCGTGATGACCGGACCGGGATGCACCTCGACGACGTCCGCCTGAACGCCGAAATCAGCCAGCTTGAGCTCGACCTGGCGCGACAGGGCCTCTAGAACCTCGGTGCTGTAACCCGCTTTCTGTTCCGGCGGGTCGTCCAGCAGGTCCAGCGGCGGCAGTTCACCAGCCGGCAGGTTCTTGAACAGAGCCTGTTGCTTTTCCTTGATCGCGCGCTTGCTGGGCTCACTCTCTGCGGCGACGATTTGGGGTTCGATACGGCGTTTCGGCTTCTTCTTTTGCCGTTCGGTGTCGGCTTTTCGGGTCACTTCGCGCTGGGCCTTGGCGCGACGTCCAGCAGCCTTGTCGCGCATCCCGGTCACCGCGGTCGTTGTCCACGCCAGCGCCTGCAGCGTGTACTTGCCGATGGTATCCATCACGTTGAACCAGGAAATGTGCGCAAACAGGGTCAGGCCCAGCAGAAACAGGGCCAACAGGAACAAGGTCGATCCGAGCATGCCGGTCGTCTGCAGCAGAGGCACCGAGACCTCTTCCCCGATGATGCCGCCACCCCCTGCGGGCATCACACCGGCAGGCGGCAGAGTATGCAGGTGCGCCAGCCCCGTCGCGGACAGGATGAACACCAGGAAGCCGGTCAGGCGCGCCAGCCATTCGGGCCAACCGGCCTTGTCGATCGGCTTGCCGAGACGGGAGTACACCAGCCAGCCGAAATACGCCAGCAACACCGGGAAGGTGTACGCCAGGTAGCCGGTCAGGAACAACAGCAGGTTGGAGACCCAGGCGCCCAGCACGCGGCCCACGTTCTGAACCTGGTCAGGGGCGACCTTGTTGAACGGACCGGGATCGGCCGGATCGTACGTCAGCAGGCAGGCAACCAGGTACACGGCAAGCAGAATCGTCAGGATGAAAAAGCTCTCACTGAGGCGGTGAGCGATCTGGTTACCTTGGGGAATGGCGATCTTGGGTTTCTTTTTTGCTTGCGGCAAACTGACCTTCCTTGTTCGTTGCGGCTATGGAACGCACGTTGATTTTCAACGCATAATGTCCCCATATTCAAGCCATCTAAACTCTGGAGCGATTATACATGAGCGATGCCAAGCACAGCCGACTGCTGATTGTCGGTTCCGGCCCTGCAGGTTACACCGCGGCCATCTACGGGGCGCGCGCCAACCTGAAGCCGACACTGGTCACGGGGTTGGAACAGGGCGGCCAGCTGACCACCACGACCGAAGTGGAAAACTGGCCGGGCGGGCACGCCGAGTTACAGGGACCCGAGTTGATGAACGACATGCTCGAGCACACCAAGCGCTTCGACGCCGACATCGTGTTCGACCACATCCATACCGTCGATATTGGCCAGCGCCCGTTCCGCCTGGAAGGCGACTCGGGCGTCTACACGGCAGACTCGCTAGTGATCGCCACGGGTGCCAGCGCCCGCTACCTCGGCCTTGAATCCGAGGAGAAATACAAGGGCCGTGGCGTCTCGGCCTGCGCGACCTGCGATGGATTCTTCTACCGTGATCGCAAAGTGGCCGTGATCGGCGGCGGGAATACCGCGGCCGAGGAAGCGCTTTACCTTTCGAATATCGCGGAGGAGGTCGTGCTGGTGCACCGCCGGGACGAACTGCGGGCCGAAAAAATCCTTCAGCAACGCCTGTTCGACCGTGAAAAGAACGGCAACCTGAAAATACTCTGGGACAGCGTGCTCGACGAGGTCCTCGGCGACGATGCGGGCGTCACCGGCATGCGCGTCAGGAACGTCAAGACCGACGAAACAAAAAACATCGGCCTGTCCGGCGTGTTCATCGCGGTCGGGCATGTGCCAAACACCGGTATCTTCGACGGTCAATTGGACATGACGGGTGGATACATCAACGTGCGCAGCGGCACCGACGGCTTCGCGACCGCCACCAGTGTTCCCGGCGTATTCGCCGCGGGAGATGTGGCGGACCACGTGTACCGGCAAGCCATCACCTCGGCCGGGTTCGGCTGCATGGCGGCCCTGGACGCAGAGCGTTATCTCGACGAACAGGCCTGATGTTTGGCTGCCGGCATAATCCGGGTCGGCCCCCCGTACCGATGATGGGCCGCTGAAACGATGCCACGAGGCCGAATCGTCACGTCGTTCGAAGACATCGATCCTGCCGAATGGCAGTCGTTGCAGCTCGCGGACAACCCGTTTCTCGACTATGCCTTCCTCGCCGGGCTGGAACAGACGGGTTCGATCGGCGAGCACGCGGGCTGGCACCCGCACCATCTCGCGATCATGGAAGGCGAGCGCCTTCTGGCGTTCGCGCCCACTTACGCCAAGGACAATTCCCACGGCGAATTCGTATTCGATTGGGCCTGGGCCGATGCCTATCACCGCCATGGCGCCATCTACTATCCCAAACTGCTGACCGGCGTGCCCTACACGCCCGTCACGGGACCCAGATTGCTGGTGCGGCAAGGTGCCGAAGAACCGGCCTCGCTGAAACGCGAACTCGCCGAATTGGCGCTGACCCAATGCCGCGAGCGCGGCTATTCCACTTGGCACTGCAATTTCGTGGAAGAAGACGACTTCGAGGTGCTCGCCGGTTTGGGCCTGTTGCGCCGGCGTGACTGGCAATTCCACTGGCTGAACCGGGGGTATCCCGACTTCGACGCTTTCCTGGCGAAACTCCGCTCACGAAAACGCAAGAACATTCGACGCGAGCGGCAGCGGGTGAGTAGCGCCGGCGTCACGTTCGAGTGGAAATCGGGGGATGACCTCAGCTCGGGCGAGCTTGATTTTGTCTATCACTGCTACCTGACGACGTTTCGTAATTACGGCAATTACCCAGCGCTGCAAAGAGAATTCTTCAGTCGGCTGGCCCAGGAGCTAAAGGAAAGCTTCCAGGTCGTGCTGGCTCTGCGGGGCGGCGAAGCCATCGCGATGGCCGTGTTTCTCGCAGGCGGCGGCCGCCTTTACGGGCGCTACTGGGGCTGCACCGAGGAGCTGCCGGGCCTGCATTTTGAAACGGCGTACTACCAGGGTATCGAATACTGCATTCGGCATGGCATCGAGGTATTCGAATCGGGGGCCCAGGGCGAACACAAGATTCCCCGCGGATTTCTTCCGACACGGACGCGTTCCTGCCACCATGTCGAACACCCGTCGTTCCGGGAGGCGATCGACCGTCACCTCGAGCGTGAGAGCCAACTGATCGACGGATACCGCGAAGAGCTCGACCGGCTGGACCCCTATCGACGCGATGAACCGTGAGCGGCCATGTGCTCATACCTCGGCTCGGTGACGAGCCCGGCGCGCCCTTCCCTCCTTCCAGCGAGGCGCTGGACGAACCCAACGGCTTACTGGCCGGTGGCGGCGATCTGTCATCGCAACGCTTGCTGAACGCCTACCGCCGCGGCATCTTTCCCTGGTACTCGGAAGACAGCCCGATCCTCTGGTGGAGCCCCGCGCCCCGTTGCGTGCTCTACCCTCAAAACGTTTATATCTCGAGTCGCACCCGCCGAAGGTTCAATACCGGACGCTACCGACTATCGGTCAACCGGGCGTTTCCCGAGGTGATTCGGGCCTGCGCCGAGCCTCGTCCCGGCGACCACGGCACCTGGATAACGCCCGGCATGGAACAGGCCTATATCGATCTGCACGGCATGGGGCACGCCCACTCGCTAGAGGTTTGGACCGAGGGCAAACTGGCCGGCGGCATCTACGGAATCGCGATCGGAAGCGCGTTTTTCGGCGAGTCGATGTTCAGCGGACAGGCGGACGGCAGCAAGATCGCGCTCATTGCCCTGTGCAAGCTGCTCACCAGGGCGCGTATCGGATTGCTCGATTGCCAGGTATCCAATCCACACCTCATCCGGATGGGTGCGGTGGAAATCGACAGAGAAAGATTCGAGTCAGAACTTTCTCGAGCGGTATGCGGCCCTGATCGATTCGCTAAAGTGGCCGCAGCGCTGGATTTCGAACATCGCTGGTAAGCAGGGACTTCAACCTTTTGGGACAACCGGCACGTAAATGTGCGTGATGCGATTTTCCGGGTCCGTGGTTGCCGGATCGGAAATGTACTGCTCCCAGGACGCGTCGCCTTGCCGGAAACCGTGGGCCGCCATCCATGCCGCCAGTTTCTGGTAGGTCACGTCCAACTGCTCGTACGCGCCACGGTGGATGACCCGCAAGGCAAGGCCGCGAGGGGTACGTCCCCAGCGGACATGCTCCTCGTCCGGCGTCTCGACCCGGCTTACCGGGATGGCCGCCTCGTAGCGATACCGACCCCGGCCTCCGTCCCGCTTCAGAAAAATCGGCGGACCGCTGCGTTCGAGATCATGGGCCGCCATGAACGCCGAGATATCGTGGTAGGCGAGCGCCAGTTTGTCGGACACGCCCGCGCCGCCGCTCATCGCGACGTAGAGAACATCCAGTGGGATTGCATCGATGCGATTGACTTTCAGCCCGCTGAAATCGGCAGTCGGCAACGCTTCGGCATAACGCTTCAGCCCGTCGAGACCCCGCTCGAAATCTGGCCCGATCCATCGATCGAACAACAGGCCGAAGTAGCGGGACATCAAGCCTGCGTAAAGCCCCTGTCCCTTCACAAGGTCGGTGTCGAAGGTCCAGGTGACCCGCGCGCCGCCCGCCATTCGCTGTATTTGAAAGACGCCGCTGGCCTGGCGCTTTTCATCCATTTCCAGGGTATACCGGATCATGGAATTGGGTTGGCTATCGCTGATTTCCATCCACCCCGCACCCACCAGTCGCGGATCGCCCGACCACTCGACACGGGCATCCGGTCCCGCCTCCGGCCCGCTGATCGTGTAGCTGACGTTGGGGTCCCGGACACTCCACGGCGACCATGCGGGAAAGGTCTCGAATCGGTTCAGGAGGGTGAACACCGTGCCGACGGGCCGTGCAATCTCGATGCTGCGCTCCACGCGGACCTCGCGCGGCAGCAGCAGTGCCCCTCCGACGAACAGCACGAGAAAGGCAATGACGGTCAGTAGGATGCGCTCAATCATCGTCCTTTTTCTCCGGATACCAATCCGGCACGGAATCGTCGTCCTCCCATTCGTAGCGCAGCAGCGGTACTCGATCCCAGCGCGCGAAGGCAAACGCCAACGCCACCCCGACCACGGCGCCGGTCAGGTGCATCTCCCAGGACATCTGCGGCCTGCTTGGCAGTACGCCCCACACCATCGAGCCGTAGAGAAATCCGACCAGCAGCGATACCGCAATGGAGCGCATGTCGCGCCTCAGGATGCCGCTGACGAAGACGAAGGCAAGGAGCCCGTAGATCAATCCACTGGCGCCTATGTGCAGGTTGGGCCGTGCGAAAAACCAGGCCAGAAGCCCAGACCCCGCCCAGATGGCCGGCACCACGCGCAGGGAGGCATTGGGGAAAAGATAAAGCGTGGCGGTCAGCGAGATGAACAAGGGTAGCGTATTGGACAGGATGTGCTGAGCGTTTGCGTGGAGCAGCGGCGCTGTAAAAACCCCGATCAGACCCAGGGCCGAACCCGGACGCAGGCCGAAACGCGACAGGCGAAGGCCGAATACCTGGTCGATGATGAAAACTGTCCACAGAATTCCAATGAGCACCAGGGCGATGCGCATTGCCAGGCGGAAGTTGAACTGCGCCTGTTTCGACAGCGTAAAACGAGGGTCTGGACGTCCCAGCGCCATCGGTTCAGCAGCTCATTGCCGGTAATCCCGAGGCAATGGCCTCGCGACTGCGTCGCAGAAGTTCGGGAAGATCGTCGTGGGTCATCCCGGCCGTCTCGATAGCAGGGTGAACGGACAGCCTGGCCTTGCCGGGGAAGATCCGCATCGACCCGGCCGGCATGATGTCTCGCGTTCCCGACACGCTGACCGGTAGCAGAGGGATTTGCTGCTCGATGGCGGTGTGAAAGGCGCCCTTCTTGAATGGAAGAAGATGCCCGTCAGGGCTGCGTGTTCCCTCGGGAAAAAACAGGATGCCGATGCCGTCACCAAGCCGCTGCAACGCATCGTTGATGGCCTGCGAAGCTTGAGCGTGATTGCGTCGATCAACGAAAATATGGCCGACCTTCTCGCACCCCAGGCCAATTCCCGGGACCTTGCGCAACTCTTTTTTCATCACCCACTTGAGATCCAATGATAACCAGCCGTATACGACGAAGATGTCGTACATGCTCTGGTGATTGCTGACCACGATATAGCTTCGATCTCGTTCCGCGTTCTCGGCGCCCTGCACGTCCACCACGACAGGCGTCGACCAGGCAATCAGGCGAGCCCAGGTCGTACCGAAAACGCGGCTGGCGAAGTGAGGGCTGACCAGGTAGGCGGAAACGATGGCTCCGGTGCTGCACACCAGCGATATGAGTGCGGCGAGCGGAATCAATACCAGCCAGACGTAAAGCTGATAGGGCCAATACAGAATCTTCTTCACGCCTGGAAACGCTCCTTGCCACAGTTAAACGGGGGCCGGCAATCATTCTATGAAAAAAGAGGGCGCCCCGTAAGGCGCCCTCTTTTCAACGAGTAACCAGTTCGTATACCGCGGCGTCAGGCGGCCTTGGTATTTTCCTGCTCCTCGAGCTGATTTTCGATCAGCGTGCCGGAAGACTGGATCTCGATCTCGCGCGGCTTCATCGCCTCGGGGATTTCCCGCTCGAGTTCGATGTGCAGCAGCCCGTTGTCCAGATGCGCTCCGCGCACCCTGACGTGGTCGGCCAGGTTGAAACGACGCTCGAAAGACCGTGTCGCGATTCCGCGATACAGATACGCGCTTTCCTCGCTCTCCTCTTCATCTCGACGCGTGCCGGCGACGGTCAGGCGATTATTCTCCGAGGTGATGGACAGGTCGCTCTCGGCAAAGCCGGCGACGGCCATCGTGATCCGGTACTTGTCCTCGCCGGCTTTCTGGATGTTGTACGGCGGAAAGCCGTTTCCGGATTCTCCTCGGTGAGCGGAATTCATCAGGGAAGCCAGCCGGTCGTACCCGACGGACGTGCGAAAAAGGGGTGCAAAATCAAATGTAGTCATTACCGTATCCTCCATTGAAGCAATTCGGTTTGCTTGAGTTTCGGCTTCCGCCATCAGGCCGGAAGCACCTGAGGCCCCTATCGGCGACCTCACAACTTAAGTGGGATTATCAGGAAGATTTTTCAAGACCAGGAATGCTGAAAGGAGCCACAGGCGGGAGCGGGGAAGCGAGAGCACTTAATACCCGATTTCCAACAGTTCATAATGCGCCCTGCCCTCGGGAAGGTCGACACTTACACGACTGTCGACCGGCTGGCCGAGCAGCGCGCGGGCCAGCGGAGAATCCACCGAAATCCACCCCCTGGCGGCATCCGTTTCGTCCGCCCCCACGATCCGGTACACGGATGTTTCGCCGGCGTGATCCTGGACCGTGACCACCGCGCCGAAATAAACGCGGTCCCGCCTCGGCGGCGGCTCGCGAACCACTACGGCCTCGTCAAGACGCCGCGAGATGTACCGCACGCGCCGGTCAATTTCTGCCAGCTGCTTCTTGCGGTAGGTATATTCGGCATTCTCGGAGCGATCGCCCTCCGCAGCGGCGGCGGAAAGAGCCGGAACCACCTCGTTTCGCCGCTGCTTCCACAGCGATTTGAGCTCATGGCGCATGGCTCGCTCGCCTTCCAGGGTGATGTACGGGCTGCTTTTGGGACTCGGGGGCCGCCAACGTGGCATAACGAGGTTCCTGCGGTGGCTAGACGCCAGTTTATCCCAACCTTCGGCACCTGTAAGCAGACGCGGCTTCCGCTATAGTACCGACGGTTTTTTTCGATCAAAACGAGGACACCCCATGAAACACGCACGAAAAGTGGCGCTCACGGCCGCCATCGCAGCCGCACTCGGACTCTCTGCCTGCGAACAAAAAGGAGCCGAAGAAGCGGTCGTCAGCCAGTCGGACACGCCTGCTGAGCAACCCGTCGAGGTGGTTATTGCCGAGCCATCACCGCTTGTTAGCGGAATCGACATGAGTGGCTTCGACGCAAACACCCGCCCACAGGATGACTTTTTCGATCACGTCAACGGCAAGTGGGTGGCCGAAACCGAAATGCCGGCCGACCGGGCCCGCTGGGGCACGTTCGACAAACTGCGGGAAAATGCTCAAATGGACGTGCGATCCCTGGTCGAGGAAGTCAGCGCAGCCGAGTCCGTCGAACAAGGCAGCGCGACGCAGAAAATCCGCGATTTCTACAACGCCTACATGGATTCCGAGAAACCCAACGAACTGGGCATCGAGGCCATCCGGGCGGAACTGGAACGCATCGAAGCCATCGACAGCCGCGATGACCTGTTCCGTGCATTTGCCGAGCTGGGTGTTTTCGGCGTTGAGGGCCCCATGGGCGCCGGTATTTTCTCCGACATGAAGGACCCCAACACCAACGTCGTGTACATCGTGGAGTCCGGCATCACCCTGCCCGACCGGGATTACTACCTGCTCGACGACGAGCAATTCGTCGAGGGCCGGGAGTTGTACCGCCGGTACGTCAGCCGCCTGTTCGAACTGGCCGGCTTCGAGGGCGGTGACAGCAAGGCCGAAGCGCTCTTCGAACTCGAGCATCAACTGGCCGAGGCGCACTGGACCAAAGAAGCTAACCGCAACCCGGTCGCCACTTACAACCCCAAGACGCTCGACGAACTGCAGACCCTGGCGCCGAATTACCCGTGGCGCGTTGCGATGGAAGCGGCAGGCATCAGCGAGCGGGACTTCTACATCGTGCGCCAACCCAGTTTTTACGAGGGCGCCAGCGAGATCGTGGCCGCGACCCCGCTCGAGACCTGGAAAGATTACCTTGCCTTCCAGACCATAGACGCCTTCGCCAATGTCCTGGGCGACGACTTTTTCCAGGCCCGTTTTGACTTCTATGACGCCGGCCTGTCCGGCCTCGAGGAACCCGAGCCGAAGTGGAAGCGCGCGGTGAATGCAGTCAACGGAACGATGGGTGAACTGCTGGGCCAGCTTTACGTCGACAAGCACTTTGACGAATCGGCCAAGGCGCGCATGGACGAATTGATCGCCAACCTGGTCGAAGCGTATCGGCAATCCATCATCGGGCTCGAATGGATGAGCGAAGAGACCAAACAGCAGGCGCTGCTGAAGCTTTCCAAGTTTGATCCGAAAGTCGGCTATCCGAAAAAATGGCGCGACTACAGTGCGCTCGAAGTTACCGAGGGCGATCTCGTCGCCAACGTCAAGTCCGCCGCCACGTTCGAATACAACCGACAAGTCGGCAAGCTGGACAAGCCGGTGGACAAGAGCGAGTGGTTTATGAACCCCCAGACGGTGAATGCCTATTACAATCCGGTGTGGAACGAAATCGTCTTTCCGGCCGCCATCCTGCAGCCGCCGTTCTTCAACGTGGAAGCCGACGATGCCGTCAACTACGGCGGTATCGGGTCCGTGATCGGTCATGAAATCGGCCACGGTTTCGATGACCAGGGCCGCCAGTTCGACGGCGACGGCAACCTGCGCGACTGGTGGACCGATGCGGACGCAGAGCGCTTCAACGAGCGAAAAAACAAGCTGGCCGCCCAGTACGACGGTTACGAGGTGATTGACGGCTTGACCATCAACGGCCAGTTCACGTCCGGGGAGAACATCGGCGACCTGGGCGGTCTCGGCATTGCCTACAAGGCCTACCGCCTGTCGCTGGGCGGCGAGGAAGCACCCGTGATCGAAGGCTACACCGGGGATCAGAGGTTTTTCCTCGGCTGGGCCCAGGTCTGGCGCTCGAAAGCGCGCGACGAGGAAGCCAAGCGACTGCTGACCATCGATCCGCACTCCCCTCCCAAGTTCCGGGCCAACGGCGCGGCTGTGAACATCGACCCGTTCTATGAAGCCTTCGATGTGAAGGAAGGCGACGGCATGTACCTGCCTCCCGAAGAGCGCGTCAAGATCTGGTAGAACTGCCCTGCCACCTGGTATGGCCATGAGAGGCCACAGAAAAAAGCCGCGGTTTCGCGGCTTTTTTTGCGACCCTTTTCAATCTGCTAACGTCTGACACTGTGATGAGCGAATCGCCCTTCGATATCGAGCTGGACGAAATGACTCTCGCGCGGGCGCGCCGCGGGGACCTGGACGTGTGCGAAACCATCTACAGGAAGTATCGGCATCCGGCATTTTCGGTTGCCTTTCGAATATGCCGAAGCCGTGAAACGGCCGAGGAAGTTACCCAGGAAGCCTTCATCACGGCGTTTCGTAAGATCCGGCAATTCCGTGGGGATTCGCCCTTCTGGGGCTGGTTGCGCCGGGTCGTGGTGAACCACGCGATCAGCACGATCCGCCGCAACGACAAGACCAAGACGGTGACGTTCGAGGACTACCACGCACCTACTGCAGGCGGCCAGCAGCAAACCGGGCTGGCCATGGACCTGGAGGCGGCGCTGGGGATGTTGTCAGCCCAGGATCGCGCGGTAGTCTGGCTACACGACGTCGAGGGCTACAACCACAGGGAAATTGCCGAAGCGTTCGGTAAAACCGAAAGCTTTTCCAAGACCCGGCTGTCTCGGGCGCGAGCTCGTTTGCGAGAGCTTCTGGAAGCCGGGCAAAACACACTGCGAGCATCCCATTGAAACGGGACGAATGAACTAGTTGTCAGATGAACCCAACGAAGGTATTGACCATGAATCACAGGCGAAACGAACCGGCAGACCCGCTGAACCTGCGCAGCCTGCCCCCCGTTACCAGCGAGCATGACGCCTGGCCGGCCATCCGGAACACGTTGCTGCATCAGCGCAGGCGCTCCCGGGCGTGGCGCTTTGGCGGGGCCGCACTGGCGACGGCGGCGACACTCGTCCTGGCCCTGACGCTGACCGTGAACGCGCCCGTGCCCGACACCGTGTCACCGAACGGCCCCGGCACGGATGACCTTCTCGTCGCGGAATCCGGGCGGGAAGCGCAATCCCTCCCGTTGCAGGAACCCAGCGTCGAGTCCCTGATCGCGATGTCGCGGCAACTGGAGGCCCGCGTCCGGCAGTCCCGGTACCGCGTCGGCGACCTGCCGGTTCGCCAGCTGGTTTACCAGGTTGAACTGCAGGATCTGATCGTGCAGGTAGACGAGGGCCTGAGCAGGAATCCCGAATCGATCGAATTGTGGAGCCAGCGCGTCAACCTGTTAATGGATGTGGTGGCTCTGTACGAAAACAACCTGCGACGGGATTACTACCGGATGGCGTCTGTGTAGGCGAAGGCAACGAAAAAGGAAACGACCCATGTTCAAAGCACATGTATTTTTGTTGGCACTTATGCTCAGCACCTCACCCAGCGCCTGGGCCGCATCTCCTTTGGAGGAAACGCGCGCGGCCACGGAAGCCGAGCTGGCGAAGATGATCGAGGGAGCCGAAGCGGCGCGCCGGGAGGCCGAAAGCGCGAGAATGCAAGCTTATCGCATTGCCGAGCACGCCGAGGAGGCCTTGCGGCTGCAGCGGGAATCCATCCGCGTACGGGCTGAACGGGGAAGAGAACGAAACGAGGCCATCGCCAGCGATCACGCCCGCCAGGAAGAGGAGATAGCCAGGGCCCGCGAAGAATTGAGCCGGGCGCATCGTGAACTGCGCGACGCGCAGCGCGAGGTCGCGCGCGCCCATCGCGAGCTGTCACGCGGCGACGCTCCGTTCGAAGCACCCGGGGTCTTCACCGGCCTGGGTGATCGCCCGGTGATCGGCGTGGTGATGGGAAACGAGACGCAAGACGGGATCGAACTGGTCGGCGTATCGCCGGGCGGCCCGGCGGAAAAGGCAGGCCTGAGGGTGGGTGACCTGATGGTTTCGATTGGCGGTATGCGTCTGGACGGCGATCAATCCGGTGGAAAAGCGGCCGTTTTCGAGCTGATGGAAAACACGAAAGCGGGTGACGAGATCGAGATCGTCGTGGATCGCGGCAACGAAGAACGCGCCCTGGGTGTCGTTGCCGAGGTCCGCGAGCCGGCCTCCTGGCAGTCATTGCAACAGATTCTGGAAACCACCTCCATCCAGCGAATCGAGGGCGAGGACGGCGAGCACCAGCTCATAATCGAACGCGCCCTGGCGCCGGAGATCGACGAAACAGCACTGGCGGAACGCTTGGAAATCATCGAAGAGCGGTTTGGAAAACACGGCGAACTGCTGCATGGAAAATCGTTGGAACTCGCGCCGCATTCGCAGAGCGAGTACGAGTTCATCATCGAGGATTTCTCCGATATCGCCGGCCAGGCTTTCGAAGGCGCCAACGTGTGGTTCGGCCTGCCCCGGGCAAACGGCCTCGAGCTGGCATCGCTTAATGAACAACTGGGTTCCTATTTCGAAACGGACCGCGGCGTACTGGTGCTCCAGGCACGCGAAGACAACGCTTACGGCCTGCAGCCGGGCGACGTCGTCCTGTCGGTCGCGGGCAAAGATGTGTCTTCTCCCTCCGATTTCATGCGCGCCCTGCGCAGCCAGGAGCCGGGCCGGGAAATTGAACTTTCGATCAAGCGCAAGGGCCGTGAGCAATCCCTGAACGTGGTGATGCCCGAGAACCGCTTCGGTCTGCGGTGATCTATAATCTCCGGATTCGAGCCGAATCCGGAGAGACCCCATGGCAGGCCAGGCTGATTCGCTGAAATCCGTGCTGTTTGCGCTGTTCGCCAACACGGCAATCGCGATTGCCAAAGGCTTTGCGGCCTATTTCACGAAATCCGGCGCGATGCTGGCCGAGGCCATCCACTCGGTTGCCGACGCGGGAAACCAGCTGCTGCTGATCCTGGGCCTGCGCCAGACGGGCAAGGCCCCTACCGACGAGCATCCGCTGGGCTTCGGCAAGAGCATTTACTTCTGGTCGTTCCTGGTCGCCGTCATCCTGTTCAGCGTGGGTGGAATGTTTTCCATCTATGAGGGCATCCACAAACTCCGGCATCCCGAGCCGCTGTCGTATCCCTGGGTGGCCATCGGCGTTCTTACCTTCGCCATCATCGCGGAAAGTATTTCGTTGTGGGGCTGCATGCGCGAAGTCAACAAGGAGCGCTACGGGCGCAGCATCATGCAGTGGTTCCGGCAAAGCCGTAGCAGCGCGCTGATCGTCGTATTCGGCGAGGACATCGCAGCCCTTCTGGGTCTCGTCTTTGCGTTGCTGGCGGTGGTCGCCACGTTCATGACCGGCAATCCCCTATGGGACGCGCTGGGCACGATTTCCATCGGCGTTTTGTTGATCGTGGTCGCCGTTTTCGTGGCGATCGAGGTCAAGGACCTTTTGATCGGTCAGAGCGTCGAGCCGCGCACGCTCGAACAGATGCGTGCATTCTTAACGTCGCGAACCGAAATCGCGCAGGTCTACAACGTACTGACGATGCAGTTCGGGCCAGATGCAATGGTGGCCATCAAGGCGAAGATGGTTCCCACGGGCAGCGAGGCCGGGATGATCCGGGCCGTGAACCACGTCGAAAGTGACTTTCGTGCAGCCTTCCCGATGACGGCATGGCTCTTTTTTGAACCGGATACAGAGGACTGAACATGACGGAATCTCGTAAAGTCGGCATGGTCAGCCTCGGCTGCCCCAAAGCGCTGGTCGATTCTGAACGAATCCTGACGCAACTGCGTACCGACGGGTACGAGATCAGCCCGGATTACGACGGGGCGGACGTGGTGATCGTGAACACCTGCGGCTTCATCGACAGCGCCAAGGCGGAATCCCTCGACGCCATTGGCGAAGCGCTCGACGCGAACGGACGGGTTATCGTCACGGGCTGCATGGGCACGGACGAGGCGGCAATCAGGGAACTCCATCCGAACGTGCTGGCCGTTACCGGGCCCGCCCAGTACGAGGCGGTCGTTGAGGAAATCCACCGCCACGCCCCACCGCCCCTCGAGCATGATCCGTATACCGACCTGGTCCCGCCACAGGGCATCAAGTTGACACCCAGGCATTATGCATATCTAAAGATATCTGAAGGTTGCAATCATAAGTGCACATTTTGCATTATCCCAGATCTCAGGGGGAAACTGGTCAGCAGACCCATCGGAGAGGTGATGGGTGAAGCTGAACGGCTGGTGGCGGCAGGGGTGAAAGAGCTTCTCGTGATCTCCCAGGACACCTCCGCGTACGGCATTGACTTGAAGTACCGGATGGATTTCTGGAACGGCCGCCCGATGAAAACCCGCATGCGGGAATTGTGCGAGGCGCTGGGCAGCCTCGGCGCCTGGGTGCGCCTGCACTATGTCTATCCCTATCCGCACGTGGACGACATCATCCCGATGATGGCCGACGGCCGCATCCTGCCCTACCTGGATATCCCTTTTCAGCACGGCAGTCCGGACGTCCTCAAACGAATGAGGCGACCCGCTGCCACCGTCAACACGCTCGACCGGATCCAGAGTTGGCGGGCAGTTTGCCCCGACCTGACAATCCGCAGCACCTTCATAGTGGGTTTTCCCGGAGAGACTGAAAGCGAGTTCGAAACCCTGCTGGCGTTCCTCGAAGAGGCCCAGCTTGACCGGGTGGGTTGCTTCACATACTCCGCGGTGGACGGGGCCCGGGCCAATGCCCTCGAAGGCGCCGTGCCACAGGAAGTCAAGGAGGAGCGCTGGCACCGCTTCATGCAAACCCAGGCCGACATCAGCCGGCGCCGCCTGGCCGCAAAGGTGGGCACACTGCAGCACGTCCTGGTTGACGAGGTGAACGGCGACGGCGCGGTCGCCCGCAGCATGGCCGACGCACCGGAAATCGATGGCATCGTCAAGATCCGCGATGGGCACGGCCTCCGGTCTGGCGAATTCGCCGAAGTGCTCATAGAGGCATCGGACGATTACGACCTGGTGGGCCGCCTGCCCGCTTGATCACGGTGGAAAACGTCAGCCAGCTGATTCTGCGCCACCGGGCCTCCCTGCCCGAAGTGCCCATCGAACTGATCGGCCCGGCCGCTGACAGGCTGTTCCGAGAGATCGCAACGCCCATCCGACCGGTGAAGCTGGCTACCGACCGTTTCGGTGTTTTTCGGGTGCTCGAGAAAATGGGCGCTGACGTACGGTTCGAGCCATGGGCAAAAACCAAGAACTCGTTGGCCTGCATCATTCTGAACCTGCCGCGTGAGAAAGCCCGTCTCGCGATGCGTCTCCACGAGGCATCAGCAAGGCTTGCGCCCGGCGGAAGGCTATTCCTGGCCGGGGCGAACCGCGCCGGCATCAAGTCTTCACCGCGGGTTCTCGATCAATTTTTTTTCCGGGTCGAAAAGCGCGACAGCGCGCGGCATTGCACGCTCTTCGAAGCATCTGACACTCGTTCGGGCAAGCCCTTCGAACCGAACGATTACGAACACCGATGGACACTGGATGTCCCGGGTGCGAGCGTGCAGATCGCCTCTCTTCCTGGCGTTTTTGCCCACGGCCGCCTCGATTTGGGTTCGGCCCTGCTTCTGGATTCACTGCAGGCGCTACAGCCCAGTGGCCGCATTCTGGATTTCGCCTGCGGTGCCGGGGTGATCGGCCTGGCCCTGCTGGCAACGGGGGCAAGCGGCGAAGTCACGCTTCTCGACGATTCCGCCCTGGCGCTCGAATGCGCGGGGCGAAGTCTCGAAATCAACGGTTTGCGGGCGAATCGACTGGCCTCGGACGGGCTGTCTGAGGCCAACGGCCGTTACGACTGGATCGTCAGCAATCCACCGTTTCACCAGGGCGTGAACAACGATCTCGACGTCGCCCGCGCCTTTTTCCGTGACGCGGGAACTTTCCTGGCCGAAAACGGTAGAATATGTGTCGTTTTTAACCGTCACCTGCCGTATGGCCGGTGGCTCAGGGAATCGTTCAACCGGGTGGAAATCCTGGCACAGAACCGGGAGTTCACCGTGCTGTCAGCGAGAAACAAACAATGAAAAAATCCTTACGAAAATATGCCGAGACGTGGCTTCTCCTAGTGGCGGCTACTTTCCTGCTGGCTGGCTGCGCCACGCAGGACAACCCGGCTTCCGAAAGTGCAGCCGAGTCCCCGCAGAAGAGCGCGATCGAGTTCGAACCGTGGGACGGAGACGGGATGGAAATTCCGCTGGATGGCAGCAGCATGGACGCCTGGCAACGCAGCATGGCGCGCGTTAAAGCGTACAGTGACCCGGATGCCTATATTTCCCTGGAGGCCGCGTTAAGTTACTTGAGAACCTACGACCTGTCGGCCCGCGGCAGCATGGACAATTTAATCGAACAGCTCGACGGCATGACGGGATACGAGGTCGTCTCTCGCGTGCGCTGGCGTAAGCCGGCGCCCGGCAAGGGCCTGCCTGAAAAAGACGCCGCCGACGCCAAGATCATCGACACCTAGAGCCGGACGGCATGTGTGGCAAGGCGGCCGTAACGGACCTGTCCTGGGCGAAAGTGTATGAGTTTTCACGCGCTTTCACACCGCCCTCCGCGCTGCCACCGGACCCCGAGACCCGGATCAACATTTCGCCCTCGAGGCTGAGACGCAAGTCCGAGCCGGATTCAATGGTCTGGGAGACACTTCCCGTGATGTTCGCGGACGGCCGCGTTGATCGGCCGGGCGAGGCCATTTGGCCTTTTCTGCCCGTGTACTCCGAGGGGTGCCTGCCGATGAACAAGCAGGGCCGTCTTATTTCCACCGCCAATGCACGCCTGAGAACCGAGGGAGCGCCGTTTGCCCCCACCTTCATGGGCGCCTGGCGCACCGGCTTGCGCGTGGTCGTGCTGGTTTCCTGGTTCTACGAATTCGATAGCAGGGTCCGTCCACAAATCCCCTACGCGGTTTTTCCGCTCGATTCACCTTTCTGGATGATGGCCGGACTGGCCCGATGGACAAAAGGACCCGATGGCAACAAATCGCTCACCGTGGCCATCGTCACGGTGGATCCCAACGACGTGTTGCAGTCGGTTGGACACCATCGCAGCCCAGCGCTGTTGCGCTCAACCAAAGAAGCTGTTTGCTGGATGCGTGGAGAGCACGCAGAGGCGCAGAGCCTGCTGCGCCCTTATCGGAACGATTTGATGGGTGTGGAGGCAGTGCCCATGGGCATCAAGATTCCCGGTAACCAGTCAGTTGACCTTCCAAGCCCGCTTACCGGCCGATCCTGAAGACTGTTCAGGCCGACTGCTGACGCTAACTCGCCGCCTTGTCGGTTTTCACCTGGTCCGGCTCCACTTGGATAGCGGTCATGGTCAGCTCTTCATCGTCCATCGCCTCGTGGATCTTAGCCTGATTTTCGCGCACGTGATGACGGTCGCGGCGGCTGTACCCGTCGTACATGGGCGAGCCGTCCGACTCGGATTTCGGCGTGAAACGATTGGTTGCGATGACCCCGGTCGAGGCATGCTGGCGACGGCTTTGCCAGACCTGGTCGCCGTGCGACAGCAGGGAATCCCTTGGGGCAGCCAGTTTCTCGGCTCGCTTTGTATTCCGGTCTACCCGGTTTTTGGCCGCAAGATCGGCCTCGGCCCGGGTTTTACGTGATGCCCAGATCAGCGCCGCAGCGCACACGGCGATAAAACCAAAAAAGATGACGATTTCCATTATGCAGGCCTCCATGGATTGGCGGAATTCCGCAGCGTCCCTTGCCACGCAGATCTCGCCTCTCCTACCAAACCACTTGCCCTGCGGTCCGGCTGCTCGCAGACGTACACATCGTGTGATCCCTGTCCTCGAACCGGCGCCTAATCCCGGCACCGGGCGTCTGTTCACCCCTCACATTCATGTACTACTTTAGCACAAATCGTTCAATTCTTGATCAAATCCATCGCGTGAGGCCGTCGCTCGAACCGCCCGCTCACCAACCCCAGGGCGTTCTAAGCTCCGACAGGGGCAGGTTCAGCCGGGTTTCGCGCTCTTGACCTTCACCAGCATGGCCCGACGACTCAGAGCCAAACCCTGCACGAACAGACTGCCCTGGCCCACCCGGCCCTCCCGCCGTCACGGTTGGTCCTTTGGGGGAGCGCACCTTACCCCCTTCGCCCATTGCAGCCAGCTCAGGGTGCGTCGAATTGTGAAAACGGTCTTCGAGCAGGGCCCGAAGACACATCTCGCGATGTTGCCGGTATCCCTCGTCCTCGATGGTCGGTTTTGAGCTGACCAGATGATCCACCCACTGGTGAAGACCGCTCGCATTGTCGAGCGGCTGGTTCATAGGCTCACCGTAGACGAGGTGCTGATGCGAGGAGTATTTGACCGACCCGGGCCATCCCCAGGGCGTACGAACCTCCTCAAGGCCCACCTTCCGATCCGAGGGAGCTTGCTCTGCGCTCGCGTCGGACGACTCGTTTATTTCCGCAATGGAATTCAGTCGCTTCGGTGTGCCCTGTATCAATGGCCTGTTCGACCTGATCGCGATCGTGCACAACACAATGCCGGCCAGGACCACAGCCCCGTAAATGACATACTCCACGATGATAATCCTCTCCAAACGGGCAGCGCCTACCCCATCCCTGTGCTCGAACCTGCTGCCGGCTGGAACGGCCTGGAGAACCGCCCAGCAATCTCTTCGCATTCACATTCCTGCTGAACGCTTTGCGCCGTAACCACATGTTGCGAGCAACGGCCCTTGTGCCCGCGGAAAAACCCAAGCAGAATTCCCGCTCCCCCTCTAAACATAGCAAACAGAAATGAAAAATCTACCGACACCAGCCGGTTCCCTGTGCGAATTCAGCCAGTCAGCGCTTGTCGCACCGGCTCAATGAGCGACATGCTGAGCCTCGACCCGACCGTTTGAGTATTTCTGATCCGACCACATGATCACCCGCTTGTTAATGCCGCTGATTTGCCTCCTGGTGATCGCGCATAGCACTGCTGCCGCCGGTGATGCCGAACCGTTCTACGCGCGTTACATCTCGCTCGCCATCCAGGGCGACCTGTCCGCCGCCCGGTTACTCTTCGATGACGAGCAGTGGAGCGACGATACCGGTGTCCAGGCGTTGAAGTCGCAGTTCGAGGAGCGATTCGAATCCGAGGTTGAGCGCTCTTCCTCCACTTTTTTGGAAAACGTCGTGCAAGCGTATCGCGCCTACTGGCGCGCCAAGCTGTTGCCGTCCGACTCCTCTCGATCACCCGAGCGAAGCCTGGAAGACAGAATCGACCGACTGTTGGCGACGGACGATGGAGGTACGAGTGAAGGCGATCGGTTTCTGCGCTTGCACCAGGCGCTGAACGAGAGAGGCCTGCACGTTCTCGAGAGCGCACCACCGCCGATGCGCGACCTGTTCCTGTGGCGTGCGCAGGAACGCCGACATTACCGCGTGAACCTGTACGACACGAAGGTCGAACTGGACGTCGTGTTCATCGATGATTTCGCGCTCCAGGGATGGAAAGACTTCGCCTCACTCGGACTGGCAACCACGACCGGATGGGTCGAGGAAGGCGTTCTTTATTGCCTGGCCTGGGCGTACGACACGGACTCTGAGAACTTCGAGGTCTCCTACCTGAGGCACGAAGCGCGCCACCTGGTCGATCTCGAGCGTTTTCCGCTGATGCAGTCCGAAGACCTCGAGTACCGTGCCAAGCTGACCGAACTGTTACATGCTAACGAATCCCTGTACCGCATCCTTAACGATTTCAGCGACAAGGCGGCAAACAACCCGGCTTCGCCTCACGCAATGGCCAACTGGCGGGTGATCCGTGACATTTACTGGTCTTTGCACGGGAAGGAGATGCCGGACACGTTTACGGGCTGGCATATGGTGGACGGCGCCAGGGTCAATCGGACCGCTCGTGAACTTCTGGAAGCTCATACGGCGCAACAGTCGGGGTGAGCGAATTCCACTCAAAAAAATCACCAGATGGTACGAGTTC
>JABDPF010000097.1 GCA_013042915.1 Lysobacterales bacterium
TGGATATCCAGGCCGGTTCGGGCGGCACCGAAGCCCAGGACTGGGCTGAAATGCTGCTTCGCATGTACCTGCGCTGGGCCGAGCGCAGAGGGTGGTCCACGGACCTCGTCGAAGTCTCGTCCGGTGACGTCGCCGGCATCAAAAGCGCGACCATCCACATCACCGGCGACTACGCTTACGGATGGTGCCGAACGGAGACAGGCGTCCATCGGCTGGTCCGTAAATCGCCGTTCGACTCGGGCAACCGCCGCCACACGTCTTTCGCCGCTGTGTTCGTGTCCCCGGAAGTGGACGACAACATCGATGTCGACCTCAACCCGGCGGACATCCGGGTGGACGTGTACCGGGCATCGGGCGCCGGCGGCCAGCACGTCAACACCACGGATTCGGCCGTTCGTATGACGCATATCCCGACCGGGATCGTCGTGCAGTGCCAGAACGACCGCTCGCAGCACAAAAACCGCGACCATGCGCTGAAACAGTTGCGGGCCCGCCTCTACGAGCACGAAATGCAAAAGCAGATGGAGGAACACCAGAAGCTGGAAGACTCGAAATCCGACATCGGCTGGGGCAGCCAGATCCGTTCCTACGTTCTCGACCAGTCGCGCATCAAGGATCTGCGCACCGGCATCGAGGTCGGCAACACCCAGGGCGTGCTCGACGGCGACCTGGACCCTTTCGTCGAGGCTTCGCTGAAGCAGGGGCTGTAGGCTCCGCCGTGGCAGAATGGAAGCAGCGTGAGATACGCGTTGCCTCGACGCACCAGACCCGGACACCGCCATGACCGAACACAAAGACCCATCCGCCGGCAACGAAGCCGATGAAAACCGACTGATTGCCGAGCGGCGCGCCAAGCTGTCCGAATGGCGCGATGCTGGCCAGGCTTATCCCAACGACTTTTGCCAGACCACGAACAGCAGCGAGTTGCACACGCGCTTTTGTGACGCCCTGGCGGAGGAACTCGAACAGGTCGACGAGACGTTCTCGGTGGCCGGGCGAATCATGGCCAAGCGGGTCATGGGCAAAATTGCCTTCGTTCGCCTGCAGGACCGGGGCGGATCCATCCAGTTGATGCTGCAGCGGGACAACCTGCCCGAAGGCGTCTTTCAGCACTTCAAGCACTGGGACGTGGGCGACATCGTCGGCGCTGTCGGTCGTATCGTGCGAACCCAGAAAGGCGAGTTGTCGATCCGGGCCGAGGAGCTGCGCCTGCTGTCGAAATCCCTGCGCCCGCTGCCCGAGAAGTACCACGGGTTGACCGACACGGAGGTTCGCTATCGCCAGCGTTACCTGGATCTGATCATGAGCGAGGAATCCCGCGAGGTGTTCCGCACGCGCTCGAAAATCATCACGTTCATCCGCTCGTTCATGGAGGGGCCGTGCCGGGAATTCCTGGAAGTGGAAACGCCGATGATGCATCCGATACCGGGCGGAGCCACCGCGCGGCCCTTCGTCACCCACCACAACGCGCTCGATCTGACGATGTACCTGCGCGTTGCGCCCGAGCTTTATCTCAAGCGCCTTATTGTGGGCGGCATGGGCCGCGTGTACGAGATCAACCGGAATTTCCGCAACGAGGGGGTCTCGACCCGGCACAATCCGGAGTTCACGATGCTCGAGTTCTACTGGGCCTTCGCGAATTACGAGGACCTGATGAAGTTGACGGAATCGATGCTCAGCGAAATGGCGATGGCCGTGGCCGGTTCCAGCACCCTGGTTTACCAGGGCCTCGAAATTGACTTTTCAGGCCCCTACGAACGACTGTCCGTAGAACAAGCGGTGCGCCGCTACAATCCTGACCTGGCCGACGCCGACCTGTGGAACGCTTCGTTCCTTCGGGCGACCTGCGAGACCATGGAAATCCATACCGAGGACGGCTGGGGCAGCGGCCGGCTGTTGATGGAGCTGTTCGAGGCGACCGTCGAGGAGCAACTGGTGCAGCCGACCTTCGTCACCCAGTACCCGACCGAGGTTTCGCCGCTGTCGCGACGCAACGACGACAACCCCGATGTCACTGATCGTTTCGAGCTGTTCATCTGTGGACGGGAGATCGCCAACGGCTTCTCCGAGCTGAACGACCCGGAAGACCAGGCCGAGCGATTCAGGGCGCAGGTTGCCGAAAAAGACGCCGGTGACCTCGAGGCCATGCATTACGATGCCGACTACATTCGCGCCCTGGAGTTCGGCATGCCGCCGACGGCGGGCGAAGGGATCGGCATCGACCGCCTGGTGATGCTGTTCACCGATTCGCCCTCGATCCGGGACGTGCTGCTGTTTCCCTACATGCGCCCCGAGGGCTGAACCCCGTCGCTCCGAACACCTCGATGCGCCCATGAAGCCCCTGGTGACGGTCATCATGCCGGTGCGCGACGGGGGTGTTTTCCTGGCCGAGGCCGTGGACAGCATCCTGGGCCAGAGCCACGGGCAACTGGAATTGCTGCTGGTCGACGATCATAGTTCGGACGGTGCCGTCGGGCAGATCGAATCCCACGATCCCCGGCTGCGGTTGCTTGTCAACCGGGGAACGGGCGTCAGCGCGGCGTTCAACACCGGGCTGGCCGTTGCCTCCGGGCACTACATTGCCCGCATGGACGCAGACGACATCGCGCTGCCCGAGCGCCTGTCGCGGCAGGTCGCGTACCTCGAAAATCACCCGGAGCTGGCCCTGTGTGGCGGTTGCGTCGAGATTTTCGCCGCCGCCGGTGTCGCGGGGGGCAACCGGCGCTACCAGGACTGGCTCAATGGCTGTCGCTCGCCGGACGAGATACGGCGAGAAATCTTTATCGAAAGCCCGATACCCAACCCCACCGCGCTGTTCCGGCGCGACACGCTGGAGGCGCTTGGTGGTTATGCCGACCCGCAATGGCCGGAGGACTACGACCTGTTTCTGCGCGCCGATGCGCGGGGCATGCGCATGGGCAAGCCGAAGGGGACCGTGTTGCGATGGCGTGAACACGAGCATCGGCTGACTCGGACCGACGGCCGTTACGATCTGAAGCGATTCCAGGCCGCCAAGGTGCATTACCTCGCTCAGGGTCGCCTGCGGCAGGGTGTCCGGCCCGTGATCTGGGGGGCGGGCCCGACGGGGCGACTGACCCACGACCTGCTTGAGGCCGAGGGCAGGGCCGTTCGCGGGTTTATCGACGTCCATCCGCGTCGAATCGGCGGCGAGAAGCGGGGCCTGCCGGTCTGGTCAGCCGAGTGGCTGCGGGAACAACCGGACGCCTTCGTGCTGGCGGCCGTCGGGGCGGCCGGCGCCCGTGATCGAATCCGGTCCCACCTGTCGGCCCTGGGCCGCGTCGAAGGTGAGGATCATTTGTTCCTGGCGTAGAATCCCAGCGATGGAATCACTTCGCACATTGATGGTACAAGCGGATGTTCGCTGGAACGCGCCCGGTGAGAATCGGCAGCGCATCGCTGAGTTGCTCGATGGCCATGCCGGCGCTTTCGACCTGGCCGTGCTCCCGGAAACGTTCACCACCGGCTTTCTGGGGGATGCCGTGGCAAAGGACGAGGGCATGCAGGGCGCCACGGTTGCCTGGATGCGCGACATGGCCCATCGGCACGCCAGCGCCGTCGCCGGAAGTCTCGTTATCGTGGAAGAGGGGCATCGTTACAACCGTTTCCTGTTCGTGACCGCCGACGGGGTGCTCGCGCAGTACGACAAGCGCCATCTCTTTACTTACGGTGGGGAAGACGCCGTCTACACGGCCGGCGATCGTCGCGTCTGTTTCGACTACCGGGGTTGGCGGATCAATCTGCAGGTCTGCTACGACCTGCGCTTTCCCGTCTGGTGCCGAAACCGCGACGATTACGACCTGATGTTGCTGGTCGCCAACTGGCCGGCCCGGCGCATCCATCACTGGTCCCTGTTGCTGCAGGCACGCGCGGTCGAAAACCAGGCCTACGTGGTCGGCGTAAACCGTTGCGGGCGCGACGGTAAGGGCCTGGACTACCCCGGCCAGAGCGCGGTCCATGGCCCGATGGGCGAGACCCTGTCCCGAATGGGGCCCGAGGAAGCTGCAGAATTGATCGAACTGGACCTGGCCGCGGTCCGAAAAGCGCGAGAACGGTTTCCGTTCCAACCGGACCGGGATGCATTCCATCTCGAATAGCGGACGTTGTAAACCCGGGCTCAGTCTGCCGCTCGCTTGCGGGCGATGCGGCGCATCAGGATTCCGCGAGGTTGAGGCCTTCCGGTCGCCAGGCTGACCAGCGCGGCGGGCTCGGTCAGCGAGAAAATCATTTCGCGCCGGGCCTGGCCACGACCTGCGAACAACAAACGGTCGCCGTGCATCAATTCCTGCGACGGCTTGGGCAGGAACAGCCTCAGTGAGTCGCGTTCCATCATCAGGCAGACGCAGGGCAGGCGATGCATTTCGGGCATGCGGGAATTCACCAGCAGGTGCTCGAGCCGTATGTCGACGCCCTCCTGGCGGGCCGCGCGCACGCTCTGAGCCAGTTCGTTCTCGATGTCGATGGTCCAGAGGCTGGGTGAGTAACCGTTGAGCACCTCCTCGAGCTGGTCCTCGACCTTGCGCGCGAACTTTTCGTCCTGGTGCACCATGTGCTCGTTGAAAACGGGTAACAGCGGGGTTGTGGCAACGGCCAGGATCCGGCGCGCCAAGATCAGGCTTCTGCGCGCGACCAGGTCAGCCTTCGATGCATCGAACAGGGCGTCGTTATCCGGCGATTCCTGGCGGCTGACGACGAACAGGTTTGGGTTCAATTCGAGGGCCGTCATGACGATCGACAGGTTGTCCATGTCATCCCCGGTACCGGCGATGATGCCCTCGGCCTCCAGTATGCCGGCCGCTTCCAGCGTGGCGGCCTCCGTTCCTCGGCCCAGCACCGAGTCGGGGCGCGCCTTGACGCGGTCGGGATGAACGTCGATCACGGTGTAATCGACCCCGGCGCGGTCGAGCGCAGCGGCCATGCGGGAGCCGAACCGCCCGATGCCGGCGAGAATCCAATGTCCGTCGGGCGGGCGCATTTCTTCCCGCAGGCGGGTGCCCGGAACGCTGATCAGCCAGTCCTGCAACAAATACTTGGCGGGCGATTTGAGCGCCAGATAGAGGCGCTCGGCAAAAATCGTGTACGGATCCACCGGGTGGTCGGTGCCGAAGGACAGCATATTGTGCACGACACGGCGAGTCTCCGCCCGCGCCATAACCGGCAGATCGGGACGAAGCAGTTTCGTCGTGATCGCAATGGTCAGGTTGACATGGTCCTTGTTCGTGATGGCGATCACGCCGAGGCAGTTCTCGATGGCCGGGTTGAGACCGGCCATGTCCAGCAGGTCCTGGTCGGTCACCGAGCCCACGATGGCCGGCAGGTGCGCAAAACGCTCCGATAGCGCCATCGACTGGATGATTTTCTGCTCGCGTTCGATGACCGCGGCGCCGATGCCGCGCTTCAGCAAGCCCGCGACGATCATGCGCCCCGTGTACCCGAACCCGCAGACGATGTAATAAGGCCCGCGAATCCGGCGGACTTGCCGTTTGAATCGGCTCAGAGCCAGGACCGCCCGGAACTGGGGATCGATGAACAGCCCGATCAGCGTACCGACCGAGTACAGCCAGGCCACGACGTTGGGAAACAGGATCATGTAGGTGTACAGGCGCTGGGCATCGGTGAACGAATGGGGAATCTCGCCGAATCCGATCGTCGTTGCCATCACGGCGACGAAATACAGGGCCTCGAGAAAGTTTACCTGGATCGGGTTGCCATTCTGATCTTGTCCCGGAATTGCCAACATGCCGAACACCGACAGGACATAGACCAGGATCAGCGCGATCAAGGGCGCCCGCATGCGCCTCATGGTCAGCCAGACGATGTCGTTCACGGGTGCTGCTCCTGCACACTCGAGGGGGCGCTGTACGAGCTTCGGATCAAGGGGCCGGGCCTGCTATCGGCGGATCGAAATGGTTTCTGCCACCAACAGGGTCACGGATACCAGATTGGCGAGCAGGGCTCCACCCGAGAGGGACACGATGCTGGCCAGGGTCTCGTTGGTCATTCCAGCATCCGAGACATTCACCGTGTATCCCCAGATGAACGCGGCGATGGCCAATTGCAGGTCGGCCACCAGGCTGGTGGCCAGCAAAACGGCGCCCATCTGCGAGCGGTCACCGAACTTGATGATCGTGGCAATCAGGCTGACGGCCAGGGCCGCGCACAACTCTATCGGGTGATGGTGGTAGGGGTTGTCGATGTCGCCGACGAAAAACCCGAAGTTCAGTGTCAGCGCGAGGACGATGAAAAAACCAAATACGACTTTCTCAAAATTCACGGTGCAGTGGCTCCCTCTGGTTCACGTGCCCCGTTAGCGTATTACCTTTCAGCGGGCTCCGCCACCGGGATAGGCGTGATCCACGCCAGCACCCCGATCACCGGGCCGTCAAAGTATTCCATGCGGCCCGAACGGACCTGGCGTGACTGCTCCAG
>JABDPF010000098.1 GCA_013042915.1 Lysobacterales bacterium
GACCTCGACGTAATTTCCGGCCTGCGCCTGGGAGCCGACGACTACCTCGCCAAGGACATCTCGCTGCAGCAACTCCTCGCCCGCGTGGTGGCCCTGTTCCGGCGGGTCGAAGCCCTGTCCGGCGGCGCGAAGGACGAACAACTGCTCGAACGCGGGCCCTTGAAATTCTCGCTCGACCGCATGGAAGTCAGCTGGAAGGGTGTCGATGTGCCGCTGACCGTGACCGAATTCTGGATCATCCATTCGCTGATTCGTCATCCCGGCCACGTGCGAAGCCGCCAGCAACTGATGGACGACGCCAACGTGCTGGTCGACGATCAGACCATCACCAGCCACGTGAAGCGAATTCGTCGGAAATTCCAGCAGGCGGATTCGGCCTTTGATCGTCTCGATACCGTCTACGGCGCCGGCTACCGCTGGAAACCCGACACCGACAGCGGATGAGGCTGAGAGGCAAACTGCTGGCCCTGTCCCTGCTGACCCTGCTGCTGCCGTGGTCGGCCTGGAAACTGTTGCAGGAGTGGGAAGGATTCCTGCGAGACGCGCAGGAAGAGGCGCTGCTCGGCTCGGCCAAGACGATGGCGTCGGTCATTCCCGTGAAGTTCCAGGCCGAACTGCTGTTCCTGCCCGAAACCTACCTGCCGCTGCACCTGCTGGAGCGGGAACCCCTGCTGGATGGTTACGACGACGACTGGCCGGCGGGCGACCACGGCAAACGCCTGGAATCGCCGGCGGATGGACTTGCGCTGCGCCTGGTGGCCGGCAGCCACGACGGCCGGCTGCACCTGCTGGTGGACGTGGCCAGCGAGGCGGACGCGCGGGTGCGCATTCGCCTGCTGGCCCGCGACCCCCGCGGCCTGTACCGCTACACGATCTCGCCGGGAGCCCCCGGACCGCTGCAGTTGAGCAGCGAGGGGGGCGGTTCGGGCCAGGTGGACGGCTTCTGGCTGGACCGTCCCGGCGCGGGCGCCGGCGCTGCGTACCGGGTTGAGCTGGCCTTGCCGCTGGCAGCGCGGGATGCCGAGATCGCCGTGCAGGCCGAAACGGTCGATGGCGGCGCCGAGCGCCGGCCGGCCGCCGGTGCAAGGGGCGGGGCAGGGCGCCCCGACTGGATTAGGCTGATTCCGGAGTGGTACGAATTTTCCGACTGGCTGGCTGCCTCCACGCTGGAGGCGAATCGCTCCTGGCTGGTCGACCCGCAGGGCTGGGTGCTGGCCGATTCCGGCGCCGGTGACGAAGCAGAGCCGCCGGGCACGCTGCAAACCACCTGGTTGCAGCGCTCGCTTTACGGACTGGTGGCGGGAGAACGGCCGGAACGGCTGGCCGAGCAATGGCCTGCCCGGCCCGTGCGAATCGAGGCGGCCGTGGTGAAACAGGCGCTGCAGGGCGAAGAGGCCTCACACTGGGCCCAGGACCTGGAGACGGCGGTGGTGTGGAATACCGTGGCGGTGCCAGTGGTGCTGGAAGGCAAAGTCCGTGGCGCCATCGTCATGCAGTCCACCTCGGAAGGGTTGCTGCTGATCACCAACCGCGCGCTCAGCCGCCTGATGCTGACCACGCTGACCCTGACCCTGCTGCTGGCCGTAGGCCTGTGGTTTTTTGCCACTCGCCTCTCACGACGCGTGCGCCGGCTCAGCGGTGCGGTCAGCGAGGCCATGGACGACCACGCCTCCCCCGGCAGCCTGCCCCTGGTGAACGACCGGGACGAACTGGGTGACCTGGCCCGCGACAACGAGAAGCTGCTGCGCGCGGTGACGGACTACGGACAGTACCTGCAAACCCTCGCCAGCAAGTTGTCACACGAATTGAAAACCCCGTTGGCCATCACCCGCTCATCGCTGGACAACCTCGCCAGCCGCGATCTCGAGCCGGAGACCCGGCGCTTCGTCGACCGGGCCCGCGAGGGCGTCGACCGCCAGACCGCCATCGTTCGCGCGATGAGCGAAGCGAGCCGCCTGGAGGCCGCCATCGGTGCGGCGGAATGGGACACCATCGACCTGGGCCGGCTGGTGCAGGGCTGCGCCGAGGGCTACCGGGTCATGTACACCGGCCGCCGGCTCGATGTCCGGGTGCCGCAAGCCGCCATCGAGATGGAGTGCGCCCCCGACCTGCTGGCGCAGGCCCTCGACAAACTGGTGGACAACGCCATCACGCTGAGTGGCGAAGAAGACCTGGTGACGATCGTCCTCGAAGAACGCGACGGCCTCGTCGGACTGGCGGTACAAAACAGCGGGACGAAGCTGCCGGACGAATTACAGGACCGCCTGTTCGATTCACTGGTGTCGATCAGGGAAAAACGCGGCGAGGGCACACCGCACCTCGGGCTGGGGCTGTACATCGTGCGCCTGGTGGCGATGGCCCACGGGGGAAGCGTCGATGCGAGCAACCTGCCGGATGATCTTGGCGTGGAGTTCGCGCTGCAGCTGCCGCGCCGTTAAGGCCGGGGATTACGCAGCCCCCTGGGCCCTGCTAGAATCGGTGCCTTATGTAGCCAGGGCAAAATCACCGTGAACAGGGACGTCTTCGAATCGCTCAAATCCCAGGGATACAACCGTATTCCCGTCTACCGCTCCGTACTGGCCGACCTGGACACCCCGCTGTCGGTGTATCTCAAGCTGGCCGACGGGCCGGATGCTTACCTGCTGGAATCGGTCGAAGGCGGTGAAACCTGGGGCCGCTTCTCCATCATCGGCTTGCCCTGTAAGCGCCGGTACGTGCTGAACGGCAACACGGTCTCCGCGTTGGAAGACGGCGCCGAGATCGGCAGTGAGCACATCGACGACCCCCTCGATTTCGTGGCCAGGCTGCAGCGCCAGTTCAACGCGGCCAAGGTGGATGAATTGCCGGTGTTCACGGGCGGACTGGTGGGCTACTTCGGTTACGAGATCGTGCAGCACTTCGAGCCGCGGCTCGAGGACAAGGAAAAACCGGATCAACTGGGCACCCCGGAAATGGTGCTGTTGCTGTCCGAGGAGGTCGCGGTGTTCGACAACCTGGCCGGGCGGCTCTACCTGATCGTCAACGTCGACCCCCAGCAAAAAGGGGCGTGGGACGCGGCGCAACGCCGCCTGGACCGGCTGGTCTACCGCCTGCGTTGCGGTAGCCCCGGATACGGCGAGGGCTCCGTTTCGCGCACGTCCATCGACGAACACGACTTCTCCCACAGCGTCACCCGCTCCGATTACCTGGAAGCGGTGGAGAAGTGCAAGGAATACATCCTGGCCGGCGACATTTTCCAGGTCGTGCTTTCGCAGCGCATGAGCGTTCCATTCGACGCCCGGCCGCTCGATGTCTACCGTGCCCTGCGCGCTCTGAATCCCTCGCCGTACATGTACTTCATCGACCTCGGCGATACCCAGATCGTCGGCTCGTCGCCCGAGGTGCTGGTGCGCGTGCACGACCGCAAGGTCACCGTGCGGCCGATCGCGGGCACCCGTTGGCGCGGTGACACCTCGGAAGAGGACCGCCGACTGGAAGAAGAATTGTTGAATGACCCCAAGGAGCGCGCCGAGCACCTGATGCTGATCGACCTGGGCCGCAACGACGTCGGCCGCGTGGCCGAGACCGGCAGCGTGTCGGTATCCGACATGATGGTCATCGAGCGCTACTCGCACGTGATGCACATCGTCTCCGAGGTCAACGGCGAACTGAAGCACGGACTGACCGCCGCCGACGCGATTCGCTCGGCATTCCCCGCCGGCACCTTGTCGGGCGCCCCCAAGATTCGCGCGATGGAAATCATCAACGAACTCGAACCGGTGCGGCGCAATGTCTACGCCGGTGCGGTGGGCTACATCAACTGGTACGACGACACCGACCTGGCGATCGCCATCCGGACCGCCGTGATCAAGGACGGCATGCTGCACGTCCAGGCCGGCGGCGGCATCGTGGCCGATTCCGACCCGGAAACCGAGTGGGAAGAGACCATGAACAAGGGCCGCGCCGTCATCAAGGCCGTCAATACGGCCGCCAAGGGCCTGTAAGCGATACGCCTGCGCGCAGCCCCTGAACCGCAGGAGCGACGCAAGTCGCGACCCCGATAACCCGCCATTACCCCAGGGTGCGACAATGTGTCACATCCCAGCGGCACCCGCGCCCAGTAAAATCGCAGGCATGACATGACCTGATTGCGTTGCGATATATGAAACCCTCTGTATTTGCTGGACTATTTTTAACATTTCCCCTGCTCATCACCACGGCAACCGCCGACAGCGCGGCCCGTGGTGAGACCGTCGAAAACAGCGACATCGAAGTGGTGCTGGTCACCGGAGTGCGCATCCACGACCAAATGGTGCTCGAACCCAGCCAGGTGGCGCACACCGGCCTGGACAACAGCGACCTGATGCGGATGTTTCCGGGGGGAAACCGGAACGCCAACGGGCCGTTGACCCGAATTTCACAGTACCGCGGCCTGATCGGCGCGCAGAACAACGTGTTGGTGGATGGCGCCGGCTACAGCGCCGACTGCCCGAACTGGATGGACACGCCGCTGAGTTCGATTCCGCAGTCGCTGACCGAGTCGGTCACGCTTTACCGCGGCCTGGCCTCGGTGAAGACCGTGCAGGAAGGCCTTGGAAACGGTATCGCGGTGCGGTCGCGCAACGGCGGCTTCGCTGCCGCGGAAGACTGGGCCGCCTACGGCAACGCCACCGCCGGATACGGCAGTAATGCATCGGCCTGGAACGCCTCGGTTTTCAGCGGCTGGCACAACGACCGGAACTGGCTGGATGTCGCCGCCAGCGTCGATCGCGGCGACGATTACGGGTTCGACGGCGGCACGGTAGCCGCCACCGAGTACGACCGCAGCCATTACCGCTTCGGCTACGGAGGCCGGCTGGGTGGGGCCGACCTGGCGCTGCGGGCCGCGATCAACCGCACGGGCAACGCCGGTACACCCGCGCTGCCCATGGACATGCGCTACCTCGATTCCGAGCAGTACGCGTTCGAGTTCAACGCGCCGGCCGGACCGGGCACCCTGCATTTTTCTGTCGACACGCTGAGCGTGGATCACGTGATGGACAATTTCACGTTGCGGCCCGTACCGCTCAACAAGAAAGGCAAGCCGACCTTTCGTGAGTCGGCGCCGCTGGGCGACACCGATGCGCTGCAGCTCAGTTATCAGATCGAGCGTGGCGTGCTGGACTGGGAGTTCGGCCTTGACGGCAAGTGGGAAAGCCACGATCACCCGGTGGCCGACCCGACCAACGCGGAATTTTTCATCGACAATTTCTCCCGTATCGAGCGCGACCGCCTGGGTGTTTTCGCAACCGCCACCTGGACCGCGTCCGGTTGGGACCTGGAAGCCGGGCTGCGCTACAACCGCGTCGAGATGGACGCGGGCGAGGTGGGCGGTAACCTCGCCATCCCGCCGATGAGCCCGATGTTCGTGCAGCAAGAGCGGTTGGACAAACTCGCCGCCGAGTTCAATGCAGCCGACCGAGCGCGCAGCGATGATCAGTGGACCGGCGTGTTCAAAGCCAGCCGGGACCTTGGCGAGAACCTGCGCCTCAATCTCGGGCTTGGTCGAAAAGCGCGCTCACCCAGCTACCAGGAACGCTACCTGTGGCTGCCGATGTCAGCCACTGCCGGCCTGGCCGACGGCTGGACCTACATCGGTGACCTCGACCTGGTGCCGGAAACCAGCCTGGAAGCGACCGCCGGCCTCGACTGGAGTTTCGGCGGCCTGCGCCTGACACCCGAAGTGTTCTACCGCGACATCAGCAACTTCATCCAGGGCACGCCATCAACCAACATGACCGCCAACCAGTTCGCGATGATGGCCACGGGCCGCCCGCCATTGCAGTACGGCAACGTCGATGCCGAGCAGTACGGGTTCGACATGGGCTACGAATGGCAACTGGACGAGTACCTTCTGCTGCGCGGCACCCTGAGCTACGTGCGCGGCAAGCGCACGGACGTCAAGGACAACCTCTACCGGATTGCCCCGCTGACCTCGGTGGCGGAGCTGATGTACCTGCGCGAGGGTTGGTTCGTCTCGCTCGAAAGCGTGGCCGCGGCCCGCCAGGACCGGGTCGCCGACTACAACGCCGAAACCGAGTCCGCGGGCTGGGGTGTCCTGAATGTGCGCGCCGCGGTGGAGCTTGGCGATACCTTCGATCTTGGCCTGGGTGTGGAAAACCTGTTCGACAAGGTTTACCGCGATCACCTGGGAGGCTATAACAGGGTTCGGGAAAGCGACGTGCCGCTGGGCGCGCGCATCATCAGCATGGGCCGAAACCTGTACCTCAAACTCAATGCCAAGTGGTGACTCAGCCAGTTCGATAGGACCTTCCAGGCAAAACCTGCTGCGGCTCTGGCTGATTCGCAGCATATTGCTGGTGGCGCTGATCGTGGCGCTGGCGGTGCTGCGCGAATTTACCGCGTACGAACTGCCGTGGAACCCGCTGTGGGTGCTGCTGCTGGCGATGGCCCTGCTCAACATCGCCCTGCTGTACCGCCTGTGGCTGCCGCGGCCGGTCGGTGAGCGGGAGTTCTTCGCCAACCTGCTGCTGGATATCGCCTTCCTGACCGGTGTGTTGTACCTCAGCGGCGGCGCCGCCAACCCGCTGGTCAGCTACTACCTGATCCCGTTGATCGTCAGCGCCGCCCTGCTGGCAAGCCGCTTTACCTGGGCGCTGGCCGGTATCTCGGTCGGCTGCTACACCGTGCTGTACTTTTTCCATCAGCCGTTCGCGCTGTTCGGCATGGCCGGTCATGCCGGAATGAGCGCCCACATGACCGGCATGTGGATCAATTTCGTGTTCAGCGCCCTGCTGATCGCCTGGTTCGTTGCGCGCATGGCCCGCTCCATGCGGGAACAGCAGTCGGCCGCGGCGGCGATCCGAGAGGAAGCGTTGCGTGACGAGCGCATCGTGGGCGTTGCAGGTATCGCCGCCGGCGCGGCGCATGAACTGCGCACGCCGCTGGCCACGATGACCGTGCTGGTGGACGAACTGAGCGACCAACACCCCGACCTGGACGGTGACCTCGGGCTTCTTCAACAGCAACTGCAGCGGTGCGAGGACATACTCGGCGAGCTGGTCGACTCGGCCACCCACGCCCGCGAACGCCGGCAAAGCAGCCTGGAGGTCCTGGTGCGGGAACTCATCGACGCCTGGCGCATCGCGCGGCCCGAGGTTCCGCTGCGGATCGATATCGACGAATCGGCGGCGCACATCCAAATCGTCTTCAACCAGGGCTTGAACCACGCGTTGCTCAACTTCCTGCACAACGCCGCCGACGCGAGCCCGGAACACGTATCGCTGAAGGCCTTGCAGGAAGGCGGACAGGCGCTGATCGTGATCGAAGACCGCGGCGCAGGTATCCCGGGTGAAATCGCCGACGCCCTCGGGCGGCGCTTCGTCAGCCGCAAGGACGGCGGGCTCGGCCTGGGTGTGCTGCTGGGCAGCGCCACCATCGAGCGCCTCGATGGCCAAGTCACGCTGCACGACCGTGAGGGCGGCGGCACCCGTTGGGAGGTCCGGCTTCCGAGCGTGGACGAGCACTGATCCATGAACCTGCCGGGCCAAAGCATCCTTCTCGTCGACGACGACACGGCGTTTCTCCAGGTCCTGTCCCGGGCCCTGCAGCGTCGCGGCTACGCGGTCGTCACCGCGCAAACGGCCGACGAGGCGCTGGCCGAGGCGAAAAAGTGCACGCCCAACTACGCCCTGGTGGACCTCAAGCTGGCCGGCAGTTCCGGCCTGGACCTGGTCCCGGACCTGCTGGACATCGACCCCGATCTCGTCATTGTCGTCCTGACCGGATATGCCAGCATCACCACCGCGGTAACCGCCATCAAGCGCGGCGCCGCCAACTACCTGCCCAAGCCGGTCAGGGTGGACGAGGTGATCGCGGCGCTGGACGGAAAAGCCTCGCCACCGCCGGGCAGCGAGGACCTCACCCCGATGTCGGTCGATCGCCTGGAATGGGAGCACATCCAGAAAGTCCTGCAGGAAAACGACGGCAACATCTCCGCCACCGCCCGCAGCCTGGGCATGTACCGTCGCACCCTGCAGCGCAAACTGGCGAAGAAGCCAAAAAACACCTGATCCCGGACTGCTGGCGTCAATTTTGACCAACAGTGCTGATGACGATTGAAAAATACGCCGCATTGCGGGAACTCGACTCGAGTTGCTCGAGTACGACCCCACCCATCCCACACTGCGCCTCCACGGTCAGAAGGGAAGGTTGAAAGGGCTTCATTTCGTCTCGATCAACATCAGCCACCGAATCGTCCTGCAGTTCCTGATCGAAGGACACAACATCCTGCTCATCAGCATCGGCGGCTACGAGACGGCCTACTGAACGCTGCAACAAATGCCGGCCTTCGGTTACACTCTGGCTTTCTCCAGCGCGAGACGGACCTCGAATGATCCTGATGATCGACAACTACGACTCCTTCACCTACAACCTGGTGCAGTACCTGGGTGAGCTGGGTGCGGAGGTCGAGACCGTGCGGAACGATGCGGTCAGCATCGCCGATATCGTTGGCCTCAGGCCGGAAGGCATCGTGATTTCACCGGGGCCGTGCACGCCGAACGAGGCGGGCATTTGCCTGGAGGTGGTGCGTGCCCTGGGCCCGAAAAACCCGATCCTCGGCGTCTGCCTGGGCCATCAGTGCATCGGCCAGGCCTTCGGGGCGGAGATCGTGCGCGCCAGGAAGATCATGCACGGCAAGACCTCCATGGTGGTGCACCGCAGCGCCGGGGTGTTTTCCGGCCTGCCGCTGCCGTTCGAGGCCACGCGCTACCATTCCCTGGTCATCCGGCCGGACAGCCTGCCCCCCAGCCTGGAAGTGCTGGCCTGGACCGAGGAGGGCGAGCACCACGAGATCATGGGCGTGCGGCACGCCGAGCTCAACATCCAGGGCGTGCAGTTCCATCCCGAATCCATCCTGACGCGGGTCGGCCACGACCTGCTGCGCAACTTCCTGACCTCGATCAGCCCCGCCTACTCGGCCTGAACCGGACTATCGAACCATGGACATAAAGCAAGCACTGGTGCGAATCGCGAGCGGCCACGACCTGACGTTCGAAGAGATGCAGGGCGTGATGGGCCAGGTGATGGCCGGCGAGGCCACCCAGGCACAGATCGGCGCGCTGCTGATGGGCCTGCGCATGAAGGGCGAAACGCTGGACGAGATTGCCGGCGCGGTGAAAATCATGCGCCAACTCGCCTCCGCGGTGGACGTGGCCGGCGATCACATGGTCGACATCGTCGGCACCGGCGGTGACGGCGCCAACCTATTCAACGTCTCCACCGCTTCCAGCTTCGTGGTGGCGGCCGCGGGGGGCAGGGTGGCCAAGCACGGCAATCGCTCGGTGTCTTCGAGTTCCGGCAGCGCCGACGTGCTGGAAGCCGCGGGCGTTTCACTGGATCTGAGCACCGAGCAGGTGGCGCGTTGCGTGGACGAGGTGGGCGTGGGTTTCATGTTCGCGCCGCAGCACCACAGCGCCATGCGCCACGCGATCGGCCCGCGCAAGGAAATGGGCATGCGCACCGTGTTCAACATCCTGGGGCCGATGACCAACCCCGCCGGCGTCAAGCGCCTGCTGGTCGGCGTTTATGATCGCGATTTGTGCCGCCCGGTAGCCGAGGTGCTGAGCCGCCTGGGCGCCGAGCACGTGATGGTGGTGCATTCCGTGGACGGGCTGGACGAGATCAGCCCGGCGGAAGCGACCTTCGTGGCGGAAGCGCACGCGGGTGAGGTCAGCGAATACACGCTGACCCCGGAAGACGTGGGCATGCAGCGGATTACGCTTGACGGCCTGGGCGTCAGCAGCGCGGACGAGTCCCTGGCCCTGGTGCGCGATGCCCTGTCCGGCGCCCCCGGCGATCGCGCCGACCGGGCCCGCGCGGTAATCGCCCTGAACGCCGGCGCCGCCCTGTACGTGGCCGGACTGCATCCGAACATCGCCGACGGCGTCGCAGCGGCGCACAAGCTGATGGAATCAGGCGAACCCTGGACCAAAGTTACAGCCCTGGCCAACCTAACATCCTCCCTGTAGGAGCGACGCTCGTCGCGACCAAATTCAATTAAACACCGCCCATGCCCCAAATCCCCTCCATCCTCAAAAAAATTCTCGACACCAAGGCCGAGGAAGTCGCGCACCGGCGACTGCGGCTCAGGCTGGATGAAGCGCGCAGCCGCGCCGCGGACCAGCCCCTCACCCGCGGATTTGCCGCGCAGGTGCAAGAGCGTGCCGAGCTGGGCCCGGCGGTGATCGCCGAAATCAAGAAGGCCTCGCCCAGTGCCGGCGTCATCCGCGAGGATTTTCAGCCGGCCGAGATCGCACGCAGCTACGAGGCCGCCGGCGCGGCCTGCCTCTCGGTGCTGACCGACGAGCAATACTTCAAGGGCAACGACGCCTACCTTGAAGAGGCGCGCGGTGCCTGCGCGCTGCCGGTGCTGCGCAAGGACTTCCTGATCGATCCCTGGCAGGTATACGAGTCGCGGCTGCTGGGCGCGGATTGCGTGTTGCTGATCGTGGCCGCGATGAGCCGGGACCAGCTGCAGGAACTCGACGGCCTGGCCCGGGAGGTGGGCCTGGACGTGCTGGTGGAAGTGCACACCGCGCGCGAGACCGCCGACGCCCTGACCACGGGCGCCCGATTGGTGGGCGTGAACAACCGCGACCTGCACACATTTACGACGGACCTGGGCGCTTCCGAGCGCATCCGTCCCCTGGTGCCCGCCGAGCGGACCCTGGTTGCCGAGAGCGGCATTCACACGGCCGAAGACGTGGCCCGGCTGAACGCCTGCGGTATCGGTGCGTTCCTGGTCGGCGAGGCGTTCATGCGGCGTGCGGACCCCGGTGAGGGTTTGCGTGAGCTGTTTTTCCAAGGAGGAAATGATTGATGCGGCGAGTGCGACTTGTTCTTTCGGCCCTGCTGGCCCTGCTGGCGCTTCCCGCGTTGGCTGAGATTGCGCCGGAAACCCGCTGGTCGGGTCCTTCCAAGGTCTCGATGGACGTGGTGTTCCCCGGTGATGGTTA
Organism: Lysobacterales bacterium; assembly: GCA_013042915.1. Classification (GTDB taxonomy): domain Bacteria; phylum Pseudomonadota; class Gammaproteobacteria; order Xanthomonadales; family SZUA-36; genus JABDPF01. The sequence continues at coordinate 10,998 of JABDPF010000098.1, forward strand.
CCACGCGACCTGGGACCTCTATCGCTGCGACTGCGGCGACCTGCTGGTGCATTCGGAGCTGAGCGAATCCGGCAATGTGGAAAAAGGCGAAACGCTGCTGGTGGAGGGCCGGGCCATACTCTACCGGGGGTTTCCCCGGCACGAGGCCGAGTACGGGGCTTCGCTGGATGCCCCCGCGCTGATGATGCAGCTGGCCGCGCAGTTGCTGGAGCGCCTGGAACCCGGCGGCCCCTCGAAAGTAAGCGGGCAGGTCGAACGCGAAGTGACCGAGAGGAAGCAACACATCTTGCTGGACACCGGCACGGCGGTGGGCACGTTCCAGGCGCCGTGGAAGGCCGCCGGCATGCTGGCGCCGGGCGAAGACGACCAGCGGCGGTTCGACATCCGGTTCGATTTTTCGGTGGTCACCGGCCTGGGTGCGCAACAGGCCTCGATGCGCCTGAAGGGCAAGGCCGATTACGCCAACGCCGAATTCCCGGTGCCTGCCACCGAGCCCCTGGAGCGGTGGAACCTGGCCTGGCGCGACAGCGAAGACCCGGCCAAGGAACAAGCCGCCGATCTAGAAAACCTGCAACAACTGCGCAAACTCCTCTCCACCAAAAACTAGCCAAAGCTCCCTTGTAGGAGCGACGCCAGTCGCGAAAAAAAGGGCCATCAAGGCCCTTTTTTCAATTCCAGCAAAGATTTTTTGGCTCACGCCGCTCCTACAGATTCAACCCTCAACCCACATCGGAGCCGTAGGCGACCCGCCGCCCCCGGTTGGGTAAGTCGAGCGTAGCGAGCGGTACCAGAGGGGGCGTGCGCTTATGGCATGCGGTCGAGTGAAGCCGCCTTCCGCCGCAGGCGGGAGCAGGGAAGCGAGACTCCTTAAATCCGGTACGCCACCGCCTTCATCACCCCGGCCATCAACCCCATAGCCTGCTGCACGGGCTTGGGCAGGTCGTTGGCACCGGCATCGGTGGCCATTTCGGCGTGCTTTGCCTCGTCCAGCTTCATCTGGTCGAGGATGGCCTGGCTGCGCGCGTCCCCGGCGGGCAATTTCTGCAGATGGTCCTGCAGGTGGGCTTCCACCTGGTTCTCGGTTTCCTTCACGAAACCCAGGCTCCACTGATCGCCGGCAATACCGGCCAGCGCGCCGATCGCAAACGAGCCCGCGTACCACAGCGGGTTGAGCAGGCTGGGCCGGCTGTCGAGTTCTTCCAGGCGGTCTTCGCACCAGGCGAGGTGGTCGATCTCCTCGTCTGCCGCCGCCTGCATGGCTTCGCGGGTCTCGTTGTTCCGGGCGGTCGCGGCCTGCCCGGCGTACAGCGCCTGGGCACAGACCTCTCCTGCGTGGTTGACACGCATCAGCCCGGCCACGTGGCCGCGCTCTTGCTCGGTCAGCTCGGCCGCGTCGAGATTGCCGGCCGGATTGTCGCGGCCCGGCTCGGGCGCCGCACCGGTGGAAACGCGCAGCCCTTCGTCGACGGCTGCGATCAGTCGGTCAATGGGTGTGAAATTTCGATCCATGCCCCATATTCTATATAATGCGCGGCCATTCCCGCCATCGTTATCCCGGAATTTGCGCAGCAAATATCCGGGATCTGGACCGACGGGGAGGGGACCCGGCAATCTCGGGGTGCCGAAAATTTTTTAATTTAGAAAGCCGGATATCGATGAGCTACTACAAGCGTCACATTTTTTTCTGCTGCAACAACCGCGGCCCCGGGGCCGAGCGCCCCAGCTGCGCCCAGTTCGGTGGCCAGGAATTGCGCGACTACGCCAAGGCGAAGCTGAAGAAACTGGGCCAACACGGCGAGGGAAAAACCCGCGTCAACCAGGCCGGCTGCCTGGATCGCTGCGAATGCGGCCCGGTGTGCGTGATCTACCCCGAAGCGACCTGGTACACCTTCGTGGATGAAGAAGACATCGACGAGATCATCGACAAGCACCTGCTGGGGGGCGAAGAAGTAGATCGCCTGAAGATCTAGTATTGATTTGAAGCGCATTACCCCTTAAAATTCTCGCTCTTCACCTGCGGCCTTTTAGATCGCAGGTTTTTTCTGAGAGAAGACTATGAAAACTTACGTAGCAAAGCCGCAGACCGTGCAGCGTGACTGGTGCGTGGTCGACGCAACCGACAAGACGCTGGGGCGCCTGGCCTCCCAGCTGGCGCATCGCCTGCGCGGCAAGCACAAGGCCGAGTACACCCCGCACGTGGATACCGGCGACAACATCATCGTGGTCAACGCCGAGAAAATCCGCGTTACCGGCAACAAGCTGCAGGACAAGATGTACTACCGTCACACCGGTTACATCGGCAACCTGAAGTCGATCAACCTGGAAAAGCAGTTGGCCGAGCACCCCGAGCGCGTCATCCAGAGCGCCGTGAAAGGCATGCTGCCGCGCAACCCGCTGGGCCGCGCCATGTTCAAAAAGCTGCACGTGTATGCCGGTCCCGAGCACCCGCATGCCGCCCAGCAGCCCAAAGAACTCGATATCTGAGTGGACAGGATTTAAAGAATGGCAACCGAACAGTATTACGGAACCGGACGACGCAAGTCATCCACCGCCCGCGTCTTCATGAAGAAAGGCAGCGGCCACATCATGGTCAATGAGCGCCCGCTAGACGAATTCTTCGGCCGCGAAACCGCCCGCATGATCGTCCGTCAGCCGCTCGAGAAACTCGAACTGGCCGACAACTTCGACATCAAGGCAACCGTCACCGGTGGCGGCATCTCCGGCCAGGCCGGCGCCATCCGCCTGGGCGTGTCCCGCGCGCTGCTCGAATACGACGAAGAACTGCGCAAACCCCTGCGCGCCGCCGGCCTGCTGACCCGCGACGCCCGCGAAGTGGAGCGCAAAAAAGTCGGCCTGCACAAAGCCCGCAAGGCCACGCAGTACAGCAAGCGCTGATATAATTGGTTTACCACTGGGGGATCGTCTAGTGGTAGGACTGCGGACTCTGACTCCGCCAGCGGGGGTTCGAATCCCTCTCCCCCAGCCATTACAATAATAAAAACAATAAGTTAGAGCTAAAAAATGGACTGTACATAAAACAGTACTAAAATTAGCAAACTGATAGCCCCGTCCTTAGTGTCGGGGCTTTTATTTTTTGCGGGTTTGCACCATCAAATCTGAATGTGGAAGCAATACTCCCTCACCTACTGGGGTGGATTTCTTACAGACATCGCTAATCGCTGTTAAAGGAGATTGGCGGCACCTCTGAATCTACTTCCGCTTTCGGGCGCAAAGCAGAGCTCAATTCGGCTGGAATTTGGGAGATGGCTTGTTCGCCTAACGGCCAATTTCGGAGATAGCTATTCAGCTTAGGGCTACTAAAAGTGATGCATCGCCTCCTTGCTCCGGCAAGCATTTCCTACAAACATCCGGGTACTATTACTGCTGACACGCGTGTCAAGCGGCCGAACCATGAACGAGTTGCCCATTTCGTTCATGACCGGTGCTCGCTCGATCTCCAAATACCTCCACCCCAAGCTACTGCCGGCACCAGCCGGAACAGACGGAACTCTACTCCGTCATTGCTACGTACTACCCACGATTCGTCGATGAAATTGAACGATCTGGCAGCTATCTACCGAAGTTCGTCCGACAAGAGTTTGAGGATTACCTGAAATGCGGACTACTGGAGCATGGCTTCCTGAGGGTCAAGTGCGATAGCTGCTGCCATGAGCACCTGGTCGCCTTCAGCTGTAAACGCCGGGGATTCTGTCCCAGTTGCGGTGCCCGGCGCATGGTGGAATCAGCCGCTCATCTTGTCGATCACGTGTTCCCCGAGGAGCCGGTCAGACAATGGGTGTTGACCTTCCCGTTTCCCTTGCGCCTCCTGTTGGCCAATGATCCCCAGGCGCTGTCCGCCGTTTTGGCCGTGGTACAGCGTGCCACCTCTACATTCGTGGTGCGAAACTCAGGCCTCACCGTCTCGTCCGGCGCCCGCACCGGCGCTGTTACGCTGATTCAGCGGTTCGGCTCGGCCCTAAACCTGAACGTCCACCTGCACATGTTGTTCCTGGACGGCGCCTATACTTTTCATGGCACGCGGGCCATTTTTCACCGCGCTCGCCGGCCCACCAGTGAGGAACTCAATCATCTCCTTGATACCCTCAGTCGTCGTATCGTGCGCGTGCTGGAACGCCGCGGCCTGTTGATTGCCGATCCGGAGTGCCTGCAACTGGACATCGAACCCAGCTCCAGCCTGGACCATCTGCAGGCCGCTTCCATCAACTACCGCATCGCCATCGGTCCCCACGCCGGGCGCAAGGCCCTGACCCTGTACAGCGTGCCGCCGCTGGAGGAGGCATCCAGCAACCCACTGCTGGCCCGCAGGCCTGGCTTTTCATTGCATGCCGCCTCCGTCTGCGAGGCCTGGCAACGATCCCGCCTGGCGCGCCTGTGCCGTTACATCACCCGCCCGCCGATTGCCACCAAACGCCTCAGCGTCGACGAACGGGGCCGGGTCGTTTACCACTACAAACATCCGTTTCGGGATGGATCGACCCACGTCGTGCTGGAACCGCTGGACTTCATCGCCCGACTGGCGGCCCTTGTTCCCAGGCCGCGGCTGAATCTGACCCGTTTCCACGGAGTATTTGCACCCAACTTCAAACACCGCGCCCGCATCGTGCCGCAGCGCCCCCGGCGCATCGATGCCGACAAACCGGCAGCCCCCATGAGTTGGATGCAGCGACTCAAGCGGGTCTTCTCTATTGACATCGAGACTTGCCCGGAATGCGGTGGCAGGCTCAAAGTGATTGCTTGTATTGAAGATCCACCGCTGATCGCGAAAATCCTGGGAC
>JABDPF010000001.1 GCA_013042915.1 Lysobacterales bacterium
AATTCCTATCCCGGCAAGAAGAAACTCATCCTGAGCGGCTTCCACGAGGCGGCTCTCGCCGCGTTCGGCGTGCAGGCCCACCTCCACCCCGACCAGAAAGTCCGCGTCCAATACACCACCACCAGCAGCGTGATGCACGAACGACTCGGCCTCAAATAGCCTTTTCGACATGAAGGGAAACCCGGGCGCGGTGCGCGAAGGCGAGGCAGCGAGGACGGTTTTGCCGCGCAGCGGAAAAGAAGCACTCGCGGAGTGCCGCAGCCGCGTTTACCCGGTCGGATGAAGGTTTGAGTGTGACCCACTGGGGCCTTGCGGCCCCGAACACAGAAAAAATGGGGGGGACTGTGCGTGGGTCACAATCTAAGCATAGTCGAGAATGTGGTTACTGCAACTCAGTTCCCGGCAGGAAGTGTGTCCCAATCGTCGACCTGAAGCGCAGCGCGGTAAGCGTGCCAGGTCGCGTAGCCCAACCATGGAATGATGACAATGAACCCGACCATCGCGGTCAGGAAACCGACGGCCGTAAGAGTCGCCACCATGACCGCCCACAAGGCCATGGTCCAGCGGTTCCTCAGCACGGCATTGACGCTGGATACGATGGCCGTGATGACGTCCACATCGCGGTTGGCGATGAACGGCAGTGAAAACACGGAGGCCGTGAACGCGATGGCGGCAAACACTGCCCCCACCGCCGAGCCAATGCCCAGGTATAGCACGAGATCCTCGAACCGGGCGCTTCCGGTGGCCGGGAAGAAAATATGCACCATCGACGCCGCCCTCGCCCACAGCAGGCAGAGCACGAGCAATGCCAGCGCAAACACCATCGAGTTGGCGATGGGTCGCTTGATCGCGCGCAGGGTGTTCATCAGCGTGGGTTGAGCGCCCATGCAGACCTTCCGGCTGATGGCATACATCGCAAAGGCCAGCAGGGGGGCAACGAAAACGAAACTTGAAACCAGGCCGATCAGCCACGCCAGGCCCCCGGCCTTCCAGGCCGTCAAAGCCACCCCGATCGAAAGCAGAAAGAAGAACAGGCCCCAGACGAGGCTGAGTCCGAGCGCCGCCCGGTAGTCACCCCAGCCCGCCTTGAGCCACTTGAAGGTATCGAAGGGCGCCAGGTCGTTGCACGGCGCAACGAATGGTTTGATCTCCTCTTTCGACGGCTCCTCGCCGCCGTTGGTCAAATCCGTCATGGGGGTACCCCGCGCTGGCCATCGAAGCTATTGAATATAGACCACGAATTTCGTTTCTGTCCAGTCGCTTACGGTCGAGGCTCGACGAAAATCTGTTCTAGGTAGAATATCTCGCACGACCCTCCTCCCGAATCTTCCCGAGTCAGCGAAGTACGCCAACGGAAGCCATCGGACCGATCGACATCGACGAGGAAACCGCGCAGTTGGAGCACATCGCCACGCCGAACATCCCTGATACGGTCTCGCACCCAGTCGTTGGCAGGAATGAGGTGCACGTTGCCGCTGTGGCGAATGATCTGCCCATCGGGTATCGGCGCCGGCAATTCGTAACGAGTGAAGTACCAGCGCCCACCCTGCGTGATCCGGATCCGATCGAGCACTGCCTGGTCCGACATCACGCCCCATCCCAGCGCCAGGTCCATCGGCGACAAGTCGGCTTCGTCTCCGAGATGATAATCCTCGCGTGATAACACGCGTGCCCGGATTCTGAAGCTCGCGCGCGGGGACAGGACGAAGTCGTCGATCGCAATCGGCCGAGGCTCGGCCAGAACCCGTTGGACCGGGGATTCCGTGACCAGCACGCCGGGCGGATGAACGATGTCCCGTTTCTCCCATGAGCGCACGGCCAGCAAGAGCGCAACGAAAAAGGCAATGGTTAGAATTTTCCGCACGCCGCAAGGATATAATACCGACCTCCCACACCGCACCCTTTCATTGATGTGTTGAACCTGAAAGACGTCGGTTTGCGCCGCGGACGCAAAACGCTGTTTACCAACGCAAGCTTCCAATTGCACGCCGGGCAGCGCCTCGGCCTGGTGGGCGCCAACGGCTGTGGCAAAACTTCGTTGTTTTCTCTGCTGTTGGGCGAACTGGAGGCCGATCACGGCGAGATAGGACTCGATCATCGCCTGCGCATTGCCCACGTCGCGCAGGAAAGCCCCTCGGGGCGGCGCACGGCCATCGACTACGTCCAGGACGGTGACTTCGAGCTGCGCCAGGCCCAGGAGATGTTGGCCTCGGCTGAACGCAGCGGTGATGAACAGGCGGCACACCACGCGTTCGATACGCTGGAAACCATCGGCGGCTTCAGCGCCGAGGCCCGTGCGGCCCGGTTGCTGCACGGACTGGGATTCGCCCCGCAAGACTCGGCCCGGCCGGTCGATGAATTTTCGGGCGGCTGGCGAATGCGTTTGAACCTCGCACAAGCCCTGATGTGCCGTTCCGATCTGCTGTTGCTGGACGAGCCCACCAACCATCTCGATTTACCGGCCATCCTGTGGCTCGAACGCTGGCTCAGGCGCTATGAGGGAATCTTGATCGTCATTTCGCACGATCGTGATTTCATCGACGCGATCTGTACCCGCATCGCGCACATCGAGTACGAGCAGATCCAGGTCTACAATGGCAACTACAGCGACTTCGAATCCCTGCGCTCCGCCCGGCTCGCGCAGCAACAGGCCATGCACAAACGTCAACTGAAGGAAGTGCAGCACCTGCAGTCGTACGTCGATCGGTTCCGCTACAAGGCCTCCAAGGCGCGACAGGCCCAGAGTCGCCTCAAGATGCTGGAGCGGATGACCCTGATCGCACCGGCCCACGTCGATTCACCCTTTCGATTCCAGTTCCTGGAACCGGAGCGGCAGCCCCTTCATCTCGCGCAACTGGAAAACGTCAACGCGGGGTATGACATGCCGGTGCTCGAGGACGTCGACCTGTTGATTTCCGCGGGTGACCGCATCGGACTGTTGGGGGTCAACGGCGCCGGTAAATCGACCCTGGTCAAGGCACTGGCCGACGGCAGTACCCTGCTCAGCGGCAAGCGAACCCTTGCTCGGCACACCCGCCTGGGCTACTTCGCACAGCACCAACTCGACCTGCTGGAGGCCGACCAAAGCCCGGCCGATCACCTGCGGCGCGTGGAACCGGGCATACCGGAACCGGAGCTGAGGCGCTACCTGGGAGGCTTCGGCTTCAGCGGGGAACGCATCTTTGATCCGATAGCGCCCTTCTCGGGCGGTGAAAAAGCCCGCCTGGTACTGGCATTGATGATCCGCGGCCGCCCCAACCTGCTCCTGCTCGACGAACCCACCAACCACTTGGACCTGGAGATGCGGCAGGCTCTGAGCCGGGCTTTGGTCGACTACAGTGGCGCGATCGTCGTCATTTCCCACGATCGCCATTTGCTCCGCAGCGTCTGTGACGACCTGTGGGTTGTCCATGACCGGGGCGTCCACCGTTTCGACCGCGACATCGACGAATACGGCGCGTGGCTGCGGGAGCAGGACGAGGACGACCCGGGAAACGGCACCGCCCCGACGGTCGGAAGCCAGGCGGAGCGCAAGCAGAAACGACGGGAAGCCGCTGAACAAAGGCGCAAACTGAAGCCCCTGACCGACCGGGTGCGCTCGATCGAGCGCGACATGGAGCGCTTGCGCAAAGACGTGGCGAAACTGGAACAGGTTCTCGCCGACAACCGGATTTACAACGATGAAGCTCGCAAAGAAGAATTGACCGGCCTGTTGCAGGAACAGGCCGGCCTGAGGTCAAAACTCGATGATTTCGAATCGGACTGGCTCATCGCGAGCGAGGCGCTCGAGCAGGCCCGATCGAAGGACGCGGATCAACCCTGAGGCTTGCGGAATCTCAGGGTCATGCGGTCACTTTCACCTATTGCCTGGTATTTCTCCCGGCATTCGGCTTTTACCTCATCTTCTTCAATGTCGCGGCACGCCCGCATTGAGGGCGGCAGGGTCCACACACCGAATTCATGTTCCGTGCTGTCGTTCGGATTGGCGTTCACATCCGAGCGAGCTTCCAGCACCAGCCCCGCGGCCTCCGCCATGGTAATAATGGCTTGCTCGGAAACGTAGCCGTTTTTCGCGGTTTCCGCGGGATCGGTACCGTCCGCCGCGCGATGCTGCACCACTCCCAGCACGCCGCCGGGCTTCAGTACCCGCGCGAACTCGGCGTAGATGTCCCCGGCCAGGCCTTCGTTGACCCAGCCGTGTGTGTTTCGAAACGTCAACACCATGTCCACCGACCCGGCTTCACCCAGCGAAGCGGACTGCGGAGGAGAATAGGCAACGACGCCGGGTTCGCCGTAGAGCTCTGCGTTCTCGGCAAACTTCGTGAGAAGGGCGTCGTGCAGGCGATAACGATAGCCGGGCTGGTC
>JABDPF010000006.1 GCA_013042915.1 Lysobacterales bacterium
GCTGCGGCAGGGTGACGACGGCGAAGATAACGAGAACGAATACCAGGATATGCACGGCGAGCCTACAGGATGGGTTCCAGGAAAAAGAAGAACGAACCCAGGAACAAGACCAGGTACTGCCGGCGGGTGCGCACCACTTCGGGGAAGCTGCCCATCGGGTAATAATGCCGATAAAAATCCCTGTGATGCGGCGAAAGCGGCTCTTTTCCGGGTAACAATTCGTAAACTGAGGTATCCGACCACGGCCAGGGCTCGAACTTGCCCGCCACGTCGGGCGGCGCCTGCAGGGCGGTTTCGGCCTGCAGGCCGGCGGGCTTCATCGCCACCACCCAGCTGTTCTGCGGCTCGATATCACGCCGAATCAGGGACTCGAGGTGCCGGGCGAACGCGGCATCCCAGACGATGATCCCGTTTTCGGTGTTGAACCCTTCCGAGCGCGGGTCGAAATTGTGAGAGCCGATCATCGCCACCTCTCCATCCACAACGAAGGATTTGGAATGCAGGCCGACACGCGGCGCCGGCATGGGCATCGTGGAGTTGTCGCCCGATACGCTGGATTTGCTGCGCACGCCCGCCTTCTTCTCCCTGATCAGATCAGGCCAGCGCGGAAAGAAATCGGGCGCGTCCGCGGGAAAGGGTTTGAATTCATAGATCTCGAATCCCAGTTTTTTCACGTAGCGTTTCTTGTGCCGGTGCGTGTTTCCATAAACCGTGTCGGCATCGGTTGAAGCCAGCGAGTTGGTGGAATAGACCAACTCGATCTGGGAATGTTCCTCGCGCAGGGCCTTGAACACTTTTCGTGCCCGGGACGAGAGCACCATGTACGGCGACTGGATGAGCACGCTCTCCTCGGCCTGGGTCACGACCCCGTAAAGTATCTCGGTGATGTCGTGCTCGGGCTCCGGGTTCTCGAAAGCCAGCTTTCTTGGCCGGTCGGAAAAATACAGTAGCCGTTCTACTTGGAACGAAGGTCCTATAAACGAATCGCGTATGCGCTGCGTATCCACGGCGTCGGCGAGAACTTTCTGCAGCCGCCCGGAGGGTTCGTATTCGGGCAGTTTGCCCGGTTCCTCGGTCAGCAGTTCGGCGGCAACGTCGCGTAAATGCTGCACCGGAACAGTTTTCGGACTCTCCCAGAACCAGTCGAACGAATCATGCATCTCGCTGGCCGTCCCTCCGAACACGATGACGTCGCGGTCCTTGAACTCGTAATTGGTGTCGAAATCGTAATATCTGTCGGCCACGTTACGCCCGCCGGTGACCCCCACGAGCTCATCGACCACCAACAGCTTGTTGTGCATGCGCTGGTTGACGCGGCGAAAGCAGCAGGCGATGCCGGTCAGCCAGTCGTGCTTGGCCATCTTCGCCTTGTCGAACGAGGGGTTGTAGAAACGCACCTCCAGGTTGGCGTGTGTCATGGTCAGCCAGACCAGGTACTCGGCATCCGAAAATGTAAACATCTGGTCAAGCAGCAGCCTGACCTTCACCCCGCGGCGGGCAGCGTCGAGCAACTCGTTGAGTACGAGTTCCCCGGTCATATCCTTGCGCAGGATGAAATTCTGCAGATCGACACGCTCGCGGGCAGCCCGAATCAGGTGGATCCGCAGGACCAGCGCGTCTTCGCCGAACTCCACCAGGGTGACCCGGTGCCGGTCTGCGCGGTCGTCCATGCGGGCCTGTTCCAGCAACGGCGAGGCGATCGCGCAGTTCGACTCGTTTGCCGGGGCGCAGTCGAGGCGGGTTTCACGGTGGTCCGAAACCACGCGGTCCACGTCGCTGATCCTTTTTTCAGAGAGCGAGCATCCACCCAGAACCCCCAGGGCCACGATGACGGTGAGCGCGAGACGAATCACGCTATGCTGCCGCCCTCCCTTGCGGCCCGAAGCAGGCGAAATGCTGCCAGATCGCTCACTTCGCTGCGCGTGGCGATCGCGCCCACGAAATGTTCTGCAGGCCGCACCAGCTGCAACCACCAGGCAGCGGGGTCGTCCTCCTCGAACGCCAGAACCGCGGCCGGCTTCGCCATATCGGTCTCGACGCTGAAGCGACACAACTGGTTGGCGATTCCCAGGCCCAACGATTTGACCACCGCCTCCTTGCACGACCAGGTCCTTAAAAAGGCGGCATCCCGCTCATCGGCACCCAGGGCAGCAAGCGCCGAGGCCTCCGTTTCGCTGAAATAGCGCCGGGCGATTCCCAGCGCGTTACGGGCCCTGCGACCCGCCGATTCGATATCGACGCCCAAATAAGCGTTCGAAGACAGCCCGACCAGGAAGCCGGCACCACTCTTGGCAATGCTGAAATGCAGCAGATCGGGGTGAACCTTGGGATCGAGCACCGGCTTGCCCCGGCGGTTCCGAACGATTCGGATCGATTTGCCCGGGATGCCGAGGTACGCGCCAAGCAGCAGGCGCAGGAAAAATCGGCGGGTGAAGGTCAGCTGTCCACCGCTGAAATGCGCATCGCCTTCGGCTTGTTCACCCCCACCCAGCGCCGAGCGTAGAGAACCGGCCAGTTCACCCAGGTCCATGAACCACAAGTGAATCTGGCCTGCCGCCGGCCTCTCGATACCGTGCAGCGGAACCCGGCACGGCGTGAAATCACCGGGATTGGCCAACTGCTTGTCGATCTCTGCGCTCAAGGGCTATATTTCCATCGTCGCGGGCCGTTGCGTCGTTGCCAGGAACGACCGGGCCAGTCTAGCGCATGCCCCGCGCGTATTGAATCCACGGTTGAAGCGCGTACCATTCACCCTTACCTTATGACGGTCATCAGACCCCGCGAGCGCCATGAAATTCCAACACGTCGTTATCCAGTCCCTGGCGGCTGTCGACCCGCCGATTCGGGTTACTTCACAGCAGATCGAGGAACAGCTGAGACCCACGCTCGAACGCCTGGACGTGCGTGACAACCTGCTTGAAGAGGTTTCCGGCATCGGCGCACGCCGATTCTGGGAGCGCGGCACATCGCCGTCGGACGCCGCCACGCTGGCCGCCGAAAAAGCCCTGGACCAGGCCGGCATCGAGCGCGACAAGGTCGGCGTGATCATCAACACGTCCGTGTGCCGCGACTACCTCGAACCCTCGACCGCCTGCATCGTTCATGGCAACCTCGGCTTGAGTGAGGATTGCCTGAATTTCGACGTCGGCAACGCTTGCCTGGCATTCATGAACGGCATGGATATCGCGGCCCGCATGATCGAGCGCACCGAGGTCGACTACGCGCTGATCGTGGACGGCGAGTCCAGCCGCCCCATCACCGAGGCCACCATCGAGCGCATGCTGCGGCCCGACATCACCCCGGAACAGTTCCGCGCGGAGTTCGCCTCGCTGACGCTCGGCTCAGGTGCCGCCGCCATGGTCATGGCGCGCCGCGAACTGGCGCCCGAGGGCCATTCCTACCTGGGCAGCGTTTCCCGCGCCGCAACCGAATTCAACCGGCTGTGCCGCGGGCAGATGGACCAGATGCGCACGGACACCCGTGTGCTGCTCAGCGAAGGCCTCAAGCTGGCCTCGAAAACCTTCAGCGCCGCCAAGATCGCCCTCGGCTGGATGGTCAGTGAACTCGACCAGTTCGTGATCCACCAGGTCAGCAAGGTACACACCGACTCGCTGGTGAACCTGCTGGGACTGGATCCGGAAAAAGTGCACGCTATCTACCCGGAAATGGGCAACATCGGCCCCGCCTCGGTTCCCATCGTGCTGGCCAAGGCCGCCGAACTCGGCAAAATCAAAAAGGGCGACCGCGTTGGTCTGCTCGGCATCGGCTCCGGGCTCAATTGCCAAATGGCGGAGGTGGTCTGGTAAACCGGCCACCCACGGCGCTCTACCCGTTCTCCAGCCACTATCTGGAGACGCGCGGGTTACGCCTGCACTACCTCGACGAGGGCCCGCGTGATGCGCCCCCCGTGTTGATGCTGCACGGCAACCCCACTTGGTCATTTTATTACCGCAACCTGGTGAACGCCCTGCGAGACCGCTACCGCTGTATCGTTCCGGACCACATCGGCTGCGGCCTGTCCGAAAAACCCGACGATTCGCGCTACGACTACCGCTTGCGAAGCCGCATCGAGGATGTCAATTCACTGCTCAAGCACCTCCAACTCGACCAGCCCCTGACGCTCGTGGTGCACGACTGGGGCGGCATGATCGGCTTCGGGTGGGCAGTGAACCATCCGGATCAGGTGGCACGCACCGTGATACTGAACACGGCCGCCTTTCCCTTGCCGGCCGACAAGAGAATGCCGCCCGCGCTGAGCCTGGTCCGCGATTCCTCGCTGGGCGCTTTGCTGGTCAGGCACTTCAACGCTTTTTCCGGCATCGCGGCCCGGGTGGGCTTCAAAAAGCCGGTGTCGAAAGAAGTTCGCGAGGCGTACACGCTGCCCTACGACAGCCCCGATAACCGGATTGCCACGCTGAAATTCGTCCAGGACATCCCGCTGGACGAGCGAGACCCGGGATACGATATTTTGCATAACACCGCGAAACGGTTACACTTATTCGCGAACAAACCGTGCCTGATCGCATGGGGAGAAAAGGATTTCGTGTTCGATGCGCCTTTCCTGAACACCTGGCTGGATTTCTATCCGCACGCCGAAGTCCACCGCTTTCCCGATTGCGGTCATTACATCCTGGAGGACGGGGGGGCGGCCCTGGTGAGGACCATTGCCGACTTTATCGATTCCGGGAACGACCCAAAACAAGGACAACCCAGTGGAAACGACCTGGAACACGGATGAGGGCCCCAACGTCGCCGGCGCGCTGAGCTGGCAGGCACGACGGCAACCCAACGCGACCGCCATCCACTATCCCTCCGGCGGAACCTTCGGCAAAGAAAAATACCTGGAATGCAGCTACCAGGAACTCGACGAACTCAGCAATACCTACGCACGAGGCCTCAAGGCCTACGGCATCGGACCGGGCACGCGCACCGCGTTGATGCTGACGCCCGGGCTGGATTTTTTCGCCGTATTTTTCGCCTTGTTCAAGGCAGGTGCGGTACCCGTGCTGATCGATCCCGGCATCGGCATGAAACCCCTCAAGGCCTGCCTTGCCGAGGCGGCGCCCAAAGCCTTCATCGGCGTGACCAAGGCGCACTTCGCCCGCAAGGTGCTGGGCTGGGCCAGGGAGAGCTGCGAATTGCTCGTCACCGCCGGCCCGAAATTCGGCCTGGGCGGAGCCACCCTGAAAAACATCCGGGAAATGGGCGAGCAGGACAACACCGAGGTATTGCACCAGGTCGACCCGAACGACATGGCGGCCATCCTGTTCACGTCCGGCAGCACCGGCGCGCCCAAGGGCGTCGTATACCGCCATCGCCACTTCAACGCCCAGGTGCAGATGCTCAAGAAATCCTTCGATATCCAGCCGGGCGAGGTGAGCCTGCCGACGTTTCCGCCCTTTGCGCTGTTCGACCCGGCGCTGGGTATGACCACGGTCGTGCCGATCATGGATCCGACCCGGCCCGCCGATGCAGACCCGGAAAAACTGATCGCGGCAATGGACCGCTTCAAGGTCACCAACGTATTTGGCTCGCCGGCTTTGCTGGACACCCTCAGCCGTTATTGCGTCGATAAGAGGATCCGCATCGAGAGCGTCACGCGCGTGATTTCTGCAGGCGCCGCCGTTCCGATTAGAACCATTCGCCGAATGCAGCAGTCGTTGTATCAGGACGCCGAAATCCACACGCCGTACGGCGCCACCGAGTGCCTTCCGGTAAGCAGCATTTCGGCCAGTGAATTGAATGACAAGATGGTGGACCGCATCGAGTCCGGCGACGGTGTCTGCGTGGGCCGCCCGATCGAACCCAACGACGTCAAGATCATCAAGATTTCAGACATGGCCTTCAACCACCTCTCGGAGGCCACCGAGATGCCGTTCGGGATGCCCGGCGAGATCGTCGTGGCCGGCCCTAGTTGTACCGAGAGTTACTGGCAGCGTGAAAACGCCACGGACATGGCCAAGATGGTCGATGACCTGGGCAACACGTGGCACCGGATGGGCGATGTCGGCGTGATGGACGGCCAGGGCCGCCTCTGGTATTGCGGCCGGGTCAGCCAGCGCGTGGACACGGGCAAGGACGTGCTGTTTCCGGACCAGTGCGAGGCCATATTCAACCAGCATCCCGACCTCGTGCGCTCCGCAGTGGTCGGAGCCGGCGACCGCGGCCGGCAAACGCCGGTGCTGTGCATCGAGGTCAAGGGCAAGCTCTCGCCGGTAGACACCGAGCGCGTGCACTTCGACCTGTTGCAACTCGCCCAGGCCCATTCAATCACTCGCGAGATACGCACCGTGCTGTTTCACCCCGGATTCCCGGTGGACATCCGCCACAATTCAAAGATCCGGCGCGAGGAACTGGCCGAATGGGCAACCAAACAGATGAAGGCCTGACGGCCCGGTGAACATCCTGGTTACCGGCGGCGGCGGTTTTCTCGGTAGCGCCGTCTGCCGGCAATTGGCCGCGCTGGGACACGAAGTCACCGCTTTTCAGCGGCGCCCGGCAACCCACCTGGCCGACCTGGGTATTCGCTCCATCGAGGACGACATCGGAAATGCGAAGGCCGTCCGTTCGGCTGCTCAGAACATCGACGCCATCGTGCACACCGCCGGCAAGGCCGGTATCTGGGGTGACCCCGCGGACTTCCGGCGAGTCAACGTAGAAGGCACCGAAAACGTGATCCGCGCCTGCCGCGACCTCGGCATTGAGTACCTCGTGCATACCAGTTCGCCCAGCGTGGTGCATGCGGGCGGAGATATCGAGGATGGTGACGAGAGCCTGCCGCTGGCCACCGAGTTTTCGGCTCCCTATCCCGAGACCAAGGCCGAGGCCGAGAAACGCGTATTGGCCGCCGACGGCCCCGAGCTGAAAACCGTCGCGCTGCGGCCCCACCTGATCTGGGGTCCGGGCGACCCCCACATTCTCCCGCGCCTGGCGGCCAAGGCCCGCGGCGGCCGCCTGGCCCTGCCCGCGCCGCACAAGGTGATCGACACGATCTTCGTCGAAAACGCGGCCCAGGCCCATGTCGATGCGCTGTTGGAACTCCTGGCGTCGGCTCGCTGCGCCGGCAGGGCCTACTTCGTGACCAATCACGAACCCCTGCCGCAGGGTGAAATCATCAGCCGCTTGCTGGCCGCCCTGGGTATCGAGGTGAAAATTCGGCCCGTCCCTGCGGGTGTGGCCATGACGGCCGGTGCGATCGCGGAATCGGCCTGGAAGCTGTTGAACCTCAAATCCGAACCCCCGGTCACCCGGTTCTCCGTGGAGCAACTGGCCACCGCCCACTGGTTCAACCCCGCCGCCGCCGAGCGCGATTTCGGCTATGCGCCACGGATCTCCATTGAAGAGGGCCTGGAGATTCTGGCAGAACACGGGCTGTAACCTTCCCCGCCGCACAGGTCGCCCGTTCGGTTCCGCTCTATGCACTGCGCCCCTTCGGGGTTCCTTCGCGTCCGCACCGCATTAACGGGACCGCTTCGGACGGACATCCTGTCCGGGCCAATCGTCCCAATGCGGCCCGCCCTCTCAGCGCATCACTTGATGTTCGCTTCACCCAACGGGCGCCCTGCGCGGCTCCGTGCCATCAGGAAGTGCAACCCCTACCCAAATCCAGGCCGGGCTGCCGCGGTACCCCTGTCCGGTGAATATAAAGACCGGCGCCGAGCAGGCGAGGAGCGCAGGGGACGATTCGCCTGGACGGCGAATCGAGCCCTGATGGTACAGGATGTACCTTCAGGGCGGCCCCGTCAGCGGATCGGTCGCGAGGGCAGTCGCCGCAGGCGACCGCCGGACATGAACCGGATAAGGGTACCGCGGCAGCACGGCCGGGTTTGAAACCATGACCTGTTACTTAAAGCCATCCATCGAACGCCCACGGAGTTTGCGGACCCAGTACTCGATGAAACTGTAATCGAGCAGTTCCAGGTCCTCACCGGAGGCATCGCCGTACTTGCCGTGGTACTTGTGCTTTACCCAGGCATTGATATCCATCCGCCGGCCGTGTTCGAAAAACCAGTTGTTGACCGGGTGAAACCCCGACTTGTGCCGAAACGCCGTGCCGAAATCGATCACGCACGGTTTCTCGTCCTCGGTCACCATGATGTTGGCCTTGGACTTGAGGTCGCCGTGGCTCACACCGCGTTCGTGAAAAGAGCGAAGAACCCTGAGAAAATCAGCGAACCAGCGGTCGCGGTCCTTCCACCGGGCCTCGCGGTAAGGCGTTCCGCGAATGAACTCGATCACCAGGTAACGCTCGTCGATCATTCCGTAACAGCGGGGGATGCCCTCGAGGCCTTCCATGCGCCGGTAGGCCGAAAACTCGCGCAGCAAAGTCCGTTCCCGCAACGAGCGAACCACGCCCTGTCCCATCGCGGTTTTCACGATCAGGTCCTGCCCCTGTTCGCGGTAGTGCAGGATGGTGCCCTGGTTGCTGACGGCCAGGACGTTTTCGCCTTCAGAGAGGCTGTCCTCGATCCACTTCACAAAACGGGGACTCTTGATCAGACTATCCATCTGTGCCTTCCATCGATTTACCGCTCGAACTCGTCCCGTAGCGCGGGACAAGTTTAGCGCCCAGTTGAAACATTCACCAACGACCCTTTCAGAAACGGTCAAGGCGACTGAAGAGTCGGCAGCCATGCCGTATGATGGTGCGGCGGCCGGCCCCGGTCGCCTACGATGACACAACCCGGAGTTTTCATGCCCCTCAGAACATTGCTCGCTATCCTGGCCCTGACCTGCCTTGCCGCACCACTTGCAGCTGACGAACCCTACCCGTCCACCTACCAGCCACTGCCTTCCGGACCCGTCTTGATCGTGGGCGCCACGATCCTGACCGGCGATGGCGCGCGCATCGAAAACGGCAATCTGCTGATGGCCGATGGTCGCATCGCCGGGATTGGCAGCGACCTGTCCGTAACCGGGCCCGAGGTCGAAGTCGTCGACGCCGCCGGACGTTGGGTCACGCCGGGAATCATCGACGTCCACTCCCACCTGGGCGTTTACCCCAGCCCCGGCATCGCGGCCCATTCCGACGGCAACGAAGCCACTTCCCCGGTCACGGCGGAGGTGTGGGCCGAACACAGCGTGTGGCCGCAAGATCCTGGTTTTGGGCGCGCACTGGCCGGCGGGGTGACGGCCCTGCAGACCTTGCCCGGCTCAGCCAACCTGATGGGTGGCAGGGGCGTGACGTTGAAAAATGTGCCCGCGACATCCTACCAGGCCATGAAGTTTCCCGGCGCGCCCCACAGCCTGAAAATGGCCTGCGGCGAGAATCCCAAGCGCGT
>JABDPF010000008.1 GCA_013042915.1 Lysobacterales bacterium
GCATTATCCTTAACCTTTTGGCGGCCGAGATCACCGCGAAAACCGGGCGCGACCCCGGCGAGCATTACCGGGGACTCGAGGAACGGTTCGGGTCGCCCGTGTACGAGAGGCTCGACGCGCCGGCGACGCCCGAGCAGAAAACCGTCCTGAAAAATCTGTCCCCCGAGCAGGTGACCGCAACCGAGTTGGCAGGTGAAAAAATCACGGCTCGCCTGACCCGAGCGCCCGGAAATGACGCTGCAATCGGCGGACTTAAAGTGGTCTCGGAAAACGGCTGGTTCGCGGCGCGGCCCTCCGGCACGGAGAATGTCTATAAAATCTATGCGGAGAGTTTCATGGGACGGGATCACCTGAAACGGATCCAGGAAGAAGCCAGGAGCATCGTGGCAAACGCTTTGGGAGACGCTTGATATGAAATGGAAAGGCCGACGTTCCAGCACTAATGTCAGTGACCAGCGCGGGCAGCGCATCCGCCGAACCGCGGGGGCCGGCGCCGCCGGCACGATCCTCAACCTCGTCGGCCGCAGCTTCGGCATCAAGGGAATCCTGGTTCTGGTCGGCCTGTTCATCCTGCTGTCGGTAACCGGAATCGTCGACCCGGCGGCGTTCATGGGCGGGGGTGTGCAGACACAACAGGTTGATCACCAGCCGACGCCCGAAGAGCAGGTGCGCTTCGAATTCGTCAAAGTGGTGCTGGCCGATACCGAAGACGTGTGGCGCGCGGAATTTGCCGAACGCGGCGCCACCTACCGCGAACCGCAACTGGTGATCTACACCGGCCTCACCAATACCGCCTGCGGCCAGGGGCAGGCCGCCATGGGTCCGTTCTATTGCCCGGCCGACCAGACTATCTATGTGGATCTCGGGTTTTACGACGAGCTCGAACGCACCTTCCGGGCGCCGGGTGATTTCGCGCAGGCTTACGTCATCGCGCACGAGGTGGGCCACCACGTGCAAAACCTGCTGGGGGCCTCCGGCATGGTGCAGCGCAAACGCGGGCAAAGCGACTACAACCAGTGGTCCGTGCGCCTCGAACTGCAGGCCGATTTTTATGCCGGCGTGTGGGCTCGCAACAACCAGGAATACCTCGAGCAAGGCGACATCCAGGAAGCCATGAGGGCCGCCAATGCGATCGGTGACGACGCCATCCAGGGCCGGATGCGCGGCAAGGTCGTGCCGCACACATTCACACACGGCACCTCGGAGCAGCGCATGCGCTGGTTCAACAAGGGTCTGCAAACCGGCGAAATGGAGGAAGGCAACACCTTCGAGATGCCGTACAGCCAGCTTTGAGCAACGACTAGAAAAGCAGCCCTGACGATGAAAACTCCCTCTCTTTATCTTTCCTCCAGCCCGAGGCTGCGCTACAGCACCGGCGCGCTGGCGTATTTCGCCCAAGGCATCCCGATGGGACTGTTGCACATCGCGCTACCGGCCTGGCTGGCGGTGGAGGGCGTGGCGCCGTCCACGATAGCCGGATTCCTGGGCATCATCATGCTGCCGTGGGCATTCAAATTGCTGGTCGGACCGCTGATGGATCACTTCGAATACCTGCCGATGGGGGCCAAGCGCCCATGGGTTATCGGGGCGCAACTGGGGATGGTGGGCAGCCTGGCGATGCTGGGGATAGTCGAGGACCCGGTGGGTCAGATGGGACTGCTGACCGCTCTGGGCTTCGCGGTCAACGCATTCACTGCCACGCAGGACGTCGCGGTTGACGGCATGTCGATCGACCTGGTGCCGTTGGAAGAAGAGGGCCGGCTCAATGCCTTCATGAGCTTCGGCAAAGCGATCGGCTGGGCACTGACGGCCGCGCTGACGGGCACCATGCTGGTGGTGTTCGGAATGAAAGAGACCGCGTTCGTGTGCGCGGCGGGGGCGGCAGTCATTTTCGTGTTCCTGTTCCTGGTGCGCGAACGGCACAACGAGCGCCTGCTGCCCTGGTCCGAGGGCGAAGCCAGCCCCAAGAACGAACCGCCACCCACATTCCGCAAGGTGTTTTCCGACCTCAACCACATTCTGTGGACGCGGGCCAGCCTGATCATCATGCTGATCATGCTGTTCGACGGCATCGTGGCGGGCTACGGGCGCGCGCTGATGCCGATCGCGGCGACCCAGGTGTTCGATTTCACCACGCCGCAGTGGTCAGACCTCAACGCCATCATGGGCCTGGTGGGCGCGGTTGCTGCGCTGGCCCTCGGCCCATTCATCGATCGCTTCGGCGCCAAATCCATCCTTGGGCTGACTATCCTGCTCACAGGCGTTCACGCGTTCACGCTGGCCGGCACCCAGGAATTGTGGAGCAATGACACCTACGTGCTGGTGATGATGTCGCTGTGGATCCTGCTGAACCCCATCATCATGGTGTGCGCGCTGGCGCTGGCCATGAGCATCTGCTCGCACGCCGAGTCAGCCACGCAGTTCGCCATTTACATGTCGGTCTCCAACCTCGGCGCGACGGGCGGTTCCCTGCTGTACGGCGCGATCGCGGACGTCACCAGCTGGCAACAGAACTATGCCCTGAAGGGTTTCATCGTGTTCCTGCTGCTGCTGGCCATCCTGATGTTCCGAAGCCACGGGCATCCGGAAGATTTGCTGGAGGAAGACGAGCCGGCGGCCTGACCGGCCCTATTCCAGGTCGGCAAGCACCCGCAGCACGGCGGCGCGCGAGTCCTGGATCGCATCCGTGAGTGTGCGCTCCGCGGTCACCGACTCGGCGGTCCATGCCTCATCTTGAGTGAGGTCGTCGAGCTCGGAGCCCGAAAATAGACCGGTCCGAGAAGCCAAAACCTACAAAAAACGTGGCAAGGTAACGGGCACCCGTTACTCCTGCAACCCTTCAAGCCTATAATGACTGCCTCCGCTTTTGCTCCGGGTAGACGCCACCAATGACTTCTCGAATCTCCGCCCTCGTGTTTTTCACCGTTTGTTTCGCTGTCATCTGCACCGCGCCGCGCATCAGCCTGGCCGAGCCTGGCAGGCTGGAGGCACTGGACGGCCTGGAATGGCGCTTCGTCGGGCCTTACCGCGGCGGGCGCGTCACGGCGGTCACCGGTGTGCCCGGTCGCCCCAACCTCTATTACATGGGCGCAACCGGTGGCGGTGTCTGGAAAACGGTGAACGCAGGGCAAACCTGGAAAAACCTGTCCGACGGTTATTTCAAAGTCGGCACGATCGGCGCCGTGGCCGTGGCCGAATCGGACCACAACGTGGTTTACGTGGGCACCGGTGAAGCGCCCATTCGGGGGGTTACGACCAGTCACGGGGATGGCGTTTGGAAATCCACCGACGCCGGCAAGACCTGGACCCACCTCGGTTTGAAGAAAAGCGGCCAAATTTCCAAGATCCGTGTCCACCCCGCCAACCCTGACATCGCCTACGTCGGCGTGCAGGGCCAGATCTGGGGGCCAAGCGAGGAGCGCGGCGTGTTTCGAACCGTCGACGGCGGCAAGACCTGGGAACACGTGCTCAAGGTGGGTCCGCACACCGGCGCCACCGACCTGCGTATGGATCCGACCAACCCGCGCGTCCTCTACGCCGCGATGTGGAACCACGGCCGCAAGCCGTGGTTCATCCATTCCGGTGGCACCGACGGCGGTATTTTCAAAACGACAGACGGTGGCGACAGCTGGTTCAAGCTCGGCGGTGGCCTGCCCGAGATGGTGGGTAAAGTGGCCGTGGACGTCTCCGACAGCAATCCCGACCGGGTCTACGCACTGCTCGAAGCCGAACCGGAAAAGGGCGGCCTGTGGCGCAGCGAGGACGGTGGCGAAAGCTGGAAGCTGATCAACAATCACCGGGTGCTGCACACCCGGGCCTGGTACTACATCCACATGGAAGCCGACCCGCAAGACGAGAACACCGTCTACGTGCTGAACGTGCCCCTGCTCAAGTCCATCGATGGCGGCGAGACCTGGGAGGTCATCCGCACCCCTCACGGCGACCACCACGACCACTGGATCAATCCCGACGACAATCGCAACATGATCAACGGCAACGATGGCGGCGCCACGGTGACCTTCGACGGCGGAAAGACCTGGTCCACGCTGATGAACCAGCCGACGGCCCAGTTCTACCGGGTGTCGACCGACAACCAGCTGCCGTTCCGCATTTACGGGGGGCAGCAGGACAACTCCACGATGTCGATCGCCAGCCGCAGCCTGTACGGCGGTATCGGCGTGGCGGACTACTATGACGTGGGCGGGGGCGAGAGTGCGCACATTGCCTTCGACCCCGACGACCCGAACCGTATCTACGCGACCACGATCAACGGCACACTCACCGAATACGACCACGAGACCGGGCTGGAGCGGGTCATCATCCCGTACCCGCAATCCGTGTTCGGCAAGGACTCCCGGGACCTCAAGTACCGGGCCAACTGGAACGCGCCGGTGGCGCTGTCGCCACACGACCCCGAGGTGATCTACTACGGCACGCAGAAATTGCTCAAAAGCACCGACCGCGGCGTGAACTGGACCGAGATCAGCCCTGACCTGACCCGCAATGACCCGGAAAAACAGGGCCGCAACGGCGGTCCGCTGACCCCGGAAAATGTCGGCGCCGAGTTCTACAATACGATTTTCTATATCGTCGAGTCGCAGCGTGAACCCGGGCACATCTGGGTCGGCAGTGACGACGGCCTGGTTCACCTCAGCCGC
The DNA here is from genome assembly GCA_013042915.1 of Lysobacterales bacterium. Taxonomy (GTDB): domain Bacteria; phylum Pseudomonadota; class Gammaproteobacteria; order Xanthomonadales; family SZUA-36; genus JABDPF01. The sequence goes on from JABDPF010000008.1 coordinate 4,659, forward strand.
GACGGCGGAAGTGAATGGACCGACATTTCGCCCCCGCACAAGGGCGAGGCGATGATCAATGCGATCGAGCTCAGCCCTCACGAAGACGGCACGGCCTACCTGGCAGTGGCGGCTTACAAGCTCAACGATTTTAGGCCCTACATCTACAAAACGACCGACCATGGCAGACGCTGGAGGCGCATCGACGACGGCCTGCCCAAGGACACTTTCGTGCGCGTGGTGCGTGAAGATCCCGAGCGTCAAGGCCTGCTGTATGCCGGCACCGAGGCGGGCATGTTCGTTTCCTTCAACGACGGCGGCGTTTGGCACTCGTTGGAGATGAACTTGCCGCCCGTACCGATTACGGACCTGTCGCTGCGACAGGGCAGCCTGGTCGCCGCCACACAGGGCCGCGGCTTCTGGGTGCTTGACGACCTGTTCGTGGTGCAGGCCGCCGCCGAGGGTATCGGCGACGCGCCGGTCCAGGTGCTGACCGACGACGCGGCCGTGCTGCTGGGTAACCGAGGCTGGCGTTCCGGTGACTTCGAAGGTCAAAACCCACCCTCCGGCGCACGAATCTACTATTACCTGGAAAACGCAGTGGGCAAGGACGCAGAAGCCCCGCTTCGGATCGAGATACTGGACTCCGGGGGCGAGGTGGTGCGCAGCGTGGCGAGCCAGGAGAGCGACCGGGAGCGCTGCCTACTGGTGAATTCTGATCCGCGCCGCCCCTATCGCCCCAGCTATCCCCCGGCCAAGGCCGGCCTCAATGCCTGGAGCTGGAAGGGCGATCTCGACGGTTTCCCCTGCGTCGAACACATCACGCTCTACGACGGCCTGCATGGCCCTTCTGCGCCGGCGGGCCGCTATACGGCCCGGGTCAGCGCCAACGGCCACACTTCAGAGACACCGTTCGAACTGGTCGCTGACCCCCGCCGCAGTGCAAGCGAACTCGAGCGGGTGGAATGGCGCGCGCGAATCGACGAAGCGTCGAATCTGCTGGACGGCTTGCTGACGAACCTGGGCGATCTCCGCTCCGTGGAGAGCCAGGTCCGGGCGCTGCTGAACCAGCATCCCGATGCCGAGGCCCTGCAGAAAACCGGCCAGCAGGCATTGAAGGCGATCGAAGCCTGGGACCACGCAGTCATTCAACCGCTCCACCAGACCTACGAGGACGAAGACGCCTGGGAGACGATGCTCGCGGGCCAGCTACGCTTTTTGATTGGCACCATCGACCGCAGCGGAGCACCCGTGACGACGGGCGCGCTCGACCGGCTTGCGGACCTGCGCAGCCAGACCGAGGCCCTGGCGCTTGAGAAAACGCGAATCATCGAACAGTTGATCATCCCGATCAACGAATGGGCCCGGGAAAACCAGGTTCCCCACGTGGCTCTGTAAGCTTCAACGCCCGGTTCAGCCGCCAGGCCACAACCAGGCAAACGTGCCGGCGGTCAGGGCAGCGTAGATCAATCCGTCGAGAAGGTACTTCGCCGTGGTCGACCAGGCGCGTTTGTACCATATCGAGTTCTGCACCAGGGCGAGAAAATAACCGGCAAACGCCACCGTCGAGGCCATGCGGAAAACCGCCATGTAATCGGCGCCGGGCGCCAGCGCCAAGCCCGTGACGTAAGCGGTTAGCAAGCCGACCAGCGCGCAATAAACGAACCATGCCCCCAGCGCCCTGCCCATCGCGTAATCAGCGGTGGTGACCGTCATGAACGCGACGGGACCCTTTTCCAGTTTTTCCTTGACCTCCGGTTTCTCGCGGTCTTTCCAGTCGGAGATATGCGGCATGTAGTACTCGCCCGGGGGTATTTGGTGCTTCCCGAGGTCCGACATGACCTCATCCTCTGATGGCAGCGGTTTGAAATCACCGGCGTGGTATTTGAACACCATGTGGATTACTGAGCTGGCGATGAACACGAACACCGCCGAAAGCAAGACGGGCAACCAGAGCGAGAGTGCGGGAACCATGGTTTTTTCCTCGTAAACGACCTCGTTAGAACAACTTGATGACAACGCCCACCAGGGCGCCGACCACCAGCACGGCGTTGGCCAGAAAGGTAAGGCCCATTCCCGGTCCGCGGCTGGCGGGGTTCTTTTCGTATTCCCATGCGTAGAGCTGGCGGCCGACCAGAAACAGCAGTCCGGGTACCCAGGCCCATCCCGGAAGCGCGTAGGCGGTAAAGGCCAGCATCGCCGGGATAAACACGATCAACTGCTCGAGCGTATTCATTTGCACGCGGAACAACCGCTCGAACTGCTCGTTGCCCGCGGTGCTCGGCGCCTCTACGCCATATTTGCCTCGCGCCCCACCCACGCGCATCGAGAAATAAAGGTACTGGACGAGCGCCAGCAGGATGATCAGCACCGCGTATATCATGGTTCGCTCCCGTTATTTTCTGCCTTCCATTCAGAAGATAGACCATCGCCGCGGAAAAATCCGACATTAGCCGATAGAATGAGTCGGAAGCAGGAGAGAAACACGATGGATGAACGCGCTAAAAATGCCGAGGCCGACCTGGCCCGGGCCGTCGAATCGGAAAATAAAGAGAAAAAACCCGGCAGCAACCGCGGCATCGAGACCATGTTCCGCAGCACCTACCGCGTGCAATTGGAGCTCACGGCGCTGGCCGACAACAAGGCCAACATGATGACATCGATCAACGGCATCATCATATCCATCATCCTGGCGGCCGTCGCGCCGAAGCTGGATACTAACCCCTGGTTGCTGGTGCCCTCGACCATCATGCTCATCGGCACGCTGGTCTCCATCGTGTTTTCGATCCTGGCCGCCCGACCACGCGTCAATACCGCCCCGATCACGCTCGACGACCTCAAACACAGCCAGGGCAACATCCTGTTTTTCGGCAATTTCGCCAACCTCGACAAGGAACAGTTCACCCGGGGCATGCTTGAGCTGATCTCGGAGCGGGGCGTCCTTTACGAGACGATGATCCACAACATCCATGACCTGGGTCTCGTGCTGAAAACCAAGTTCGCCCTGCTCAAGGTGGCCTACACCGCCTTCATGGTCGCCCTGGTGGCCGGCGTGCTGTCGTTCATCGCGGTGTTCATCTGGATCCTGCAGAACACCGGATAGCCGAAGTCGGTTTTTTCTTCCGATTGGGCTTTTGATGCACTGGAAAGAAATCTTTACTGCCGTAAGTCAAAATCACGAGCCACGATTCCGCCTATAGTAAAAATAGATACTGTCGTCAGCGAGGTGGACGATGTCTTTCATTCCCGGCCGGATCCTTTCCAAACTCTTCAACCGCACCAGCCTGCATAACGCCGGTGACAAGGTGTGTTTCTCGGTCAAGAACCGGTTGGCGCCGGCGACCCTGCTGGGTGTTTCACGGATCGAGGTGGACGGCGCGGAGGTGCCGGTCAAGCAGATCAACGTCAGCTATGACGACGATCCCTCCATGCCATTGCGTAAGATCAGTGCCAACAAACCGCTGGACTTTCCGCTGGGCCGGGTGCTGACTTTCTTCATGGACACCGAGCCGCTCGACCCCGGCAAACATGACGTGACCGTGGTGTTCAATACCGAGCCCTTCGGCGAACTGCGAATGTCGGTCTGCGACGAGTTGAACACCGGCGAACGCGCCCCGGGCACGTTGCCGCGAGACCCCGAGAACGACTACGACAAGGACATCATCAAGGCACGACAGAAATTCATTCGTGAGCAGAGCGGGGTCAAGCTCGACCACGTCACCCGCTACTCGATCGACCCCAATGTCACGCGCGGCAACATCGAGCACTTCACCGGTGCCGCCCAGGTACCCCTCGGATTCGCGGGACCATTGCTGGTTAATGGGCAGCACGCCCAGGGCGAGTTTTTCATACCGCTGGCCACCAGCGAGGGCACGCTGGTGGCTTCCTACAATCGCGGAATGAAGGTGTTGCACGAGTGCGGCGGGGTGAAGTGCGCGGTCGTGGGCGACAACATGCAGCGTGCACCGGTGTTCATTTTTGAGGACGCCGCCACGGCGCGCCGATTCGCCGACTGGGTAGTGGAAAACACGGACGGTATCCGCGAGGTAACCGAGGCGACGGATCCCTTCGTGAAATTGAAATACGTCGATTACTACCTGGCGAACAAGTTTGCTTTTTTGAGGTTCAATTATCGCACCGGCGACGCGGCCGGCATGAACATGGTGGGTAAGGCCACCTTCGCTGCCTGCAATTGGATCTTGCAGAATTGTGAATCAGCGGATATCAAGCAGTTCTACCTGGAATCAAATTTCGCGACCGACAAGAAAGCCTCCGTGATCAACATCATGCGCACGCGCGGTAAGCGCGTCACGGCGGAGGCCACTATCAAGCGTGATGTCTTGATGGAGATAATGGACGCGGACACGGAGGCACTGCACCAGATGTACGGCGCCTCGAACATCGGCACGCTGATGTCCGGCGCGAATAACAATGGCCTGCACTCGGCCAACGCGATCACCGCGATGTTCCTGGCCACCGGGCAGGACGTGGCAAACGTCTCCGAATCTTCGGTCGCCCTGCTCTACGCGGAACTCACCCCCGAAAAAGACCTCTACTTCTCGATCACGCTGCCTTCCCTGATTGTCGCAACCTGTGGCGGCGGCACCGGGCTGCCCACCCAACGTGAATGCCTGGAGGTGATGGACTGTTTCGGCATCGGCAAGGTCTACAAGTTCGCCGAGATCGTGGCCGGCACGGTGCTGGCGGGTGAGATTTCACTGGCCTCCGCCATCGCCTCGCTAGACTGGGTGTCCAGCCATGACCAGCTGGGGAGGAATGACCCGACTCGGACCTGAGGGCTTAACTGAAGTGTAGGTAAAAGCCATTTTTTGACCCTGCCTGAGGGAGTACGGGCGAAGCGTCACAAATGTTCTCAGTGAAACCCCCGGCGGGTGCGCCATGCCCGGCCTTCCAGGGAACGCTCGGCAGGCCGTGTTTACGGCTCCGGGGTGTTCAACAACAGCTGCTCCTCGTCCTCGGCGCCCTCGGTGTACTCCACCAGGTTGGCGATGGAAATGTCGTTTTTTAGGAACAGGCCGGCGAAGGCGTTGATGCAGGCGAAATCGGAGGCCCCGGGAAAGCGGCTGCGGAACTCTCGCCGAAATACGTCGAATTCGGCGTAAGCGAACAATTTTCCGTGGTTGAAGGCCGGGTCGTTCGCCAGGCGGCCGTCGAATTTCCGCGAGGAAAGCAGCGCCCGGTAGGTCCCGGGCGCCTGGGTGTAAACGATCTCGACAAACTCGGGCGCGTGATCCAGGACATTGGCCTGGATCACGCTGAGGTCGGTCGAGTCGTCATAGCGGTTCACATTTTCTTTGTTACCACCCCTTTGCCCTCCAACGCAACCGGAATCATGATGTGTGCGTAGGGGGTTTCACCCCACATCACGTACGGTCCGCCCACATTCGGGTCGTCACTTATGCCTTTCAACAGGTGCTTGGGCACGACGATCATCAGGTGCGGCCCCGTTTCGACGTAATCGTCGGCGCTTTTCGGGTCGGGATGATAAGGCGCTGCATTGCTTACGCCGGCGCCTTCAGGCTCGCCCTGCATCATGTAGGAAATACCGATTCGATCGGCCTGGTAGGGCTCTTGTTTCATCATCGCGCCCATCAACTGCATCCAGGTCTCATCATTGCACATGGGTGCGTGATCGCCAGGCAGCGTGTCCGGAATACAGGTCCAGCCGTTGTCGCCCTCGCGCAGGATGGCGCCGTCGGTATCCATGACGGTCGCCTTGGCGCTTACCGCAGCAGGCGCCGCTGACATCGCGCGGGCGATTTTTTCTTCCGCCGAATCGCCGGCAATGGCTGAACCCGTTGCCAGAAGACCCACGGCGGCCAGCGATGCCAGGATAGATTGCGTTTCAATTTTCATAGTGTTTTCTCACTGTTCGGCGCGCCTCAGCGACGGCCTTCCTGCTGGACGTTCCACAGGTAATCGGAATGGGAGTGGCAGATCTCCGTGAACTCCCACGCATCCTTGTTCTCGCCATCGTCGTACAGGGCTTCCAGGATCTCTCCGCGCGCCTTGAGTATGGCCTCAAAGCTGTCACCGCTCATGGTCGACAGTTTCCGGTATTTACCGCCCACGACGTGCGATGACCAACCCCAGGACTTGATCTTGCCTTCCTTGATGGCCTTGTCGTAAAGAGGTGCGAAAACGGTCTTCACCAGTTCATCGGCCCTCTCTTCGCGGTTGATATCACAGACCTGGTAAACCGACATCGCCGCGGAGCCGCGGTCTCCGGTCACGCCGTTACCAGCCACGTTTTCCCAGATGTAGTCTTCGTGGGCACCGCAGGCCTTGCTGAACGCTTCGTCCGGAAGGTCTTTCGTTCGGTCGGCCATGACCCGCTGGGCCTCGAGCAAACCTTCCATGCTCTCGGAAACGTGATAGAAAATCCGGTTCCAGTGGCCGCCTGTATGGTGTGCCAACCAGCCCCAGCCGCTCAGGGTGCCGTCCTTAACGGCGGCGTCGTACACCGGCACGAGATGCTGCTCCATCTCCGCATCGACCGCGTCGAACATCGAGTTCGTGCAGGTGAAGTAACTGGCGTAAATGTAGCTGGATGCCTCAGCCTCTTCTTCTTGTGCAGCCAGGGTGAATGGCGCGGCCACAGCCAGCGCCAGGACAACAGTCCCGATCGTTTTTCTCATGTTTTGCTCTCCTCGTCCCCGGGGCAAGATTGCCCCGTTTGTTTTGCAAGTATAGGAGAACAATGAATTTTTTCCCGATTAGACGTCAAAAAGCACTCCCTGAAGTAACCATTGGGCCGCCAGCATCGTCAAAGAAGACAGGTTCCAGACCACAGTGAATGACATGATCGAGGGAATCCGCGACACCTCCGCCCAGGATGTCGCCATCGAACGCACGACGAGCCGCTGGCGCCTGTTTCGCTGGGGCGGTTCACTTCTCGCCGTGGTGCTGGTGGCGGCGATTCTGTTGCCGGCGCTGGGCCATTGGCTAAACGCCGAAGCGAGTATTGCGGCGGATCGGATCCGCACCGCAGTGGTGAGCCGCGGTGACCTGGTCCGAGATTTGAACGTCCAGGGCCGAGTTGTCGCCGCCGTCAGCCCGACGCTTTACAGCCCCGCGACCGGCACCGTCACCCTGAAAGTCATGCCCGGCGATGAAGTTACGACAGATCAAGTCCTGGCGGCCATCGACAGCCCCGAGGTGCGCGCCGAGCGACTTCAAGAGCAAGCCGGCCTCGACGGTTTGCAGGCCGAACTCGAGCGTGCTCGGATCCAGGCGCGCAAGGCCCAGGTTTCCAGCCAGCAGGTCATCGACCTGGCGCAGGTGGAACTCACCGCGGCGGAACGCGAAATGCGCCGGGCAGACGAATCGATGCAGACCAACGCGATCTCCGAGATGGACTACGAACGAGCGCGCGATGAACTGGCCCGGGCCCGCGTAGGGCACTCCCACGCGGTGCAGGACGCCCAGCTTGAAACCGAGAGCCTGGAATTCGAGACCACCACACGTCAGCTTGCCGTAGACCGGCAGCGACTGGTGGTGGCGGAGCTGGACCGGCGCGTGGCAGAACTCAATATCCACTCGCCAGTGACCGGAATTGTCGGCAACGTGGCCGTGGAACAGAAGGCTCTGGTCAACGAAAACGCGGCGCTTGTCACCGTGGTCGACCTGACGGCGTTCGAGGTCGAAATTCGCATTCCCGAATCCTACGCCGACGACCTCGGCATCGGCCTCGCGGGCGACGTGAAATACAACAACGCCGAATATGCCGGCCAACTGGTCTCGCTGTCGCCTGAAGTGGTCGACGGCGAGGTCGTGGGGCGCATCCGTTTCAGCGACCGGATGCCTCCGGGTTTGCGCCAGAATCAGCGCGTGACCGTCCGAATCACCATGGACGAACTCCAGGACGTCTTGAAGCTCCAACGCGGCTCGTTTGCCGACCACGGCGGCGGACGCTCGGCCTTCGTCGTCACCCCCGATGGGCTGGCCACCCGGCGACCGGTCCGGCTGGGCTCGCGCAGTATCACGGAAGTCGAGGTGCTCGACGGCCTTGAGGCGGGCGAACGGGTCATCATTTCCAGCATTTCCGAATTTGAAGATTTTGACACGATACAAATCGTGGATTGAAACCGAAACTCAACGGGAGAAACCCCATGCTCAAGATGAGCCAGATCACCAAGGTCTATCGAACCGAACTCGTCGAAACCCACGCCCTGCAAGGTCTCGATCTGCACGTTGAAGAAGGCGAGTTTGTGGCCATCACCGGCCCCTCGGGTTCGGGCAAGACCACGTTCCTGAACATCGCCGGCCTGCTCGAGTCTCCCACCAGTGGAGCCTACCTGCTGGACGGGGAGGACGTCAGCCGCCTCAACGACCGGGCCCGGTCACGCATCCGCAACGAGAAGGTTGGCTTCATTTTCCAGAGCTTCAACCTTATCCCTGACCTTAACCTGGCCGACAACGTCGATGTTCCCCTGCGGTACCGCGGATGGTCCGCTGCCCGCCGCCGGGATATCGTCGGTAAGATGCTCGACCGCGTGGGCCTCGGAGCGCGCCACAATTACTTGCCCTCGCAGCTTTCCGGTGGACAGCAGCAGCGCGTCGCCATTGCCCGGGCGCTGGCGGGACAACCGCGCTTCCTGCTGGCGGACGAACCCACCGGTAATCTGGACTCGGAAATGGCCGAAGCGGTGATGGGGCTGCTGGAAACCATCAATGAGCAAGGCACAACGATCGTGATGGTCACCCATGACCCAGACCTGGCGCATCGAGCGCATCGCAATATCCACATCCTCGATGGCCAGGCCAGCGATGTGCCCGACCTGGCACCGGGCAACGTCATGCAATTTTCGGAGAGCCTCCGTGTTTAATTACTATCTGCGATTGGCGCTGTCCAGCATCCGTCGCACCCCGGTGCTGTCTGCGCTGATGGTGCTGGCGCTAGGTCTGGGCATCGGCGCGTTCATGACGACATTTACGGTTTACCACCTGATGTCGGGCGACCCGATACCGCACCGTAGCGACATGCTTTACGCCGTGCAGCTGGACAACTGGGATCCCAACCGGCCACCCACCGAGTCGGCCAGGGATGTACGAGCCCAGCTGACCTGGCAGGACGGCAACAACCTGGTTCTCGCCGATACGCCCGCCACCCGGCAGGTCCACATGTACGGCACCGGGGCCGTGGTGGTTCCGGAGGGCAATGATCCGCCGTTCGACGAGAGCGTTCGGGCCACATGGCACAGCTTCTTCCCCATGTTCGACGTACCGTTTCTGTACGGCGGCCCCTGGGGCCAGGCCGAGGACGAGGCGCGAGCCGGCGTGGCCGTGATCGGACGTGAACTCAACGACAAGCTGTTCAACGGCGAAAACAGCGTCGGGCGTGATCTCCAGCTGGACGACCAGCATTACCGGGTGGTCGGCGTGATCGACGATTGGCAGCCGATGCCGCGCTTCTATCACTCCGATTGGGGCCGCGCGTTCGAGGATACCGAGCAGGTGTTCATTCCGATGAACCGCGCGATCGACCTGCAAATGGGTCAACGCGGCAACACCAACTGCTGGAAGATGCCGGACGAGGACCTGCCGCTGTTCGAGGGTTTCCTGAAGTCCGAATGCGTATTTACACAGTTCTGGGCGGAACTCGAGACGCCGCAACAGGTAGCCGCGTACAAGGATTACCTCGACAACTACGTGCGCGGTCAGAAGGCGATCGGGCGCTTCGAACGGCCGCTTGCTACCTTCATCTCCGACGTGATGGAGTGGATGGACGTGATGCGAGTGGTCCGCGACGACAACCGCGTGCTGCTGCGCCTGAGCTTTCTGTTTTTGCTGGTTTGCGTGCTCAACACGGTCGGCCTGTTGATGGCCAAGTTCATGGGCAAGGGCGGCGAGGTAGCACTGCGCCGCGCGATGGGCGCCAGCCGCCGCCAGGTTTTCCAGCAGAATCTTATCGAAGTGGGGCTTATCGGTGTGCTCGGCGGCCTGGCCGGGGCGGGCCTGGCCTGGCTCGGGCTGCGCGCGGTCGAAAACATGTACCGCGGTTACCAGCACCTCGTGCACCTCGACGCCGTGATGCTCCTGACCGCCATTGCCACGGCCACCGTTTTTGCCGTGCTGGCGGGCATGTACCCGGTCTGGCGCGTCTCGCGCCTGGCACCGGCCGGCCTGTTGAAAACCCAGTGAGGACGAAAAAATGACAGACATCGGACCCATCTTCCGCGCCTTGCTGCAAAACAAGCTGGGAACCTTGCTGATCGCACTCCAGATCGCACTGACGCTGGCCATCGTGACCAACGCGGCCTTTATCACGCAGCAGCGTGCCGCCGACATCGCGCGGCCGACCGGGCTGGATGAACCGAACACGGGGATTATCCTCACGACCATTTTCGATATGCAACTGGACCAGATGCAGATGCTTCGCGACGACCTCGAAACACTGCGGACGATACCGGGCGTGATCGCGGCTACAGTGGTCAACTCCGTGCCGGCCAGCGGCAGCGGCTGGAACGATGGGCTCTACGTCGACGCCGAACAGCTCTCCAACGAATCAGTCAACTACGGCCGCTTCATGGTAGACGAGCAGGGACTGGATACGTTTGGCCTGGAGCTGGTCGCCGGCCGCAACTTCGAGCCCGAAGACATGGTTCGCTTCAGCATGGAGGAAAACGGCATACCCGGGGTGCTGGTTGTCAGCCAGGCCCTGGCCGACGCGCTGTTCCCGGACGGCGATGCGCTGGGCAAAACCGTTTTCAATGAAGTCGGAGGCGGTCAACCCATGAGAATTGTTGGCATCTACGACCATATGCAGAACGCCTGGCCCTCGTCCGACCGCGTGGACCTCACCGCCCTGGTTCCCGTTTACATGTTATTTGGCGGCGGCATGTACACGTTGCGCACCGAACCCGGGCAGTTACCACGGGTGCTGACCGAAGCGGAGGAGTTGCTGTCGAAAAACCGCAGCCGCATTATCGACTACGTTCGCACGTTCGAAGAACAGAAACGCCGCACCTATTCCGGAGACATCGCCATGATCAAGTTGCTGGGCAGCGTCATCGCGGTGCTCAGCGTGATAACCGGATTGGGCATCGTCGGCCTCGCCTGGTTCAGCGTGACCCAGCGCCGCAAGCAGATTGGGACGCGTCGCGCCCTCGGGGCGACGCGCTGGGATATCGTGCGGTACTTCATGGTCGAAATCGGGCTAATCTCCATGACAGGGCTGTTCATCGGCATGATCGGGACGATTGCTCTGAACTGGTTCCTGGACACCAGCTACGAGGTTGGCCGCATGCCGCTGTGGTACCTGCCCGTGGGCACGGCCGCACTGTGGCTGCTGGGACAGCTCGCGGTGCTGGTTCCGGCCCGCCGGGCGGCGAAGATTCCACCGGCTCTTGCCACGCGCAGCGTTTAGCGTCCGTCCCGCTCCCCGAAGGACCCGGGAAAATCGAAAACACCGGGTTAGAGTCGGTATTGACTCTGAACCCGGTTTTTCGTTTCGCCACGGGCGAGAGCAGGAGCGCGAAACTCCATGCCTGTACTCGACAAGCCGGCCAGAAGCGGACACAGGTCAATGGGCGAGGGGGAGGACCGCGCTAAGATGTTTCAGGTGATCGAGGTGCACGATCCATGGACTTCTGCCGCTTCAAACTGTTCGACGCCCATTTTCATATCATCGACCCGCGCTTTCCGTTGGTCCCTAACCGGGGATTCTTGCCCGAACGTTATTTGACCCGTGACTACCTAGAGCGCACCGAGTCCTATCAGCTGGTCGGCGGAGCGGTCGTTTCCGGGTCCTTCCAGGCCTTCGACCAGGACTACCTGGTAAACGCACTGGCGCGGCTGGGCCGCGGCTTCGTGGGCGTGACGCAATTGCCCCGCTCGGTTACCGACGAGGAAATCATGGAACTCGACCTGGCGGGGGTGCGGGCCGTGCGCTTCAACATCAAACGGGGCGGGTCCGAGGATATCCGGCACCTCGAGGACATGGCGACGCGCATTCACGACGTGGCCGGCTGGCACGTGGAACTCTATGTCGACAGCTGCGAACTGGCCGAACTCAAGCCGCTGTTGTGCCGGCTGCCGGCCTTCGTGATCGATCACCTGGGTTTGTCCAAGGCGGGTTTTCCTACCCTGCTGAAACTGGTCGAATGCGGCGGTAGGGTCAAGGCCACGGGCTTTGGTAGAGGCGACCTGGACGTGGCCGACGCACTGCGGTCGATTCACGCAGCCAACCCCGAGGCCCTGATGTTCGGAACCGATCTGCCCTCCACGAGAGCCGAGCGGCCCTTCAGCGACAGCGACTTCCTACTGGTGCTCCAGACCCTGGGTGAAGAGGCGGCGCAGCGTGTGTTCTGTGACAATGGAGCGGATTTCTACCGTTCAGACGCTGTCCTCGCTGACCAGCAAGAGCACGGAGTGGGCTGCCACTGACCAACAACCTGCATCAACCTGGCCGCTGCCCTCGAGCGCACTCGAAAATTTCAATTCAAGTTTGTCCGGCAGGTCGTACGGCAGGGCGAATTCGATCATCGAGTCCGAAGCGTTGAACAGGATCGCAACGGCGCCGGTGACCGGGCTGGCGTCCTTCTGATCCGGATGGGTCAAAAACACCAGCGCCAGCTGCCGCGAACTGTTCCAGTCGTGTGGCAGCATGGGACGCCCGTCCGGATGCAGCCAGGTAATGTCGCACCATCCCCCGTCCGTCGGGATGCGGCCGTGCACGTAACGCGCCTGGCGTAACAGGGGAATCTCGCGGCGCAGGCGGACCAGGTCACGCACTGCCTGGATGAATTCGGGGTCTGACACCAGTCCGCTCCAATCGATCCAGCCCGTCTCGTTGTCCTGCGCGTAGGCGTTGTTGTTCCCGTCCTGGCTGTTGCCCAACTCGTCTCCACCGAGGATCATCGGTGTGCCCTGCGAGAACAAAAGCGTGGCCAGCATGTTGAGTCGCTGCTGGCGACGTATGCAGGCAATTTCCGGGTCGTCGCTGGGCCCCTCTGCACCATAATTCGAACTGAAATTGTGTGTCTGGCCATCGCGATTATCTTCCCCGTTGGCCAGGTTGTGGCGCTTGCCATAGCTGACCACGTCGGCCAGCGTAAAGCCGTCGTGGGCGGTCACGAAGTTGATGCTGGCGGTCGGGTGGCGGCCGCTGGCCTCGAACAGGTCGGCGGAGCCATGGATGCGGCGGGCGAACTCGGCGTCCTGGTCGTCATCGCCCCTCCAGAACCGGCGCACGGAATCCCGGTAGCGGTCGTTCCACTCGGCCCACTCGGCGGGAAAGCGGCCCAGCTGGTAGCCACCGGGACCGGGGTCCCAAGGCTCGGCGATCAGCTTGGCTCTCTCCAGTTCCGGGTCGGCGCCGATACGGGTGAGCAGCGAATGTGACTTGCTGAAACCACGCCGCGAGCGCCCGAGCACCGTTGCCAAATCGAAGCGAAAACCGTCCACGCCCATCGAATGGTGCCAATAGCGCAGGCTGTCCAAAACGAGGTTCTGGGTTCGTATGTGGTCCGTATTGAGCGTATTGCCGCAGCCGGTGTCGTTGATGTAGTGGCCCGGATGGCCGGGTTCGGTTCGATAATACGCGAGGTTGTCGATACCCCGAAAACTGAGGGTAGGGCCGCCGCTGCCGCCTTCGGCGGTGTGGTTGTAGACCACGTCGAGTATGACCTCGATTCCGGCGTCATGGATGGCGTTGACCATATCCCGGAATTCGGTCACCGGGTCAGCGCCTGCCAGCCGCGCCTCGGGGGTGAAGAACTGGATGCTGTTGTAGCCCCACAGGTTGCGCAGCCCCTTCTCCACCAGGAATTCCTCGTCGACCATCGTCTGCACCGGCATCAGCTCCAGCGACGTGATGCCGAGCGCCTTGAGATAGTCCAGGATTTGCCCGTTACTCATCCCCCGAAAACAGCCGCGTTCCGACTCGGCCAACTCCGGGTGACGCATGGTGTAGCCGCGCACGTTGGCCTCGTAGATCACGGCGTTTGACCAGGGCACGGTCGGTCGGCTCGTGGCAGGCCCGGGCGCCTGAGGCTCGACAACGCAAAGCGGCATGCCGGGCGCGCTGTCGTGCTCGTACTTTACCCAACGCCCGCCCCGGCCGGCCGCGCGGTAATCGAATAGCGCGGGGCCCCAACCGAACACGCCGGACAGCCGACGGGCATAGGGATCCAGCAGCAACTTCGCCGGGTTATGACGCTGGCCAAGTTTGGGATTCCAGGGGCCGTGCACGCGATAGCCGTAGCGCTGGCCGGCCTGGCAGCCCGGCAGAAAACCGTGCCAGATGTCATTGTGCCGCTCGGGCAGGGCGTGGGTTTCGATCTGGTACCCATTCCCGTCAAACAGGCACAGCTCGACGGCCTCGGCACTGCTGGAGAACAGTGCGAAATTCACGCCGTCGCGGGTGACGGTCGCGCCCAGAGCGCCTGGCTGGCCCGGTTCAAGCATGTAACGCAGTCTAGAGCCTTCTAGGGCACGCGGGAAGCAGCGTGCACCATGTCCGATATCGTTTCGGCCAGTTCAGAATCGATTTGCTCTTCACGCATGCGCCAGCGCCAGTTGCCGGAGGTCGTGCCCGGTGTGTTGAGGCGCGCCTCTGAACCCAGGCCCAGGTAATCCTGCATCGGCGCGACAGCGAGCGCTGCCGGGCTGGAAAACGCAAGTTCAATCATGTCGTGGGGCACGCTGTCGGACGTGCCGCCGGTGCGCTCCAGCACGACCTGCCGCGTTTCCTCGACCTGCTCAGCGGTTCGAGTGTCGTTCCCGGTGCCGAGGAACCAACCGAGCGTGGTGTCGTTGTCATGGGTGCCCGTGTAGCAGACGCTGTTGCGCTCGACAGCGTCCAGTTCGAACTCCGGGTCACCAACCTCGAATTGCAACACCACCATCCCCGGAAAACCCTGGCCCAGTCGGAGCGCGTCTACTTCGGGGGTGATGACACCCAGATCTTCGGCGACGATGCCCAGCGAACCCAGAGCGCCGCTCATGGCGTCGAAAATCGCCCCGCCCGGACCCGGCCACCATTCCCCGTTCTTGGCCGTAGCCTCACTATACGGTACTGACCAGAACGACTCAAAGCCGCGGAAATGATCGACGCGTACGAGGTCGCTCTGGCGACCGACGTGCTTCATTCGTTCAATCCACCAGCGGTATCCCGTGCGGCGGTGCATGTCCCAGTCGTACAGCGGGTTACCCCACAGCTGACCGTCCGAACTGAAGTAATCCGGGGGCACGCCCGCCACGTAGGAGGGACGGCCGTCGTCATCGATCAACAGCATCTCCCGGTTGGCCCAGGCGTCCGCGCTGTCGAGTGCAATGTAGATCGGGATATCGCCCAAGAGGGTCACTCCGTGGCTGGCCGCATACAGCTTCAGTTCCCGCCATTGCCGGTCGAACAGGAACTGCGTTACCAACACCGTATTGATGGCGTCACGCTCTTCAGCGGCCACCGTTTTCAACGCGGCGGCCTCGCGGTGCACAAAGGATGAAGCCCATTCCGGCCATGGCCTCTCACCGTGACGGGTTTTCAGCACTCGAAACAGGGCATAGTCGCTGACCCAGCGCCGCTCGCGGTGCAGGAATTCCTCGAATTCCGCCATCAGTCCACTGCCGGAGCGCGAAAGTAACCGCGCGGCCGCCTGGCGCAGCAGTCCCCGCTTGGCCGGAATCAGTTGGCCGTAATCCACGTGATCGCTCGGCAGGGACGACAATTGAGCGACTTCCGTTTCCTGCAGCAACCCCAGTTCGATCAACTGGTGCAGCCCGATCAGGTTGGCATTGCCGGCGAACGCAGAAAGCGGCTGATAGGGGGAATCTCCGTACGCGGTGGGCCCAAGCGGAAGGAACTGCCACACGCCGAGATCCATATCCACCAGCGCATCGACGAAGGCGTGTGCGCTCTCGCCGATGTCGCCTATGCCGTGCTCGCCGGGTAACGAGGTGATGTGCATGACCACGCCTGCCCGTCGGCCCATGCTCAGGATGGACGAGGACATCATGTGTTTACTCTTGTTCATGTGGCGGGCTCCGCCTCACGGTCCACCAGCAGGGTCGTAAATCCGGCCAGGACCATCAGCATACCGCCGATCACCAGGCCGTAAATCGCCTGGCCGTCGAAAAATTCACGAAGCATGAGTCCAAGCACGCTGGCCGCAGCCAGCTGGGGAATGACGATGAAGAAATTGAAGATACCCATGTAGATGCCCATCTTGGCCGGCGGCAGCACGTCGGACAGCAGTGCGTACGGCAGCGACAGGATCGAGGCCCAGGCGATACCCACACCAACCATCGGCAGCAGCAGCCAGGCCGGATCGTGAATGAAAATGAAACTCAGCAGGCCAAGTCCGCCGATGCACAAGTTGACCAAGTGGCTCATGCGGCAGCCGAATCGCCGGGCCATCCACGGAATCACGAGGGCGGCCAGGGCGGCGAACCCATTGTAGGCAGCGAACAGTATCCCCACCCAGTTGGCACCCTCGTTGTAGGCTTGGCCGCTGGCGTCCATTGCTGCGTAATGGTGGCTGGTAACCGCTGCGGTGCTGTAGATCCACATCGCGAACAGGGCGAACCAGGAAAAGAACTGCACAACGGCGAGTTGCTTCATTACGCGCGGCATGCGGAACAGGTCGTCGACGATCCGGAACACGGCATTCTCGGTACGGCCGTGTTTTTCCAGGCCGCCGGTCACGATCTGCAGCAGACCGAACGCGATGGCACCGATGGCCAGAATGTATAGTTGCTTATCCAGGCTCGACGCTTCGATCCATACCAGCAGTGCGGCGCCGGTAGCGATCCAGGCCAGTCCACCGTTGCGCAATTTGCCGGGCGCACGGGGTGTAGGATCGGGTGACGGGCCGGACACTGCTTCCTCGGCCTCTGCGAAGGCGGTGAGTTCTTCTGGTGAATATTCCTGCGTGGTGAACACCGTCCACGAAACTGCGGCCAAAAACACCACGCCACCTAGGTAGAACGACCACTTGACGGTATCGGGTATCTGTCCCGGGCCGGCGACGTTGCTGACTTCGAACCAGTTCGCCATCATCCACGGCAGGGCGGAGGCCACGATCGCACCGAGGCCGATGAAGAAGCTCTGCATCGCAAATCCCAGCGTGCGCTGTTTTTGCGGCAGATTGTCGCCGACGAAGGCGCGAAAAGGCTCCATCGAGACGTTGATGCTCGCGTCCATCACCCACAGCATGCCGGCCGCGACCCACAAATAGGGCGAGTTGGGCATCACGAACAGCGCCAGTGACGCCAGGATGGCGCCGACCAGGAAATAGGGCCGGCGGCGGCCCAACCCGGTCCAGGTGCGATCGCTCATATAGCCGATGATGGGCTGTACCAGCAGGCCGGTGACCGGCGCTGCCACCCACAGGATCGGCAGGTCGTCGATCTCAGCGCCCAGGGTCTGGAAAATTCGGCTGACGTTGGCATTCTGAAGAGCAAAGCCGAACTGGATGCCGAGGAAGCCGAAACACATGTTCCAGATCTGCCAGAAACTGAGCTGCGGTTTTCGGCTCACTGTTCGGCCTCGAAGCGCACGGCGGCGCCGCCCCCGGGAGCCAGCCACAATTCGAGCGTGTCGGTAGCGGCGAGCGTCTTTTTCTCGATGCGTATGGGATAGGGATTGGCTGCCCAGTCTGCGTCTTCGCCGTCCCGGTAGACATGCGCTGTGTACGACCGCCCCGGCGAAAGGAAATCGAGCGCCAACTCCAGGCTGCGCTCCTCTTCGTTGGTCACCGCGCCGACATACCAGTCCTCGCCGCCGCGTTCCTGGCGCGCGATGGCCACGTACTCGCCTACCTCGCCGGCCAGCGCGACACTCTCCTCCCAATCGGTCGGCACATCGACGATGAACTGGAATGCTCCGGGTCGCGCCTCGTAGTTCTCGGGCAGGTCGGCGACCATCTGCACCGGGCTGTAAATCGTCACGTAAAGCGCCAGTTGCTTGGCCAGCGTGGTGTTTACTCGGTGCCGCCAATCGGGGCCGCCGAAGGTCAGGTCGAAAATACCCGGCGTGAAGTCCATCGGCCCCGCCAGCAGCCGTGTATACGGAAGAATGGCCGTGTGTTCGGGCGGGTTGCCCGGGTCGCCCCATGCGTTGAATTCCTGGCCACGCGCGCCTTCGCGTGACAACCAGTTGGGGTAGGTGCGGCGCAGGCCCGTGTCCTTGATCGGCTCGTGCGTGTTGATGCTGATCTTCCGTTTTGCCGCCTCGGTCACGGACTTCAGGTATTCGTTCACCATGAACTGGCCGTCGTGCCACTCATAATGGGCGACACCGTTCTCGTCCACACGCTTGATGTCGCCGGCGTCGGCCACGTAGCCCGTCTTGACCTGGCGCACACCCACGTGTTCGTAAAGGTCGAAAGCCGTCATCATCTGCTCGCCGTAGTTGCTGACGTTGCCCGAGGTCTCGTGGTGGCCTATGAGCCGGGCGCCTGAGTTCACTCCGTAGCGGCCGACTTCCTCGAGCTCAAAATCGGGATAGGTCTCGTCGAATCGGAACAGGTCACCGTTATGGAACCAATCGCCGTCCCAACCCACGTTCCAGCCTTCCACCAGAACTCCGTTGAAGCCGTGACGTGCGGCGAAATCTATGTAGCGCTTCGCCTCCGCGGTGGTAGCACCGTGGACCAATCCCTGGCCCCAGGTGTTGCGGCGAATGTGCATGCCCCACCAGATGCCGACGTACTTGCCGGGCTCGACCCAGGACACATCGCCCAGTGCATTCGGCTCATTGAGGTTAAGCACCAGGCTCGAATTGAGTAGGCTCGCCGCGCTGTCGGCCACCTGGATCGTGCGCCACGGGGTGTTAA
The DNA here is from genome assembly GCA_013042915.1 of Lysobacterales bacterium. Taxonomy (GTDB): domain Bacteria; phylum Pseudomonadota; class Gammaproteobacteria; order Xanthomonadales; family SZUA-36; genus JABDPF01. The sequence goes on from JABDPF010000008.1 coordinate 23,438, forward strand.
ACGGGGCCGCGGTTTTCACCCGGACACCGTCGGACCAGGGGGTCAGGTTGGCCTGGAATACGCGCGGGCGGCGCTGGTCGAGCACGAATCCCGCATAATCCACCAGTGCTGCCTCATGGATGCTAAGGTGCGTTCCCGTCGGCGTGCGGACCGTAAACGGGGTGTGTGCGGTTTCGATGCCGTCTAACGGCCCGCTGCGGTACAGGTACTCGTAGCGGTTGTAGCGCCGGCCGGGAATCCACCAGGCCGTGCTGTTCGTGGGAAGCGCGAATTCGGTCAACTCGTCAACAATTTCGGCGCGTTCGAAGTCTTCCTGTCGCGGAAACTCGTAGCGGAAACCAACCCCGTCGTTAAAAACGCGAACCCGCAGGTCGAACCGGCGACCCGCCTCATCAGCGATCCGGGCCGACAACTCCTGGTGGTGGTCCCGAACCAGGTGGCGCTCGCCCCAGGGCTGCTCCCAAGTCTCGTCGCGCGTTGCGCGCTCGATACCCACCAGGCTCAGGCCCTGATCAAATCCGGCGTGGCGCGCGAACCGCATGCCCAGGCGGGCCTCTTCAATCACGGTTTCCTCGTCGAAAGCCACGGTGTAATTGAGCGAGCCGAACCGACCCTGCCGAAGTGAAAACACGATGCGCCGGTCGGGCGAAGAAACCTGCGCAAGGACCGTGTCTTCCGCCGGTGCCAGCACGAACGCGAGCGCGTCGTCGAGGCGCGCACTCCAGGCATCCTCGTTGTGGTCGGCGCCCTCTGCAACAAAGGTACGCCAATCGGATTCGGAGTAATCCAGCCCGGCCATCAACCGGTCGATATGCTGTTGGAAGACGGCGTATTCCGCGTCCAACCCCGCGGTGCCGTGGTCGAACCAAACTTTTTTGCCGCCCTGCAGGTTGCCGGCGAGGAATTCGGTCATCCGCCGGAAAAAGGCCGTGTCGCGTTCCGGGTCAACACCCGGCCAGTGCGTCGAGAGGCAGGCCGCGCCGCCAAACACGTCGGGGTAACGGGCCAGCGCGTAGATCGAGATCAGTCCGCCCATGCTCGAGCCCCCGATGAAGGTGTTGGCGGGATCCGTGGCGACCGGAAAATGCTTGTCGATGTGCGGTTTGAGTTCTTCAACCAAGAACCGGAGATACCGGTCCGAATGCGGCGCGGGGCCCTGTTCGAGAAAGCTGTCCCGCTCATCAGCGGTCATCTGCCGGATCGGCTGTTCAGGCAAGTACTCGACCTGGCGATCAGGTCCGGCATTCGGGATACCGACCACGATGAAGTCTCGTACCGCACCCTCTGCCATCAGACGCGAAGCTGCTTCGTCCACACCCCATTCCTGGCCGTTCCAGGTGGTCGATGCATCGAACAGCATCTGCCCGTCCTGCAGGTACAGTACCGCGTAGGCCCGGTCGTGACTGAAGCCATCGGGCAACCACACGTATACGTCGCGCACCCCCACATACCGGGAATCGAAGGCTTCAAGCAGCTTGACCGTGCCAGCCGAGACGGTTGGGGCAGTCGCGGCCGCTGCCGTTGCCACGAGAGCGGCTAGCAGGCTCAGGGCCGTGATGAGGGTACGAAGCAGTTTCATGGCTTATTTCGTTGGTAGCCGTCCCGTGCAGGGCGCAATTCGACCCATGCAAGCTAATCGACCACCGCCACCAAATCCACAGCTTTGAGGAGTGAATACGTTTGCAGGATTACCATTCGTGCCCTGGCTTGCCTAGAATCCGTCTCATGAACAAGACTGCCCTGACATTGATCCTGTTTTTGTCCCTGCCAATGCAGGCCCTGGCGAGCATTGAGCGCGTCGAACCGCCGTTCTGGTGGACCGGCTTCAAGGAGACCGGCCTGCAGTTGCTTGTATACGGCGACGATATCTCCACCTATACACCTGCGCTCGACTACGAGGGCGCCCGCCTGGACCGGGTCGTGCGCGTGGATAGCCCCAACTACCTCTTCCTGTACCTCGATATCGGCGCCGAGGCCGAGCCGGGGGAGTTTGAGATTACGTTTGCCCGCGAGGGCGAGACGCTCAACCACCGCTACACGCTCAGACAGAAAAATCGCGATGCAGCCCATGCCCGCGGCTTCGATGAGTCCGACGCGATCTACCTGATCACGCCGGACCGTTTCGCCAACGGCGATCCCGCGAACGACAGCATCGAGGGTATGGCCGATATCCTCAATCGATCCGACAAGGACGGCCGTCACGGCGGCGACATCCAGGGCATCATCGACAGCCTGCCCTATATCAAGGAGATGGGTTTCACCGCGATCTGGCTGAACCCGGTGCTGGAGAACGACGTGCCAACCATTTCCTACCATGGCTACGGCGCGACCGATTTTTACGCCGTCGACGCCCGCTATGGCAGCAACGAAAAATACCGTGAACTGGTACAGAGCGCGAAGGCCATGGGCATCGGCACCATCATGGACATGATCGTCAACCACAGCGGCGAGACTCACTGGTGGATGGATGACCTGCCCGCGGACGACTGGATCAACATGCCGGAGAACCCGCAGGTCACGACCCACCAGCGCTATACCAACCAGGATCCGAACGCCTCCGAGGCTGATAAGCGGGCCTACGCCGACGGCTGGTTCGTCGTGCCCGGCATGCCCGACCTGAACCAACGCAACCCGCTGCTGGCCAGCTACCTGACCCAGAACGCGCTGTGGTGGATCGAGTACCTGGGTCTGGCCGGTATTCGCATGGACACCTACCCCTACCCGGACAAGCACTACATGGCCGAGTGGACCCGGCGACTGATGGCCGAATACCCCGATTTCAACATCGTCGGCGAAGAGTGGGCCAGCACACCAGCGACGATTGCATACTGGCAGCGCGGCAAGGTCAATCGCGACGGCTACGTGTCCCACCTGCCCAGCCTGATGGATTTCCCCCTGCAGGAGGCCCTGTGGCTGGCGCTGGTGACCGAAAATGGTGAGCAGCAGTTCGACCACAGCCCGGGCGGATTAGAGCGGCTTTACCGCCGCCTGTCGATGGACTTTCTCTACCCAGACCCCAACGCGCTGGTGATTTTTCCGGACAACCACGACATGGACCGGATTTTCACCCAGCTGAACGAAGACTACGACCTGTGGCGAATGGCGATCGCCTACGTGCTGACCATACGCGGTACGCCGCAAATCTACTACGGCACGGAAATCCTGATGGACAGCACCGAGGATTCCAGCCACGGGTACATCCGCAGCGACTTTCCGGGCGGCTGGGAAGGGGACGAACGCAGCGCCTACACCGGCGAGGGACTCACCGAGCGCGAACGCGAGGCCCAGGCCTTCATGCGCACCCTGCTCCGATGGCGGCGTGGAAAAAACGTGTTCGACGGCGGCCGAACCATGCACTTCGTTCCCGAGGTCGACACCTACGTGTATTTCCGTTATGACGAGGAAGACAGCGTGATGGTGGTATTCAACAAGGACGAAAAAGCCGTGGACCTGGGGCTGGGCCGATTCGCCGAACGGCTGGCCGGCTTCTCACACGCCACTGATGTGTTGACCGGCAACAGCCTGTCACTGGGTGAATCGCTGCAGTTACCACCGCGCTCGGTACGGGTGCTCGACCTGGATTGAGCCAATCCAGCAACCGGCGTCACGGTGTTTTTTTGGCGTAATAACGGTAGACTGGCGTCTCGGTTTTAAGCCCTCGAGGTCGCCAAATAGGCTTGGCCATTTGTGAAGAACCCCGCCAAAAAACTGTCCAGGCTCGCCACCAGGTACGAGACGTGGCTGCGCGAGGACTCCGCACCGTTGTGGTGGAAAAACGACTGCCTGGACAACGGTGCGTTTTACGAAGCACTGGACTTCAAGGGGCGGCCTGTTCCGGCAAGCAGAGCCCGCGTACGCGTACAGGCCCGGCAGATCTATTCCTTTGCGCTGGCCTGGAAACTGGGTTTTCGGAAAAAATCGCTGCCGGCCAGGCTCGAGCGCAGCATCGAGCGCTTTCTCGCGACCTGCCTCGGGCCTGAGGGCCTGCCGGGGCGTGAAGTCGACATCGAGCAAGGCGTGCTGACCGACCCCAAGCCGGACCTCTACAACACGGCCTTCGCCCTGATGGCCCTGGCCCAGACTCGCAAGGTGTTGAAAGACCGCGCCGTGGACGAGCGCGTCGGGCAGATGATGAACGCGCTGAACCGGCACATGGCGTACGAAGAAGGTAATGGGTACCGCGAATTCCTGCCGGAAAATACCATCCGCATGCAGAACCCGCACATGCACCTGTTCGAGGCTTTCCTGCTGTTGTTTAAGATAACCGGCAACCCCGAGTTGCACGACCGGGCCGAGATCTTGCTCAATTTCATTCGCGACACCTTCTTCGACGAAGCGGCCGGCGTGGTGCAGGAGAAGGTCAACCCCCAACTGGAGATGACAACCGGCCAGTACGAGCCGGGACACTCGATGGAGTGGGTCTGGCTGCTGGGCTGGCGCTCGCGCCTGTTCGACGTGCCGCTGGACCCTTTCGCGGTCACTCTGTACACGCACTATGTCGGTGCCGCCCTACCCGAAGGCCAGACGCCGATGGCGCTGGCGGTGGACAACCAACCGGTCGACCCAAGTTGCCGCCTTTGGTCACAAACCGAAAGCCTTCGCGCCCACCTGGCGATGGCCGAACGGGGGCCTGCAGAGCTTGCCGCGCCCGCGCTGGAACGCGCGGTGAACTGCGCAAACGTCATTTTTGACGACTGGCTGAAGCCCGCCGTGCCGGGCGGATGGCTCGATCACTTCGACGCGAATGGCGATTTGATCGCGCCCGACATGCCAGCGAGCATGTGCTTCCACGTGTGGGGTCTCGTGTTGGAAATGCGCCGTTCATCCAAAAAGCTGCGCAAAAAATTCAGCTGATCCCCGTCTTGTCTTTTTTACCTGCCCGCGCCATTCCCGAGGCTTATCGGGCGACGGAAAACCGTTGACGGATGAATCGCCCCCGTTCCGCCTCGTCGACAACCGCCACCGCAAAATCGGCCCGCGATATCGCGCTGGCGCCGCGCTCATCCTCCAACATGCGATCGCCGCCGATCCGGTAGCGCCCGGTGCGTTTGCGCTCGCTCAGCACCTTGGGCGGGGTGATGTAGGTCCAGGCCACGTCGTCGACCCTGCGCAGGTAGTCGAGCGCGCGCACCTGGGCCGCGATTTCCGTCCGCAGTTCACGGTTCATGAAGACACCGGGCAACGCATCGGCCAGCAACTGACCGGACGCCAGCTCCAACGTGCCGGCTCCGCCA
>JABDPF010000012.1 GCA_013042915.1 Lysobacterales bacterium
GCCACCAGGTGAGCAGCGGCCGGCACCGGTCCGAGCCGCCCGATCAACAGGGCGGCACCCACGAACAGGCTACCCTCGACCGCGATGGCGACCGCGATCGGCAGGCCGATTTTCAACAGGCCCAGGATGGTGTTGAAGTCGGGCAGGTCGAGGCGTGACAGCAACGAAAACGGACGGTAGTGACGGTGCGTTGCGACGTAAGCCAAGAGGAACACGAATTGGAGCCAGATGACGATCGACGTCGCGTATCCGCAACCGACCGTTCCGAGCGCCGGAAAGCCGAACTTGCCGAACATCAGCACGTAGTTGAGAGGGATGTTCAGCAGCGCTCCAGCCACGCCGTAAAACATGGTCGGTTTGGTATTGCCGGTTCCTTCGCTGAAATAGCGCAGCAGCAAAACCAGGCACAGGCCGGGTGCGCCCCAGGAAATCGCTTTGAGGTAGCCCACCGCATGCGGAACGATTTGCGGGTCGATGGCGAAGGCCGTCAGCAGGGGCTCGCTGAATTGGCACAGGAACCAGTAAGGCACACCGAGAGCCAGCGCAATCCAGAAGGCCTGCCGTGTCTGGTAGGCCGCCTCCGATTTCATTTGCGCCCCGTCCAACTGGGCCACGCTGGGCTGCACCGCCATAAGGGTGCCGATCACGAACATCAGCATGGAAGACCAAACCGCGCCGCCGATACCGAGCGCCGCCAGCGCAACTTCCTTGTTCGGCAACCGCCCCGCCATCACCGTGTCGACGAAGTTCATGCTGAAAACGGCCACCTGGCCGATGATGACCGGTGCGGCCAGCTTCATCGTGCGCCGGATCTCGGCGGGGTGCGGCGAGCGTTTGGTTATACTGTTCATCGAAGCGAATCATTGTACAGGAGAGCGGGTTCTCGATGAGCGAGGAGAAGGGCCTAAAAACATCGGAAAACAGCGGGTCTGGCTCGACAGAAGCCCATCCCGTCCCTGCGTCGAACAAGGGTCTGACGATCAGTCGCAAACGGCTCGCCGGCTCGACCAATTGCCTGAACTGCGGTACTCATCTGCAGGGCCCCTTTTGCCATTACTGCGGCCAGCCCGACAAGAACCTCGTGCGTTTTTTTCCCGCGCTTCTGCGCGAGATGCTGGAGGATTTCGCTGACTTCGACTCTCGCTTCATGCGCACCTTGAAACCCCTGTTGCTCAAGCCGGGAAAACTCACACGGGATTACCTGGACGGCCGCAGGTTTCGCTACGTTCCCCCGCTCCGGCTCTACATTTTTTCAAGCATCCTGTTGTTTTTCCTGTTGGCGCTACTGGCCGGCAGTGCGCTGACGCTGCAGACCGAACCGGACGGCGAAGCCGGTAATGTTCGAATCGAGTTGAGCGACGGCGACCGCGAGGACTTGAACGAAGCCCTGCAAGAGCTCGACCAGGTACGTCCGGGATTGTCCGATGTGGTGAGCAGCCAAATCGAAGAAGCTGAACAGGACCCGGACGCTGCCGACGACGAACCTGGAGAGATAGACTTCGATTGGAACGGCAATCCCTGGAACCAGGAGACCAATCCCGTCGATTTTGCCTTAATGCCTGCCTGGGCAACCCGGCTGCTCAACCGCGAGATTGCCGAGTCTCCCCAGAAGGGCAAAGCCATCGAGCGCAACCCGAATCTGATCATGGATAAAGTGCTCGACGTTCTACCCGGAACGATGTTCGTACTGCTCCCCATCGTCGCCCTGTTACTCAAGTTCTGGTACCTGTTCGCGCGTCGCTATTACGTCGAGCACATAATTTTTGCGCTGCACAACCACGCGTTCATTTTCGTGGTCTTCATCGTGATGCTACTGGCAACCAGCCTGGCCGAGTGGCGCGAACCATCCGGCGCCGGCATGCTGACCATTACGGCGGACTGGGTCCGGACCATACTGACCATTTGGATACCCGTCTACCTGCTCCTGTCCATGAAACGGGTCTACCAGCAGGGTTGGGGCCTCACCGTGGCGAAGTATTTCGCGGTCAGCATCTCCTACCTGATGATCCTCGGCCTGGCGACCGGTTTCGTGGCGCTGGCGGCGTTCATCATGCTGTAGGGAAAGCCCATCAAAAAGAGCAACCTGGGCCAAATTCGCAGAAACGCGTTGATCTGTATATAATCATGATTATCCTGACACGGATGTTGAGGATGAAAACATGGATCAGTTTCACGTAATCAGCTTGTTCGGGGCTGACACCCGGGCCGTCGCACCGACGTCCGATCTAGCCCAGGCCACCCGCAATTTGAACCGTAAAACGCTCGCTCTTCATGGGCGTCATGCGCTCGCCTGGATAATACGCGCCGGTATTGTGGCGTGCCTGTTTCTTTTGGGTCACTTCATCATCGAGGGCGCGATCGGCGGAGCCATGACCTGGACCTCCGGCTTCCTCTCGATCTACGTCGTTTGGTTCATGCTGAAGGGACACATGATCATCCAGGGAGACCGGCAGGCAAAGCTGTACTGGATCCGCAATGACGTGAGCAATCGCGAATTCAGTTCGGACGATCCGATCGTGGCGACCATGCCGGTCGAGGAGCCCATGCGGGCCGAACGAAGCTACATCAAAGCCGTTTCCTGAAGGGTATTGGTCAGCTGCGCGACCGCCGCGCCAGCCGGTGGCCGTGCCGGTACATGTCCTGGAACAACAGGAGAAACAGCAGCACGCCGAGCAGGGCGGCTGAGAGGTTCCAGACATCGAGGCTGTGCCGTTCGTGCACCAGGGTCCAGACAAACTGAAGCACGCACAAGGCCGACACGACGAGCAGCGTCGGTCGCCGCCCCACCCGGTTCACCACCAGCGCACCGAACGGCGCGCCGAGCGCCACCACCGGTGCCGCCGCCAGCCAGTTTTCAAAGGTGCCAACTTCGAGCCCACCGAGCATCAGCTTGACCAATACCCCGACGAGCGAGGTGAACGCCATCAGAACCACGGAAGTGGGAATGGCGATCTTTAAATCGGCGTGGCACCAAAGCACCAGGACCATGTAAATCAACATGTCGATACCCACGCCGGTAATGCTCGCCACACTGAGACCGCCAAGGAATCCGACCGCGAACCCCACTCGGTGGTCGAACGACACGTCGTGCGGCGTCATCCCCTCGTAACTCGTGATCTCGTCGATTCGACGCAAATGGAGCAGGCCGAAACTGCACCACGTCGAGGCGAACAGGAGCTTGATGAACAGGTCGGACGCGAGCGGCGCGACAAACAGTATTCCCAGCGGCGTCCCAAGCAAGGCACCCGGCAGGGCCGCGCGCAACATCGGCCATTCGAGCTCCCTTTTGCTGCACAGGATGTAGATGCCGGCGCTGGTCATGCCGACCGCCTGGATGGCGAAACTGAAGTCACGGCCCAGCGTGGCCGGCAGGTCCATCAACAACACGAGCACCGGAAAACCGACGGTACCACCCCCCATTGGCGTGGATCCGGCCACGTAGGACCCCACTGCCATCGCAGCAGCCATCGGCCAGTGGGACAGCACAGTCTCCCAGTGCCCGCCGACGAACACCAGGGCACCCCAGCCCGTGTAGAACAAGAGCAGCCAGGCAAGAAAAGGATAGTACCGCTTGCGGATCATCCGGCCATCAGTCTCACGTCAGGGAATGGCCTCAGCTCTCGAATTCCATGACGAGTTGGCGATGCCAGAGGTGCCCGCCCCTTTGAAGCGGAGAGGGAAAGCCCGGCACATTCGGTGCATTGGGTGCATTCTGGAACTCAAGACACAACCCGGTTCGCGGTTTGAACGGCGCAGCGAGGGAATTGCCGGTGTAAAACTGCACGCCGGGCCGTGAACTGTAGAGCTTCAGCCGGATACCCGTGTCGGGTGAGGTCACCGTCGCCGCGATAGCCGGATATTTCATGGCCTTGTTCAACAGGAAAAAATGATCGATACCGCCTGCGAGTTCAAGCTGGGCCGCAGGCTCCTCTAGCCGGTCGGCCAGTACGGCCTTGCTGCGAAAATCGAACACGGTGTCTTTGACGTTGGCAATGTCCCCGGTGGGCAGCATGTTGGGCTGCATCGGAAGGTACAGTTCGGAATTGATCCACACCTCGTGGTTGGTGATGCTGGAGCCGTCGCCGTTCAGGTTGAAGTAGGCATGATTGGTGAGGTTGACGACGGTATCGCTCTCCGACTCGGCAAAGTAATCGACTTGCAGGACCATCCGGCTGACGAGGCTGTAGCGCACGGTGACCTTCAGGCGGCCGGGAAACCCCTGGTCGCCGTCGGGTGACTCGATGCAGTAGAGCACCGCATTCGAGTTCGGATCCTCGTCCACCGTCCAGTAGCGAGAGTGGAAGCCGCCGCTGCCGCCGTGGAGGCAGTGCCCGTATTCTTCATCGTTGATATCGAGTTGATAGCTCTTGCCCGCCAGTTCAAAGCGGCCCGAATCGATGCGTCCCGCGTAGCGACCCACGGTACAGCCGACGTAGTACGGGTCGTCCACGTAATCCTCGGCATCCGGGTATCCCAGCAACACCTCCACGTAGCCGTTGGCCGTAGGTACCTGGATGGACTGGAGCGTCGCCCCGAGGTTGTGCAACTTGACCCGCAGACCGTCCTCGGACCGGAGTTCACTGGTTTTGATTGGCAGTTCGCTCATGGTTTTCATACCGCCCCTATCCGTTGTTTGTCTTCATTTTGATAAAAGCCGGCACTGAAGGCTCTTGCTCCATCAGCCCCGCCCGGCATACCGCTCCTGCAGATAGCGGAACACCGCACGCAAGCCCAGTGCTTCACCACCCTGCGGACGCCCCGGTCGGTCAGCCTGGTTCCAGGCGAAGGTGTCGATGTGAACCCAGGGAATGTCTTTCTCCACGAAGTGTTCCAAAAACAACGCGGCCGTGATGCACCCTGCAAAGGGACTCTTGGCAGCATTGTTGAGGTCGGCGATCGGGCTCTCGATCATCTTGTTGTAGGGCTGGTACAGGGGTAGCAGCCACATCGGGTCTTCCACCGCGTCGCCACCTCGCCGGATGCCGTCGGCCACGTCGTCGCGGTTGCTGAACACCGGCGGCAGGTCGGGACCCATCGCGATCCGGGCCGCCCCGGTCAGCGTCGCAAAATCGATCACCAGGTCCGGTCTGCGTTCACAGGCCAGGGTGAGCGCGTCAGACAGGATCACCCGCCCCTCCGCATCCGTGTTGCCAATTTCCACCGAGAGCCCCTTGCGCGTGGCGATCACATCGCCGGGCCGGTAGGCATTTCCGGACACGGAGTTTTCCACCGCGGGCACCAGCACCAGCAACCGCACCGGAAGCTCGTAAGCCATGACGAGGCGCGCAAGCGCCAACACGTGAGCCGCCCCGCCCATGTCTTTTTTCATCAACAGCATGCCCGCAGCGGGCTTGAGATCGAGCCCACCGGTATCGAAACAAACGCCTTTGCCCACCAGCGCCAACAGGGGCGCGTCGTCGTCGCCCCAGTTCAACTCGATCAGGCGCGGTGGCCGGCTGGAGGCCCGGCCCACGACATGGATCGCCGGAAAATTTCCAGAGAGCAGCTCATCACCCTCGACCACGGAAAACGAGGCTCCGAATTCCTTGGCCAAAGATTCGGCGGAATCCGCCAGTTCTCGAGGACCCATGTTCTCGGTCGGCGTATTGACGAGGTCACGCACCAACGCCTGTGCCTGCAGCAGCCGACGCGCATCCTGTTCGATGTCCTCGTCGAGCAGCAACAGCGGGCGCTCGCCGCGGGATTCCTTGTAGCGGTCAAACCGGTAACACGCCAGGCCCCAGCCGAGGCTGGCCAGCAAGCGCTGCCCGCGTGTCCAGTCACTTCCCAAGCGGTAGATTCCCTCGGGCAGCTGGGGAACGATTGTTGCCAGCTGGTATAGCCAATCGCTGTCCTGCATGCCAAACAGCCAGGCTTCGACAGCGCCTTCTGCGCTGGGCACGGCACATAGCTGGCCCGGTTTTGCCTTGAAACCGGATTGAGTCAACCAGGAGCGCTGTGCATCAGTGATGCCGGCGACCCAGTCTTCATAGGCTGACGGGCTCATTGGTTTGAGTTCGACGGTTTGACGATCGCCAATTTCGTTCTTGGATAAATAGCTCACGATTCAGGTTCTCACTTCAGATGTGTCAGTCATTGTGTCAGTCAAGCCGCATCACATAATCCCGCCTGCCCCGTCGGATCTCCAGGTAGAGCGGACCGTTGATATCGCTGACGACTTTGCGGAATTCGTCGAGATCCCGCACGGGTATGCGGTTCGCGCCTGTGACGACATCACCCGGCCGCATGCCGCGCCGGGCTAACCGGCTCTCCGGATTCAACTCGGTCAGCAATACGCCGCTTAGCCGGTTCGAACGGGCCTTCAGCGCGATGTCCTCGAACACCGCGCCGAGCAGTCGATGGTCGAGCTCGCCCCCGTCCAGGCGATCGAGTGCGCTCATTTCCAGGCTCGCGCTCTTGCTTCGACCGTCCCGCAGGTATTCCAGGCGCACGCGATCACCCACCGGGATCTGGCCCTCGTACAGGTGAAATTCCTGTGCGTCGCCCACCGCGAAGTCACCCAGGCGGATGATGACGTCACCGGCCTCGATCCCGGCACGGTCGGCCTCTGAATCTTCGTCGATTTCGGCCACCAGCACACCCGCACCCTGCTCTAGGCCGAAGGCCCCGGCAAGCTCTGCGGTCAGGTCCTGGACGAAAATGCCCAGAGTGCCGCGGCGCACTTCACCGAATTCCGCCAGTTGGGCCATCACGTTCTGCGCCATCGCAGAGGGAATGGCGAAGCCGATGCCGACATTGCCGCCACTGGGCGTAAAGATAGCGCTGTTGATGCCGACCAGTTCACCACGAAGATTGATCAGGGCGCCACCCGAGTTTCCGGGGTTGATCGAGGCGTCCGTCTGGATGAAATTCTGGAACTCGAGGCCACGAAATGCAGAGCGGCCGAGTGCGCTGACGATGCCCGAGGTCACTGTTTGGCCGAGTCCGAAGGGGTTCCCCACGGCCACGACGAAGTCACCGACCCGCAGCTCATTGGAATCGGCGAACGGAAGCGCATCCAGGTTCTCGGCGGGAATCCGGATCATCGCCAGGTCCGTGTCGGGGTCGGTGCCGATCACCTCGGCATCGAAACTGCGCCCGTCAGAAAGGGTCACGCTGATGTCGTCCGCGCCCTCGATGACGTGGTTATTGGTCAACACGTAGCCTTTGTTCGAATCCACCACAACGCCCGAGCCGAGGCTCTGAGACACACGCTCCCGGGCGCGGTCCGGGACGTTAAAAAACCGCCGAAAAAACGGATCGTCCAGCAGGGGGCTGCGAACCCGAACACGGGTGCTGGTGTACACGTTCACCACCGACGGCGTGACTCGGTCCAGCACGGGCGCCAGCGAAGGTAATTCATTGCCATCCACTGCAACCGGCAAAGCGGCCGTTGCAGAAGAGGGAGCGATGCCGGATATAGCGGCCAACATCATCAGTAACAGGTAAAAAGTTTGCCTCACGTTAACTCCTGCAAAATGAATGACCTCGCGCTTGGACCGGCATCCGCCCCGCCGGTTCCGAGCTGAGAGTAAACCACCAACCACGCGTGCTGTCACGGGGCACGCATCAGCCGTGCGGCCCGGCCCGCTTGCGCTTTTCCGCCAAACCGGATATACAGACCGGGAGCACATTTTAAACCACAACGACTTGTGCACCGAGCGCTGCCACGGAAATCCAGGCACAGTGACGGAAACAGACCTGCAACAACAAGTACTGAGAACCGATGTCGCCGGCATGCCGCTGGAATGGATCGGCTACCAGGATGCGGTTCGCCTGATCACGCTGGGCCAGGTGAGTTATTCGCTTGGCAGCACCGTTTACCGGATCCGAGGCGGTGTCAATGCGCTGACCGGCAAACAAAGCTACGTCGACGTCGACGCCATCATCGCCAGTCACGGCACCCATCCCCACGCCCACCTGTTCGCGGATTCCTACACGCCACCGCTGAGCAACCCGGCGTTGTTCCGCCGCGACCAATTCGTGTGCCTGTACTGTGGCGAGCAGTTTCCGCACGGAAAACTCTCACGCGACCACGTCAAACCGCTTAGCCAGGGGGGCATCGATACCTGGGTAAACGTGGTGACCTCCTGCAAGCGGTGCAACAACCACAAGGCCGGACGCACACCGGAGCAGGCCGGCATGCAGCTGTTGGCCATCCCGTTCACACCGACCCACGCCGAGTACGTCTACCTGCAGGGAAGGCGCATATTGGCGGACCAGATGGAATTCCTGATGGCGCACTTTCCGCGCAACAGCCGGCTTCGCAAGCGCGTGGAGCAGGCCTGGATGAAATCGAACTAAGCGCGCAGACAGCGGTTGCGCAGCAGCCCCCCGAAGGACAAATCGTCAAACAGGGCGTTGAGCGCATCCGCGTCGGTGTCCGCCCTGGAGATGTCCGGGGCCGCGAGGGCCGATTCCACGGCCGTCTCGATCACCGTCAGCCTTTTGGCCATCTCGGCCGCATCGCGGTGCTCATCCAGTTTGCGGGCCAGGGATTTGGCGCCTCGGATGCTCAAAAACGGGACTTCGTCGAGTCGCGCGTACAGGCTGTCCAGGTCGCCAAAGTGCGACAACAGGGCGGCGGCACTCTTGGGCCCGACTCCGGGCACCCCCGGAATGTTGTCCACGGCGTCCCCGGTCAAGGCGAGGAAGTCGGCGATTTGTCGGGGCATGACGCCAAACTTTTCGGTCAACTGGCCCGCATCGAGTTTCCTGTTGCGTGAAAAATCCCACCAGTGATCGTTCTCGCCCACCAGCTGGGCCAGGTCCTTGTCGGCGGTCACCACGCATACCGGATGGCCCTTTGCCTGCCAGTGGATGGCCAGCGTACCGATCAGATCGTCGGCCTCGTAGGACGGATCCGCGTAGCAGGCCAAGCCCATCGCCTCGGCCACCGCCTGCGCCCAGGCGAACTGGCGCTTCAATTCCCGCGGGGCAGGATCCCGGTTGGCCTTGTATTCGGGGTAGATCTCGTTTCGAAAGCTCGATTCAAGCGATACGTCGAACGCCACGGCAACGTGCCTGGACTGGGTCTGTTCCAGTAGGTTGCAGAGAAATCCGGTAAAACCATACACCGCGTTGGTCGGCTGCCCGGCCGCGTTGACGAAGTCGTCGGGCATGGAAAACCAGGACCGGAACAGGTACACGCTGGCGTCGACCAGGTAGACGGGCGGGCGGCTCACTGTTGCTGTTCTGCCTGTTCTTTCTCCAGCCGCTTTTCGATCGTTTCTTTGAACAACCGCATGTCAGGGGCCTCGATGGCTTTGCCCGATTCCAGCGGCGTTGCCATCAGCTTCATTTGCTGGCCACCCGATGGGGAGCCATGGTTCGAGAAATAGAAAATGCTGTCTCCGCGTATCGTGCCGACGCCCGGCGTGTCGAACCCCTCGAGCGCGACGGCCATCGGTTTGACGTCTTCGATCGCGGCGCCGGCCGCGTCCAGTTTGAGCCGCATCAGGCGTTGCGGCTGAACCCCACTCTGCGTGATCACCAGGCTGTCGCCGGCATAGTCCACGCCGTAGATGCCATATTGGTTCAGGTTTTCAGGCCCGGCCAGGGGTGCCAGGCGCTCAGCGATCGGATCGATGACCATGAGGCCCTTGAAGGCGTCGGCGACAAACAGGCGGCTGTTGTCCGGCGTCACGCTCACGTCTGTCAGGGCCACGTAACCAGGCAGGCTGACATAACGCTCCAGGCGGTCGCCATCGGGGCGCTTGTGGTAGATCACCGGTACCATTCGGTCGATCACGTAGACATGGCCCTCGTCCGTCACCGCCACGCTGCCCAGACTGTGTTGCAGCCCGTCGGCCGGAAGGTTGTAGCGATTGGCGAATTCAAGGGTATCGAGGCGAAATTCAAATAACCCGCCGCGGCGGGTATCGGCTGTAGAAAAACCGGCAAACGCGGGCGACGCGCTGCTGGCGATCCACAGGGTATTGCTGCCCGGATGAATGGCGAGGCCGTCGAGCGACCACATCCCATTTTCTTCGTTGGAACGAAGCAGTTCTTCCGCCTCACCGTTTTCGGCGACGGCCAACAAGCTGCCCTCGCGGCGCGTACCCACCAGGAAGCGCTGGCGGCTCTCGTCCCAAACGACATCACCCAGATTGTGCGGGCTGCCCGGCAGGCTCAACACCAGGCGGCCCTCGCCGGCGGGCTGACCGGCTTCCCCCATCAGCTTGTTGATGTATTGATAGGCTTCCGCGTCCTGCATGCCCATCGTTTCGGGCATCTCGTTCAGGTCGTAGGACAGCCCTTGCTGCTGCATTTGAAGCATGAAGCGGTAGGCCGTCTGGCGTCGATCCAATGCCGCGGCCGCCCGAATGATCTCCAGCATGTACTCCGGTGCATAGGGGAGCCGCTTGTGCAGTTGCAGGGCGGCGCCGTACAGCCTGATCCAGTTCTCCTCCTGTCGAGCCGCTGCGGCTTTCTGCTCCAGGGCGGCGATGCTTTCCTCGGGGCGCTCGCGCTTGGTCGGCTCGGCGGGTGGCTGCTTCGGCTCGGCGACCTCATCTTGCGCCAGTGCACTGCCGCCCCACGTCAGATAGAGGACGGCCGCGGCCGCTGCGATTATTTTTCCTGGCATTGCGAGTTCCTGAATGGCTTGTTCGATAGATGACGTGGCGCTTGGAGTAACAAAACGGCTTTTGGTTCCAATCACGCGTAATCTCTTTACAATCAGGTCAGTTTACCAGAGCCCATAATGTGAATACCCATGAAGACTGATGTCTGCCGTTATGAAGGTCACTACCTCAGCCTGGTCGAGCGGGATCACTGGGAGTTCGTCACCCGGCCCAATGCACATGCCGTCGTGGTCCTGATCGCGGTCACCGATGAGGACGAACTCGTGCTGGTCGAGCAGTACCGGCGCCCGGTCGACGCCCGCGTCATCGAGCTGCCGGCCGGCCTGGTGGGAGATACCGGCGATCCCGACGAACCGATTCTGAAAGCAGCAGGACGCGAGCTGACTGAGGAAACCGGGTTCGAGGCGTCCCGTCTGGACCACGTCATGGACTGCCCCACCTCGGCGGGAATGACAGACGAGGTGATTTCATTCGTGCGCGCCAGCGGCCTTCGCCGGGTCGGGCCGGGCGGCGGCGACGACAGCGAGGACATCGACACGCACCTGGTGCCGCTGGACCAGGTGTCCGGCTGGTTGCGTCGACGCCATGCCGAGGGCTCCCCGCTGGACCCGAAAATCTATACCGCTCTTTACTGGCTGACACATCCGGATGATTGAACCATGACTCACCAAGCACCCCTGAACGCCATGCTGGCCGCTCTTCTCGCCTTTGCCACACCCCTGTTGGCGGCCGAGCCGGACCGACCGGTTGCGATCGCGATCCACGCCGGCGCAGGCACCATCAATCGTGACGATCTGTCGGAACAGCTCGAGGCCGAGATTCGGGCCAAGCTGGAGGAGGCCGCGCGGGCCGGGCACCGTGTGCTGTCAAACGGCGGCACGGCCCTGGACGCAGTCACTACGGCCGTTACCCTGCTCGAAGACGCACCCTATTTCAACGCGGGCCGGGGTGCGGTGTTCAACGCGGAGGGCCAGAATGAACTCGATGCCTCCATCATGGACGGCGCCACCCTGAACGCAGGCGCGGTAGCCGGCGTTCACAATGTGCGCAACCCGGTGTTGCTGGCGCGCAAGGTCATGACCGACTCGGTGCACGTGATGCTGGTCGGATCCGGCGCCGAGGCGTTCGCTCGCGAGCAGGGCCTGCGCTTCGAGGAAGATGCCTATTTCCACACCGAGCGGCGTTGGGAGCAACTCATGAAAGCCAGGGCCGGGGCAAATGAAACCGCCCGCACCGGCCCGACGCCGGAACCCTGGCTTTCCACCGTTGGGGCCGTGGCGCGTGACGGCTCGGGTAACCTGGCAGCCGCCACCTCGACCGGCGGCATGACCAACAAGCGCTGGGGCCGGGTCGGCGACGTACCGGTGATCGGCGCCGGCACCTACGCCGACAACGCCTCCTGCGCGGTCAGCGCAACAGGCCACGGCGAATTCTTCATCCGCGCCACGGTCGCCCGCGACATCTGCGCGCGCATGGAGTACACCGGCGTCAGCCTTCAGGAGGCCGCCGACCAGGTCGTGATGCACAAGCTGGTCGACATGGGCGGTTCGGGCGGCATCATCGCGGTCGACCCGCAGGGTGAAGTGTCACTGACGTTCAACTCACCTGGCATGTACCGCGCCAGCGTCAACGCAGATGGAGAAGTCTTCGTGGGGATCTACAAAGATGAATAATTACCTGAAGCCATTCGCCATCGGCAGCCTGATCGTTTGTCTCGCCGCCTGCAGCCCGCCGGCACAGGAACCGGACGTCGATCTCGTCGTGCTCAAGCAGGAAATACAGCAACACACCGAGCGCCTTTACTGGATTCACCTGCGCCTGGACACGGCGTCAACGGAAATCGCGGATGCGCAGGCCGCCGCGCAGGAGGGCAACGTTTCGGCGGCCGGTTACCACGCTGGCGAGGCTTACCGGTCCATCGAGCGCGCCGATGAGGCGCTACTGGAGCTGGGCGAGCAGCTGCAGAAGATGGTTAACCTCGATCAACGCTGAGTCACCTCGG
>JABDPF010000019.1 GCA_013042915.1 Lysobacterales bacterium
ATCCAGTCCCTGGTGCTGTGCCCGACGCGGGAACTGGCCGATCAGGTGGCGCGAGAGCTGCGCAGACTGGCCCGCGGCATCCACAACATCAAGATACTCACCCTTTGTGGCGGCGCGCCGTTCGGGCCACAACTGGATTCCCTGCGACACGGCGCGCATATCGTGGTCGGCACGCCGGGACGCATCGAGGAACACCTGCGCAAGGGTTCGCTGACGCTCGATTCGGTCCGTGCGCTGGTGCTGGACGAAGCCGACCGGATGCTGGACATGGGGTTCCAGCCCTCGGTTGACGCCATTGTTGCGAAGGTGCCCCAGAAACGTCAGACGCTGCTTTTCAGCGCGACCTACCCCGAACAGATCGAACGGCTGGCCGGGAGGATCATGCAGCAGCCGGTCACGGTGGAAGTGGAAACAACGCACGACCACCGCAGCATCCGGCAGTTGTTCTATCGCTTCGAGAAAAACAAGCTGCGCCTGAACATCCTCCGCCTGCTGCTGTTGAAGTTTCGGCCGGAGTCCGCGCTGGTCTTTTGCAACACGAAACGCGAAACCGACGAAGTAGCAGAGGAACTCCGCAGCCGGGGATTCACGGCCCTGGCGCTGCACGGCGATCTCGAGCAACGGGCGCGCGACCAGGTGCTGGTGCGCTTCGCCAACCGCAGCGCCTCGGTGCTGGTGGCCACCGATGTTGCCGCCCGCGGCCTGGACATCGAGCAACTGGACGCCGTGATCAATTACCACATCGCACGCGATCCTGAGGTCCACGTTCACCGCGTGGGCCGTACCGGCCGTGCCGGCCACAAGGGCCTGGCACTGACCCTGTTCAGCGCCGGCGAAGACTATCGGGCTGCGCGCCTGGAAGAGTACCTCGGGCAGGAAATCGAGGTGGATGAACTGCCCCCGTTCCGAGAGCTGGAGAAACCCGCTTTCCGCCCCCCGATGGCAACCCTGCAAATCGACGGTGGCCGCAAGCAGAAGATTCGACCCGGCGATATCCTGGGCGCGTTGACGGGCGAGAACGGCATCGCGGGCAAGCAGGTCGGCAAGATCACGGTGTTCGATTATTGCGCATACGTTGCCGTCGATCGCGATGCCGCGAAACCGGCGCTGCGGAAATTGAGGGCCGGCAATATCAAGGGTCGCTCTTTCCGGGTGCGGCGGGTATAAAGGGTCTGACCCCTCACTGCGCAAGAACTCGGGGTCTTTTCGGAAACTTGGCATTAAGTCCCGTTGTCGAACACAATACCGTTAACGAGTCCGCGAGAGGGAGGGAGAAAGGCGTGCGTTCCCAGACAGTCAAGTGTGCCTGGTTGGTCCTGGCCATGATCGTTTTCGGTCTGGTCTGGGCCCGCCCGGCATTGGGCCTGCAGATGCAGGAGCCGGCCGAGCAGGCAGACGCGCCGCGTGCATTCGTCCTGGATGTCACGGGCCCCATCGGTCCCGCAACGCGGGATTTCGTTACCCGGTCAATAGAGCGCGCCTCGGACAGTGACGCGGCCCTGGTGGTCATTCGCCTGGATACACCGGGCGGGCTGGATGCTTCGACCCGGGATATCGTCAAGTCGATCCTCGGTTCTTCCGTGCCGGTCGTGACGTTCGTGACGCCCGAGGGCGCGCGTGCGGCCAGCGCCGGAACCTACATTCTTTACGCAAGCCATGTCGCGGCCATGAGCCCGGCGACCAATGTCGGCGCGGCGACCCCGGTGGCGATCGGCGGGATGGAGGGTCCGTCCAGGGAAAGATTCCCCCCGCAAACGCCTGCGGAGGAAGACGCCCCGGAAGCAGCGCCCGACACCGACGGAAATTCCGATGGGGATGAGCCCGGTGCGCGGACAGCCGATGCCCCCAATGCGATGAGCGCCAAGGCGGTCAACGACTCGGTTGCCTGGATCCGGGGTCTGGCCGAGTTGCGCGGGCGCAATGCCGACTGGGCGGAGCGCGCCGTTCGTGAGGCGGTCAGCGTGACCAGCGAGTCCGCGTTGGAAAAAGGCGTAATCGACGTCGTGGCTCACGACCTGGACGACCTGCTGCAAAAAATCGACGGCATGGTGGTGCAGGTTGACGGTGCCGAGGTGACGTTGCAGACGGGCGGGCTCTCGATTGAGCAGTTGACGCCGGATTGGCGCAACGAGTTACTCTCGGTGATTACCAGCCCGACGATCGCGTACCTGCTGTTGCTGGTCGGTATCTACGGCCTGGTGCTCGAAGGCTACAGTCCGGGCGCTTTCGTGCCCGGCGTCGTCGGCGCCATTTGCCTTCTTCTGGCTCTTTATGCACTGCAGATGCTGCCGGTGAACTACGCCGGACTGGGGTTCATCCTGCTGGGCGTTATCCTGATGATTGCGGAGGTGATGGCGCCCAGTTTCGGGGTGCTGGGAATCGGCGGCATCATCTCCCTGGTGATCGGCTCGATCATCCTCATCGATACCGACGTGCCCGGCTTTGTCGTGTCGCGTCCGCTGATCGGGGCCATCGGGGTGGTCGGATCACTGGGGCTGATGGCCATCATCTGGTTCGCCGTCAGGGCCCGCGAACGTCCGGTCGTGTCGGGGCGTGAGCAACTGATTGGAGAGCGGGGCACGGCGATGGAAAGCTTCGAGGCCCGCGGCGAAGTTTTCGTCCACAGCGAACGCTGGACAGCATCCAGCGCTGCGCCCGTTCAGGAGGGGCAGGCAGTGGAAGTGATCGGAGTGAACGGGCTCAACCTCAAAGTCAAGCCACTGAACGGGGCAAAAGGAGACAACAGATGATTTTTGAATATGTGATCGGCATGGTGGTTCTGGCGCTGCTCGCCATTATCGTCAACGCCATCAAGATTCTGCGCGAATACGAGCGTGGCGTGATTTTTCAGCTCGGCCGGTTCTGGAAAGTAAAAGGGCCCGGATTGATCATCGTGATTCCCTTCATCCAGCAGATCGTGCGAGTCGATCTGCGCGTGATCGTGATGGACGTACCGACCCAGGACGTCATTTCACGTGACAACGTGTCGGTGAAAGTGAACGCGGTCGTCTACTTCCGGGTTCTCGATCCGGAGAAGGCCATCATCCAGGTCGAGCAGTACCTCGAGGCGGTGAGCCAGCTTGCACAGACCACGCTCAGGTCTGTCCTGGGACAGCACGAGCTCGACGACATGCTGGCCGAGCGGGATGCGCTGAACCATGACATCCAGGCCATCCTGGACCGCCAGACGGACGCCTGGGGCATCAAGGTTTCGAACGTGGAAATCAAGCACGTCGATCTCGATGAAAGCATGGTCAGGGCGATCGCGGCACAGGCCGAGGCCGAGCGTCAGCGACGCGCCAAGGTCATTCACGCCACCGGCGAAAAGCAGGCGGCAAAGGAACTCGTCGAAGCCGCGGAGATCCTCAGCAAGGAGCCGAACGCCATCCAGTTGCGTTACATGCAGATCCTCGCCGAGATTGCCGGCGACAAGAGCTCGACCATCGTCTTCCCCCTGGACCTCATCGAAAAAGCGAAAAAAGCGCTGGGTTGATAAAAAGGGGTCAGAGTAAAAACGTTACTCTGACCCCGCGGTCTCGCGGAAGCGAGAATCTTTTTCAGGCTTCTTCGGCTTTCTTCTGGTCCTTGTCCCGCACCAGCAGCAGGCGTACCAACGCCGGCAGCAGCACGATGGCGCCGACCATGTTGGCCAAGAAGATGAAGCACAGCAGGAAGCCCATGTCGGCCTGGAACTGCAGGGTAGAGAAGATCCAGGTACCAACCCCTGTGGCCAGCGTGAAGCCGGTGAAGATCACCGCGCGGCCCGTCAGGCGCAGCGTGCGGTAATACGCGTCGTGCAGGTTGTGACCGTCGGCCAGTTCCATTCGCAGGCGGTTGAAGATATAGATGCCGTAATCGACACCGATACCCACGCCCAGCGCCACTACCGGCAGCGTGTTGACCTTCAGGCCAATACCGTAGGTGGCCATCAGGGCCTCGGCGAGGGTCGAGACCACAACCAGCGGCAGCACGATTGCCAGCGTGCCGAGCACGGTGCGATAGGTCAGCAGGCAGAGCACGATGATGGAGCCGAATACCAGCGCCAGCATCGGATTCTTGGCGGCCTTGACGTTTTCGTTGGTTGCGGCCATCACGCCGACATTGCCGGTGGCCAGGCGGAAGCGCAGCTGGTCCGCCGTGATCTCGCCCAGTTCACTGGCCAGGGCCTCGAGGTCCTGGTTTTCGAGCTCGAACTCGAGGTCATCGACGTGCTCACCTTGACGCAGCTTCTTCACGGCCTCGACGATGGTGACGATGGTCTCGGCCTTGTGGTCGGTGGTAAAGACCAGGATCGGGATTGCGCTGCAGTCGTTGTTCAGCAGCCCGGTGTCGGTCGGGATGCTGCTCAGCGCCTGGCGCAGCACATAGCGGTCACGTGGCAGGATTCGCCACTTGATGTTGCCCTCGTTCCAGCCCGAGTTCACGACCTTCACCGCCATCGGCAGGGTGATGACCTTCTGCACACCCGGCACGTTGGTCAGGTGCCAGGCGAAGTGGTCGATGGCCTCCATGACCTCATAATTTTCGGTACAGGCGTCCGGCACGGTCTCGGCGATCACGGTCAGCAGATCCACCCCCAGTGAGAATCGCTCCGAGATCAGCATGGCATCCTGGTTGTAGCGCGCGGTGGAACGCAGTTCGGGCACGCCGGCCTCGGAATCGCCGATCTTCATGTCCTGGGCCTTCCACATGCCACCGCCGAACAGAACGACGGCCGCCAACGCGGTAAGCATCGCGCGCTTGGGGTCTGAGAAGCCGGCCAGGAACTTCCACAACGGCGCGTCCTTGGCGGCCTTGCGCAGCAGCCGCGAACGGTACTCCTCGGCGTTTTTCATGTGCAGCCAGGACAGCAGAATCGGCAGCAGGAAGAGGTTGGTAAAGATGATGATCGCGACACCGATGCTGGCCGTGATTGCCAGTTCCTGGATGATGCGGATCTTGATGAACAGGATGGTCATAAAACCGATCGCGTCGGACACCAGCGCGATCGCGCCCGGGGTCAACAGTTTCTTGATTGTCTCGCGCGAGCCGTGGTGCGGAAGCAGGTGCGGGATTTCGGCGATGTCCTCGATACCGCTGCGCACCCAGTCGTCGGGCGTCCGGCCGCCGAATTTTTTCTCGACGATCCATACGCTGATCATCTGCACGCCGTGGCTGACGCCGATCGCGAAGATCAGGAACGGGGTCAGGATGTTCATCGGGTCGAGAGAGTAGCCCATCAGGCTCAGCGAGCCCATCTGCCAGATCACTGCCACGAGTGAGCAGGTCAAAGGCAGCACGGTAAGCCAAATCGAGCGGGAGTAGATGTAGAGCAGGGTTCCCGTGATCACCAGCGCGATCAGGAAAAACCAGATCACCGCTTCCGCGCCGTCCGAAATATCGCCGACGATCTTGGCGAAGCCGATGATGTGAACCGAGTGCTCCTCGTCTTCGAACTGTGTGCGGATATCTTCGAGCAGGGTCGCCACCGCACGGTAGTCGAGTTTCTCGCCGGTCATCGGGTTTTCTTCGAGCAGGTTTGCCCAGACCATGGCGCCGGAGAAATCACTGGACACCAGGCGCCCGATTTCGCCGGATTTCACGATGTTG
>JABDPF010000024.1 GCA_013042915.1 Lysobacterales bacterium
CTTTCTTGGCGTCTTTCAGCAACTCGGCTGTTTCCTCGGGTTCGATCGGATTGACCTCGCCCTGGTACTCACCGGCCGCCGCAGAGGCGCCACCGCTCTCGGTGCCGAAACCGCCGGCAATGACGGCAGGAACTTACGGTTCATCGCGCGACACATGATGTAGCTGAGAATCGCGCCCGAGGAGCCGACCAGCGCACCGGTGACGATCAGCAGGTCATTGCCCAGCATGAAACCGGTGGCCGACGCGGCCCAACCGGAGTAACTGTTGAGCATGGACACCACGACCGGCATGTCCGCCCCGCCGATGGCCATCACCATGTGGATGCCGAACAGCAGCGAAACCGCGGTCATGATGATCAGCGGCACCCAGCCAGCCG
The DNA here is from genome assembly GCA_013042915.1 of Lysobacterales bacterium. Taxonomy (GTDB): domain Bacteria; phylum Pseudomonadota; class Gammaproteobacteria; order Xanthomonadales; family SZUA-36; genus JABDPF01. Next base: position 378 of record JABDPF010000024.1, read on the forward strand.
GATTGTCCAACGTGCCCGTGGGCGACTGGACCACAAACTGGTACCCGAAGTAGATCACGACGAGCAACAGGATCAGGTTCATCCAGTGACGCCCGGGCAGCAGCATCGGGTTGCCGCTGATCTTGCCGGACAGCTTGCCGAATGCAATCACGGAGCCCGAGAACGTCACCGCACCGATCAGGATACCGATGTAAGTCTCGATGTCGTGGATCGTCAGGTCAACGCCCGAATAGTGCGCCAGCCGCCCGGGATCGAGGAAGTTGGCGAAACCCACCGCAACGGCCGCAAGGCCGACCAGGCTATGCAGGATGGCGACCAGTTCAGGCATTTGTGTCATCTGCACGCGCTTGGCGGCGATGATGCCGATGGTTCCACCGATCAGCAATGCAACCAGCAGTTCTACGTAGGCTTGCGTAACGATGCCCAGGATGGTGGCCAGCAAGGCAATCGCCATGCCGATAATGCCGTACCAGTTGCCCCGGCGTGCGGTCTCCTGGTTGGAAAGCCCACCCAGCGCAAGGATGAAGAGGACGGTCGCGATGATATACGACACAGTAATAACACCCGCGTTAATCATGACAATCTCCTCACTTCCTGAACATTTCGAGCATGCGTCGCGTCACCGCAAAGCCGCCGAATATATTGATTGACGTTATCAACACCGTTCCGATCGCGACCCACTTGATCAGCGGTGTAGTCGAACTGATCTGCGTCAGGGCACCGATCACGATGATGCTCGAAATGGCGTTGGTGACACTCATCAGCGGCGTATGCAGGGCCGCGGTCACGTTCCAGATCACCATGTAGCCCACGAAACAGGCCAACACGAACACGGTGAAGTGCGCCATGAAGTCCGGCGGTGCAACCGAGCCCATTGCCAGCAGCGCAATCGCTGCAATGGCCATGCCGATGGCCGTAGGAACGAAGGACTTGGGTTTCGCTTCGACCTCCTTGACCGGCTCAGGCTTGGGCGCCGGCTTGGGCGGCGCGGCCGAGATCTTCGGCGCGGGTGGCGGCCAAGTGATCTCACCTTCCTTGACCACGGTGGCGCCGCGCACGACCTCGTCCTCGAAATCGACGACGATATTGCCGTCCTTTTCGGGCGTCATGTCGGTCAGCAGGTGGCGCAGGTTGGTCCCGTACAGTTGGCTGGATTGCGTCGCCAGGCGACTGGCCATGTCGGTGTAGCCGATGAGGGTCACGCCGTTGTGCTTGTAGCACTCGTTCGGACGGGTCAACTCGCAATTTCCGCCCTGCTCGGCCGCCAGGTCGACGATAACGCTGCCGTCCTTCATGGACTCGACCATCTCGGCCGTGATCAATTTCGGCGCGGGACGCCCCGGTATCAGGGCCGTCGTGATGATGATGTCCACGTCCTTGGCCTGCTCGGCGAACAGCGCCATTTCCGCGGCGATGAACTCGTCGCTCATGACCTTGGCGTAACCGCCCTCGCCGCTGCCGTCTTCGCCATCTTCGAAGTCCAGCATCAGGAACTCGGCGTCCATGCTTTCAATCTGCTCCTTCACCTCGGGACGCGTGTCGAATGAGCGCACGATCGCACCCATGGACTTGGCGGCGCCGATGGCGGCCAATCCGGCCACGCCGGCGCCGATCACCAGGATCTTGGCGGGCAGGACCTTGCCGGCGGCCGTGATCTGGCCGGTGAAGAAACGCCCGAAATGCTGGGCCGCTTCCACCACCGCCCGGTACCCGGCGATGTTTGCCATGGAACTCAGGGCATCCATCTTCTGGGCACGGGAAATGCGCGGGATGGAGTCCATCGCCAGCGCGGTAACGCCCTTGTCCTTAAGCTTTTGCAACAGATCCGGGTTCTGGGCCGGCCACAGAAAGCTGATCAGGGTCTGGCCGGATTTCAGCCGATCGGGCTCATCGTCCTCCGGCCCGCGTACTTTCATCACGATGTCAGACTCGGCCCAGACCTCGTCACGGGAAACGATCGAACAACCCACCTCGCGATAGGTTTCGTCCGAGAAATTCGCCGACTCGCCGGCTCCGGATTCGACCGCGACTGCATAACCCAGCTTCATCAGCTGCGCAGCCACATCCGGTGTCGTTGCGACGCGTTTCTCGCCCGCGTATCTCTCATTCGGTACACCGATTCTCATATGGAAACTCCGATAGATTTACCGTTCACAGACGTTGAATCCCTGCAGCAATCCCGGCAACACCGGGTGGAAATAAAGTCCGAGCAGGGAATTTTTTTGAACTCAGCGAGAGAATACAGACTATGGCCGGACGGGTGTAGACACAGGTCAACAAAATCGTAAGAAAAACCGGTTTACTCGCCACCATTTGACCGGTGTTCGGCCGCGACGCACGGTCATTACCGCCACATCAATGTTGGATTCCAGGTCGATAGCGAACTATGCTCTGGGCAACCGACAGAAATTCGAAACCAGGCCCGGCCATGCTCACGAAACTCGACATCACCCGCAACTGGCTGCCCCGCTATACCGGCATGCCGCTCGAACGATTTGGCGAGCATATTTTGCTGACCAATTTCCAGAATTACGTTTCCATGTTCGCGGACCGCTTCGGTTGCGACGTTTATGGCGAAGACCGGAGCATGACGGCCGCGACCAACGACGAGGGCCTGACCATCATCAATTTCGGTATGGGGTCCCCCAACGCCGCCACCGTCATGGACCTGCTGGGCGCCATCCATCCCAAGGGCGTGCTGTTCCTGGGGAAATGCGGCGGTCTTAAGCGCACCACCGAGATCGGGCACTTCATCCTGCCGATCGCGGCGATACGGGGCGAGGGGACGGGAGACGACTACTTTCCGCCCGAGGTGCCCGCACTGCCCTCTTTCAAGCTGCACAAGTTCGTCTCCGACAAAATACGGGACCACGGCGTGGACTACCGCACCGGCGTCATTTACACGACGAATCGCCGGGTGTGGGAGCACGAGGAGACTTTTCACCACCGCCTGCGCCGGTTGAGGGTGATCGGCATCGACATGGAGACCGCCACGTTGTTCCTGGTGGGACACGCCAACGAAATTCCCCGCGGCGCACTGTTGCTGGTGTCCGATGTGCCGTTGATACCCGAGGGTGTGAAAACCGAGGAGTCCGACAGGAAAGTGACCGCCCGCTGGGTGGAGCTTCACCTGCAGATCGGCATCGAGGCGATGACCGATTTAGGACAAAAAGGCGAGAAAATCAAGCACTTTCGGTATTGAAGTGCATCACTCGCGGGTCACGAACTCGCTCAGGCTGGAACGCAGTATCCATTCCAGTTCCGCCTCGTGCCCGACCGGGGTTTCTACGAACAACACGCCGAAGAGCGGAAATTTCCGGTAGTCGATTCTGGCGAGGTGCAGCGGTTTGGAAAACCGCTCGAGCAAGGCCTCGTAGTCAAATGAGCGGATCTCATCGCGGGCGATGCCGGTGCGGTTGTCCAAAACGACGAGGCCGAACTGCTGGGTTTCACGGCCACGGTAAATCGAGGCCCAATCGGGCCTGGCTGAATCCATGAACAGCTCGTAGCTGTTGAAGCCCCATGCGAAGTTGGCGAAATCACCAGTGGTGCACCACCCCCCGAACCGCATGGGATTGACCTCGATTGGAACCAGGCGCCCACCGGCTTCCTGGCGGAATTCGGCGTGCAGCGGAAAGTTGCGAATGACCCGGTCCGGGTTTATCGCTGCCAGCAGCTCGCGGGCGGCCGGCGCAATGGCTTCGACGATCTTTCGCGAGGAAACATACAGGCGGTCGGAGACGTCGGCAGGGTCCGCGTAACGATGGTGAAGTGCGTTGAGGACAACCGGCCGGCCCTCCGCGTCGTAATACCCGTCGACCGCAAATTCCTCTCCCTCGATGTACGATTCGATCATCAACCGCGTCTGGCTCAACATGTGTTCCGGGAAATATGCCCTGGCCGCAGCGATGTCATGGCCGATCTGTCGCCGGACCGCTGTCCAGCCAAACGGGGTATGCACCGTGCGCACGCCAATACTGAAAAACCCCACGGCCGGCTTGATCACGAAGGGATACATCGAGAGGTCGGGTGAGAAGTCCTCCAGTTGGTCCATCGACAGTTCGCGAAATACGATGTCCGGAAAAACCGGGCGGGCCGCCTCCCGGAACGCTACCTTGTCCTTGAATCGCTGCGTCGCGCGTTCGGCACCGGTACCGGCCAGCTCTTTGTCGACCCAGGCCAGGGCATGCTCCCCGCTGGTCAGGACTCGACAATCTGGTCGTGAACGGACTCGCTCTGCCGCCTCGCCGCTATCGATGAACCTCACCCGGCCACCCATGCCGCATTCAGCTGCGCCTCCTGCATCGACCACGGGCCAGCGGTTGCGCTCCACGGTGGAGACGAAGTGTGACGACAGGTAGGGACCGCTGGCGATAATCATGACGATGGCAAGATACTCCATGCGGGCGATCAGTTCCATGGCCTCTCTTCCTCGCAATTTCGCCGGCGATTCGGCGGGCCAACCCGATTGCCACTTCTCACGCGCCATACGCTTGTTACAATCCGCGTGTAACGTTTCGAAAAGAACCGCGAGCCAGTGTTTGGTTTGTTGTCGAGCATGCTGAGAAGATGCGTAGCGCGGCACCTTTTGACCGGCGTCAGTACACCGTCAGGAGAGCTGAACTATACTGCCCGCATTCACCAACCAGACCGGAAAACCTTGACCATGAGAATCCCCGATTACGTGAAGCACGAAAGCCTGAAAACCTGGGTCGCCGAGATGGCCGACCTGCTCAAACCGGACGATGTTTACTGGTGTGACGGCTCGCAGGAGGAATACGACCGACTGTGTGAAGAGCTTGTCGAAGCCGGCACCTTCATCCGTCTGAACGAAGAGAAACGCCCCAACAGCTTCCTCGCCCGGTCGGACCCCAGCGATGTCGCGCGCGTCGAGGATCGAACCTACATCTGCAGCCGGTTGAAAAAGGACGCGGGTCCCACCAACAACTGGATGGAACCGAGCGAGATGAAGGAGATTCTCAACGGCCTGATGGACGGCGCGATGAAGGGCCGCACGATGTACATAATCCCCTTCAGCATGGGCCCGCTGGGTTCCGACATCGCAGAGATCGGCATCGAAATCACCGATTCACCCTACGTCGTGGTCAACATGAAGATCATGACCCGTATGGGCAAAGAAGTCTTCGACGTGCTCGGCGAGGATGGCAGCTTCATTCCCTGCGTCCATACCAACGGCGCACCGCTCGAACCCGGGCAGCAAGACGTGTCCTGGCCCTGCAACCCGGACGTCAAGTACATCGTGCATTTCCCGGAAGAACGCTCGATCTATTCATACGGCTCCGGCTACGGCGGCAACGCACTGCTCGGCAAGAAGTGCCTGGCCTTGCGCATCGCCTCCACCATGGCCCGCGACGAGGGATGGCTGGCCGAGCACATGCTGATCATGGGTGTCGAGGAGCCCAGCGGTGAAAAGACCTACGTCGCCGCCGCCTTCCCGAGCGCCTGCGGCAAGACCAACTTCGCGATGATCGTTCCGCCCAAAGCGTTCCAGGAGAAAGGCTGGAAGGTCACGACGGTTGGTGACGACATCGCCTGGATCAAGCCGGCTGAGGACGGCAAGCTGTATGCGATTAACCCCGAGGCGGGTTATTTCGGCGTCGCGCCGGGCACGTCCTACAATTCCAATCCGAGCGCGATGGAGTCGATCAAGGAGAACTGCATCTTCACCAACGTGGCCCTGACGGATGAAGGCGACGTCTGGTGGGAAGACATGGACGGCCCCAAGCCGGCGCATGCGATCGACTGGCGCGGAAACGACTGGACGCCCGAGAGCGAAACACCGGCCGCCCATCCGAACGCGCGATTCACCGCCCCGGCCGGCCAGAACCCGGTCATCGACGAGGCCTGGGAAGACCCGAAAGGCGTTCCCATCAAGGCCTTCGTCTTCGGCGGTCGTCGCTCCAATACCATCCCGCTGGTATTCCAGGCCTTCAACTGGGCTTATGGCGTGTATCTTGCGGCCACGATGGGTTCGGAAATGACCGCCGCGGCCTTCGGCAAGATGGGCGTGGTGCGCCGCGACCCCTTCGCGATGCTCCCCTTCGCCGGTTACCACATGGGCGATTACTTCAACCACTGGCTGAGCTTTGGACGCAAAATTCCGAATCCGCCGCGAATCTTCGGCGTCAACTGGTTCCGCCGTGACGAAGAGGGCAACTTCGTCTGGCCGGGCTTCGGCGAGAACATGCGTATCCTGGAATGGATCGTGAAGCGCTCCAAGGGCGGCCGGGCCAACGGCATCGAGAGCCCTATCGGCTGGATGCCCAGCCACAAGGACATCAACTGGGATGGCCTGGAAGGCTTCACCAAGGAAGACTTCTACAAGGCGATGTCGATCGACAAGTCGGACTGGGACAAGGAACTGTTGGAAACCGACGAGCTGTTCATCAAGCTTTACGATCGCATTCCAAAGGAAATGATGGCCATCAAGGCCCTGATGCTCTCCGGCATGTGGCGCTCGCCTGACCATTGGGAAATGAAAGGCGATCCCACCTGATCGAAGACCACCATTGGTCAACGAAAGGGGCGGCCCGAGCCGCCCCTTTTTTTCAGGAAGAAAAACGCGGCCAGGTCTGAGAGGCCGTGACTGGGCAGCGCACGCCCTACTTCGGGATCGAGACGGAGGTCGCGACGATGGCGTGCTCCTGGCCCGGCGCAATGGTGCCTTCTGACTCGCCGAGGTCTTCGGCCAGGTGCGCGGCTTCCTCGCGGCTGAGCGGCTTGCTCGAATAATTGCCCGCCAGGGTCACCGTCTTTCCACCCGAATCGCCGGGAATGAAGAACCCGTAGTCCTTGAACGTCACGCGCACCGTGTCGCTACCGTGTTGGGCGACAAAAAAACAGCCCTTTTTCTGGCAGACCTTGGCGATGCGGGTCGATAGCAGGACGTCTCGGCCCTGGTAGCGCTCACTGTTTTCGAGCAATGCACCGATATCCAGTATTTCACCGGATTCCGGAAGAGGCGATCCGAAGACCTCATGGGTATCCGTAACGACCACAGGCTCGGACAGTCTTACAGCTTGCTCATCGCCGGCGAGAACCGCCCCCTGAACTCCCATCACGAGCAGGCCGGTGATCAAAACAAATGTTTTCATTCAAGATTCTCCGTTTCTATTTTCAACTTCCAGGTTCGTGGCCCGCTTTGATGGACAGACTCACCGTTGACGTCAACCGCCACCGTGACCGGCATGTCCTCGACCTCGAATTCGTAAATGGCTTCCATTCCCAGTTCAGGGAAACCCAGGACCCGCGCGCCTTTGATCGCCTGGGAGACGAGATAGGCAG
>JABDPF010000025.1 GCA_013042915.1 Lysobacterales bacterium
TTTACCGCGCAGAACCTCACCGACGAGGCCCAGTGGGGTCAGCGTGGCCTGCGCCACGATTCGCCGACCCTTTGGAACAGCAGTGGCACCCGCTACGAGCTCGGTGCCACGTTCAATTGGGACTGATGGTTTGAGCTGAACCAAGGCCACGAGCGTTGGCCAAGAGCGTTGGATGACTATGCAACTCAAAGCTTACCAACGCGCTCTGCTGGCCCTGGTCGTACTGATAATGGCAACGCCTGCCTTCCCGGCAGGCGTTGTCGTTCAGGACCAGGACGAGTACCGCGAAGCAGTAAAAAATGCCAAGCCGGGAGACGTGGTTCGGCTGGCCAACGGCACCTGGACGGATTTTGAAATCCTGTTTCGGGGCGAGGGAACCGAGGACGCGCCGATCACGCTGACGGTCGAGGAGAAAGGCAAGGTCATTCTCTCCGGCAAGTCCAACCTGCGGCTCGCCGGAAAGCACCTCGTCGTTTCCGGGCTGGTGTTCCGCGACGGCTACACGCCGACCAGCGAAGTGATCGCCTTTCGTCGCAACAAGGACGACCTGGCGCACCACTCGCGCGTCACCGAGGTGGTCATCGATAGCTACAACAACCCGGAGCGCACCGAGACGGACATCTGGGTGGCCCTTTTCGGCCGCCACAACCGGTTCGACCACAACCACCTGGCCGGCAAGAAGAACCGCGGCGTGACGCTGGCTGTTCACTTGAAGACGGAAGCGAGCCGGGAAAATCACCACCGCATCGACCACAACTACTTCGGTCACCGGCCAAACCTGGGTTCCAACGGCGGCGAAACGCTGCGCATCGGGACCAGCCACTACTCCCTGACGGATTCGTTCACGACCGTCGAAAACAATTTCTTCGAACGGTGTAACGGCGAGGTGGAGATCATCTCCAACAAGGCCGGCCGCAACGTGTTCCGCGGCAACGTGTTCCTCGAATCCCGCGGCACCCTGACCCTGCGCCACGGCAACGACAACCTGGTGGAGAACAACGTGTTTTTCGGCAACCGGGTCGACCACACGGGCGGCATCCGCCTGATCAACAAGCGGCAGACGATTCGCAACAACTACCTGCAGGGCCTGACCGGCCACCGTTTCGCCAGTGCGCTGACCGTGATGAACGGCGTGCCCGATTCGCCGATCAACCGCTACCACCAGGTCGAGGATTCGGTGATTGAAAACAACACCGTGATCGACAGCCGGCATATCGAGTTGGCGGCCGGTAGTGACGACGAGCGCAGCGCGGTGCCGATCACGACGGTGTTCCGGGACAACCTAATCTACAACGAGGATGGCGCGGACATTTTTGCCGTACACGACGATATCTCCGGCATCCGCTTCGAAGGCAACGTGCTGAACGCAGTTGAAAGCCCGGCCGTGAGCCAGGGGTTCGCCAGCCGCAAGATCGAGCTGGAAAAGCAGCCGACCGGCCTGTACCGGCCCGTCGATGACACGTTGGCGGAAGTCGGTGCCAGCGCGGAACTCAAAGTCCTCGACCGCGACGACACCGGTGTGGACTGGTATCCGAAACCGGATTACGGCCCGGGGTTCGGAACCGGTGCCGTTACCGCCGTGAGTGCGGAAGAGGGCGCGCTGGAGAACGCGGTCGCCGCGGCCGGGGCAGGGGACGTCCTCGAGCTGGAACCCGGCGCCTATACCGTTACGAAACTGCTTGCCGTTGATGCCCCCCTCACCCTACGAGCCGCCGATGCCGATGACCGGCCCCGTATCGAATTCGAGCGCACCGCGCTGTTCGAGATCCTCAACGGCGGCGGTCTGCAACTGCAGGGCCTGCGGTTCACCGGCAAAAGCGCGCCGGACAACCCCGGCAATGCGATGATTCGCACCAGCCGTTATTCCATGCTCGATCCCTACCAACTGCTAGTGGAAAACTGCGAAGTCTTCGACCTGAACGTCAACCATTCCTTCAACTTTCTGGAGGTGGCGAAAGGAACCTTCGCCGAGCGCATCGACATCCGAAATTCGCTGTTCAACGACATCAGCGGCGCCGTGATCGAACTGGACAAGGAAACGGACGACCTGGGCCTCTACAACGCCGAGTACATTTCCATCACCGACTCGGAATTCAGGGACATCGGCGAGGCCCTGGCGGTGGTCTACAGGGGCGGTACGGACGAGAGCACCTTCGGGCCGCATTTCGAGCTGCAAGACGTGACGCTGGATAACGTCGGCAACAACAAGCGCAACAAGTCAGGGGCCTCGGTCGTTATGCACGGTGTGCAGCTGACCGAAATCCGTGACAACGAATTCAAGCAATCCAAACCCTTGCGGGTCATCCATACGGTGGGCGACCCGGTCACGCGCATCCGCGAGAACCGTTTCGTCGCCACGCCGGAACCCTCGGTGAAAGGCGGCGGGGCCCTGTTGGAAAACAATACGGTGCAGCCATGAGGTTCGTCCCGACAATTTTTGCGGCCTTCCTGGTCCTGGTCTCTGTGCCCTGCAGTGCCGAGGGCCAGGAGCGGCCGCGTCTCGGGCTGACCGCGGACGAAGTGGCCGAGATCAACGCATCGCCCGACGCGCCCGGACTGTTCGGGGAGGCCCTCGCCTCAACCCGGGCAGCGGTCAATCCCTGGCTGGATGAGACGCCCGACATTCCGCTACCGGCCGACGCAGGCGGTGGCTATACCCACGAGCAGCACAAGCGCAACCAGCGCACCATGCTCGGGGCCGGGCAGCTGTACCGCCTGACCGGGGATGAGGACTATGCCCGCCTGGCGGCGCGTATGCTCGATGCCTACGCCACCATGTACCCCGAGCTGGGTGAGCACCCGATGAAGAAAGAGCAATCACCGGGCAGGCTGTTCTGGCAGAGCCTCAACGAGGCGGTCTGGCTGGTGACGGTGATCCAGGCCTACGACGCCATCTACGACTGGCTGCCGCCCGGGAGGCGAGAGCATCTCGAGAGCGGTTTGTTCCGACCGATGGCCGAGTTTCTCTCACGCGGTCAGCCGCAGACCTTCGACAAGATTCACAACCACGGCACCTGGGCGGTCGCCGCGGTGGGCATGACGGGCTACGTGCTGGACGAGCCGGAATACGTCGAGATCGCATTGCTCGGGCTCAAGAAAGACGGCAGTGCCGGGTTCATCAGGCAACTGGACGAGTTGTTCTCGCCGGACGGGTACTACAGCGAGGGCCCGTACTACCAGCGTTACGCCCTATTGCCCTTCGTGTTGTTCGCCCAGGCGATCGAACGCAACGAGCCCCGGCGCGGCATCTTCGAACACCGCGACGGTATCCTCCTCAAGGCCGTGGATGCCACCATACAGCTCAGCTACAACGGGCTGTTTTTTCCGATCAACGACGCGATCAAGGACAAGGGCATCGACACGGCCGAACTGGTTTACGGCGTGTCCATCGCGTTCGCCAGGACCCGGGATCCTTCGCTGCTGACCATCGCGCAACGGCAGGGGCGCACCGTGTTGAGCGTCGACGGTTTCCGCCTGGCGAAAGCGCTGCAAGACGGACAAGCGACGTCCTATCCTTTCCGCTCCCGGGTGTTCACCGACGGGCCCGCGGGAGAGCAGGGTGCACTGATGGTGCTGCGCAGCGGTGAGGAGCACGGTCACCAGGCCGTGATCTTCAAGGCGACCGCCCAGGGCATGGGCCATGGCCATTTCGACCGGCTGGCCTGGCTGTTCTATGACAACGGCAACGAAATCGTTCCCGATTACGGTGCCGCACGTTATCTCAACGTCGAGGCCAAGTACGGCGGGCACTACCTGCCCGAGAACAACACCTGGGCCAAGCAGACCGTCGCCCACAGCACGCTGGTGGTCGACGAGGCCAGCCAGTTCGGCGGCGACTGGAAGCGCGGCATGGAGTTCCCGCCCCGGCCTCTGATGTTCGCGACCGGCGACCGGCTGGATATTGCGGCCGCCCGAATGGAAGGCGCCTACGACGGCGTACGCTTCACCCGTGTGCTCGCGATGCTGAAAAACGGGCCGTTTTCGCGCCCCGCGGTGGTCGACCTGATGCGGGTGAAAAGCGGAGAAACTCATCGCTACGACCTGCCTCTGCACTTCAGGGGCCAGGTCATGTCGATCAACCGGCCGCTCGATGCCAGCACGCAGAGCATGCAGGCGCTGGGCCAAGACAACGGTTACCAGCACCTCTGGGCGCGGGCGACCGCGCAGGTGCCCGCCGGGGAACTGCTGCAGCTGACCTGGCTGAACGAAGACCGCTTTTACACGCACACGGCGTTGGCCGGGGACGGGATGAACCTCGTTTTCGCACAGACCGGCGCTGACGACCCGGATTTCAACCTGCGCCACGAGCAGGCCCTGCTGCAACGGGTCAGCAACGCCGACGATCACGTCTTCGTTTCCATTCTGGAAGCGCACGGCAAGTACGACGGCGCGCGGGAATACACGACGGAAAGCGCCAGCAACCTGGCGGACCTGGTATACACCGCTGACGGAAACCGGGAACTGGTCCGCATCACGGCCCGAAACGGCGCCGTCGCGACTCTCGCGCTGGCGCCGGACAGCGGGCCGGACGACGCGCACCGGCTGGAATACGACGGAACGGTCTACGAATGGACCGGCCCCTATCACCTGTTTGACAACTGAGACCACGGGACAGCAAATGAAATACGAAAGTGAACGGTTCGTACTGGCGAGCGAGGCGGAGAAAGAGGATGTCGGTGGCGGTGTTGTCAGACAGATCATGGGATTCAATGACGACCTGATGCTGGTGCGCGTGTGCTTTTCGGAAGGGGCCATCGGCTACACCCATGCCCATCCCCACTCCCAGGTGGCCTTCGTCGAAAGCGGTGAATTCGAATTCACGATCGGCGACGACACCAAAACACTGAAGGCCGGCGATTGCGCTTACGTGCCGCCCAACGCCGATCACGGTGCGGTCTGTAAAGAAGAGGGCGTACTGCTCGACATCTTCAGCCCGGTCCGAGAAGACTTCCTGGAGGGGTGATAGCAATGAAACTCAAAGGCTTACGCTGGTGGGTGATCACATTGATCGCGCTTGCCACGGTGATCAACTACATCGACCGTCAATCGCTCAGCGTGTTGTGGCCGGAAATCGTGCAGGATCTATTTCCTGATCAGTCCACATTCGAGCGCAAGCAAATCTACGCGAATATTTCCGTTATTTTCGTGTTTTCCTACGCGTTCGGTCAGGCCATATTCGGCAAGATATTCGACTGGGTAGGTACCCGTTTGGGCTTTGTGCTGGCCATTGGTGTCTGGTCCATCGCGACCGCCCTCCACGCGTTCGCACAGGGCGTCATCAGCCTGAGTATCGTTCGTTCCATCCTGGGCGTGGCCGAGGCCGGTAACTGGCCGGGCGCAGCCAAGAGCAACGCGGAGTGGTTCCCGACCAAGGAGCGCGCGCTGGCCCAGGGTATCTTCAATTCGGGTGCGGCCATCGGTGGTATCGTTTCGATTCCCATGATCGCGTTCATGACGATCTTTTTCAGCTGGCAGATGGTCTTTATCCTGGTGGGTGTGATTGGCTTGCTATGGCTCATCCCGTGGGTCATCCTGGTCAAGGCGCCACCCGAGAAACACCCCTGGCTGACGACCGAAGAACGTGAGTACATTCTGACCGGTCGAAAAGATTCCGAAGCCACTGGTGATGAGGACGAGGAAGAGTATGTCCCTACAACGGCCGGAGTTCTCTCGCACAAGCAAAGCTGGGGGGTCATCATTTCATCCGCCGCCATCGACCCCATCTGGTGGCTGTTCGTTTTCTGGATACCGATTTACCTGAACGAAGTCTACGGCATGGACGTGAAGTCCATCGGCATATACGGCTGGGTGCCTTATGTCGGCGCAATGTTCGGTGCATGGTTCGGCGGCCTCCTCGCGCAAAACCGCATGAAGGCGGGCTGGAATGTTAATAAGACCCGGAAGTTCACCATTTCCCTGGGCTGCCTGATCATGCTGCCGGCCCTGCTGGCCATGGCCAACCCCGGCGCGCCCGTAATCGCCGTGCTGATCATGGCCGTGATCCTGTTCGGTTTTCAAACCGCTATCGGGAATGTCCAGACCCTGCCGGCCGATTTGTTCAGTGGCAAAACGGTTGGGACGCTCGCCGGTATGTCCGGTATGGCAGCCAAGCTCGGCGCCGTGGGTCTGACCTCGCTCGTGCCCTGGCTGACCGCCGGCGGCAACTATACGCCTGCTTTCGTTATTGGCGCCTCCCTGGCGATCATCGCGATGCTGTCGATCTGGATTCTTATTCCGACAGTTGAGCGACTGAAGCCGAAGCACTGAGTCAAAGACGAGCATTGTAAATTTTTTAACACCTTACAAATAAACGAATCTTTTTAAGGAGTCAGAAATGACCAAACCTGTCATCGGTTTCATCGGCCTTGGCCTCATGGGCGGCAACATGGTCGAAAACCTTCAGAACAAAGGCTTTGAGCTGGTCGTAATGGATCTCAACAAGGAAGCCGTTGCAACGGTGGTCGCCCGCGGCGCCACCACGGCGACCTCAGCCAAAGAATTGGCCGCAGCAAGCGACATCGTGATGCTTTGCCTGACCACGTCCGCAGTGGTTGAAAAGCTTGTCTATGCCGACGACGGTATTCTGGCAGGCATCAGGGAAGGTGCTGTCCTGATCGATTTCGGCACCTCGATTCCGGCTTCCACCCGCAAGATCGGTGCAGACCTAGCGGCCAAAGGCGCGGGCATGATCGATGCTCCGCTGGGCCGCACGCCCGCCCACGCCAAAGACGGCTTGCTCAACATCATGGCATCCGGCGACAAGGCGACTTTTGACAAGGTCAAGCCGGTTCTCGATGAACAGGGCGAAAACGTGTTTTACCTGGGTGCGCTCGGCGCCGGTCACACCACCAAGCTGATCAACAACTTCATGGGTATGACCACCGTGACGGCGATGTCGCAGGCCTTCGCGGTCGCCGACCTCGCCGGTGTCGACCGCCAGCAGCTCTGGGAGATCATGTCGACAGGGCCGTCGAATTCTCCATTCATGCAATTTTGCAAGAACTACGCCGTTGACGGCGTGAGCGACCTGGGCTTCTCGATCAACAACGCCAATAAGGACCTGGGTTATTTCCTGGAGATGGTGAAGGATCTGGGTACGGAATCTCAAATTGCTGAAGGCACGTCGTCCAACCTCCGGGCGGCCGTCGATGCCGGCATGGGTAACGGCAA
>JABDPF010000028.1 GCA_013042915.1 Lysobacterales bacterium
GCGCCCCGGCGCGGACGGAAAGCAGGGAGCATTGATCAAGATTGCGGCCGGCCTGCTGGGCGTTGGCATCGATGCACTCCGTCAACGCGATCAGCAGCGGCGCGTGCGCTTTTTTGCCGGGCTCGCAACAGGCGCCGCGGCGATATCCGTCGTGACCATCGGCCTGGCTGTCAGTGCGTCGATGGCGCGCAACGAGGCCGAGTTAAGGCGTGACCAGGCCGAGGACCTGATCGAGTTCATGCTGGTTGAATTGCGCGAGCGCCTGCAGCTCATTGGCAAGCTCGACGCACTGGACGTGGTCGGCGACCAGGCAATGGAGTACTTCGCGGCGTTGGGTGACGACCTCAGCCCCGACGATGCCCTCTCCCGTGTGATGGCGCTTCGCCAGATCGGCGAAGTGCGTTTTGACCAGGGCCGGCTCGAGGCGGCCCTGGAAGCGTTCAGCGCCTCGCGCGACCATGCGCGCACACTGCACAGCAAGCAACCCGGTGACAACGACCTGCTTTTTGAGCTGGGCCAGGCCGAATTCTGGGTGGGTTACGTGGCCTGGGAACGGCAGCAATTCGACGTCGCCGCGAATGCGTTCGAGATTTACATGGACCATTCAGAGGAATTGCTGTCGCGAGAGCCGGGCAACCCCGATTACCTGGCCGAGTTGATGTACGCGTTCAGCAACCTGGGCAGCCTGGCGCTGGAGCAGGGCCGCCGCGTGGATGCCCTGGCGTATTTCGAGGCCTCCAACGAAATCGCACGACGAATCGCCAGGGAAAATCCCAACGACGCCTACGGTTGGGTCGAGCTTCGCGAAGGGCTGTCCTGGAGGGGATCGACGCTTATCGCGCTCGGCGATCTTGAGGGTGCGCGCGAAAGCTTTGTCGAATCGCTGGAAGCAGCCGATAAAGCCCGGCGGCTTGACGCCTCGATGAATCAGCAATTCGAATGGGCGCAGCAGGTCATGCAGCTGGCGGGTATGCATCGCCTTCTCGGAGAAACGGACCGGGCCCAACGGAAATACGAAGAGGCGTTGACCGTTTTTTCAGAGGTGGTGGCGCACGACCCCGATAATGCCGTGTGGCGGCGCGAGCTCGCCCGCACGCACCTCCGCTTGGCGGAACTCGACCTGCTGCAGAACGATCAGGCTAGCGCTGCACGACACGTCGGCGCGTCCGTCTCGATAGCGCGTACCTTGACCGAAAAAGACCCGACCAATCTGACCTACCGGGTGGACTACGCCGTTGTTCTGCGCGTCGATGCCGAGCGTCTTCTGTCCAGCGGCAATACGGTCTCAGCCATGCAACGGGCCCTTGCGGGCCATGAACTGGTTGACGCGATATTGCAGAATTCAAGCGCGATGGCGGTGCGCATGGAAAGCGCCCGGGCCGAAGAGATACTCGGTCGTCTCGCGGCGATCGAGGGAGATTCACAGGCCGCGATGGACCGGTGGGAGCGCGCATTGACCCGGCTGCCCGGGGACAACGCAGACTTGCTGGAAACCGCCTTGCGGGCCCGTCTGCTGCATCGGCTCGGCCGTTACGACACGGCTTCGCCGCTGGTGCAGGTGCTCACCGAGGCGGGTTTCGCCGATCCCATGCTTTCCCTGCCTGAAAAAATCTGATTCTTGTACGGCCCGTTGGTGCATAACGGCGTTTATGACGGTACTCTCTGGGTCAGGGTTTACCGGGCGAGGCCGGATACCAATCCACAGCCCCCCGCCGGGGGTCAAGACCGGAGCAGCGCGCTTGCAATCGAGATCAGTCCGAACCATCGAGTGCATTCTGTTCGACAGCGACGGCACGCTGGTCGACAGCGAGCCGCTTTCGTTTCGCTTGCTGGCGAAAATGATGGCAGGCCACGGCGCCGAGCTCGATTCCGAGCAACTGCACACCGCGTATCGCGGCTGGAAGATCGGGGAAGTGATCGAGGCCCTCGTGGACGAGCAGTCGCTGGATTTACCGGACGGTTTCGAGACGGCTTTTCGCGCGCGCCAGGTGCAATGCTTCGAGGTCGAACTCGAGCCGATCCCGGGCGTACGCTCGGTATTGCGCTCACTGTCGATTCCGATGGCCGTGGTGACCAGTGGTCCGCTGCACAAGGTCCGCAAGGCCCTTGAATTGACGGGCCTGGACGGTTTTTTCGGCAATAACGTCTTCAGTGCTTACGATCTTGGGGTATGGAAACCGGATCCGGAAATCTACCGGATCGCCGCCCGCAGGATGGGATATCCGATCCATCAATGCCTGGCGGTCGAAGACAGCCCAATCGGGCTCGAGGCGGCAGCGACCTGTGGGGCCGTGCCTGTTTTTCTCAATCGCTTCGGCGAGACCAGCGGCTACGAAAACGTCATCGAAATCGCTTCGATGGGTGAACTCCGACGCTTGGTCACGACCTTCCAATCCCGCTGATCAGGCAACCTGACGGGGCCGATATGAACCGCGATCACCTCAACCGTCTCCAACCCCTGAACCTTGCGCTGTTGGAGGCGTGGGGCCCCGAGGGCAATCCGCAGCGAGAGAGCGTCGCGCTTCGGGCGTACCTCGATACGCGAAGCGCGCTCAGCAAGGCGTATCGAATGTTCGAAATCGCCAACCACCGGATCTTCCACGTACCTGGAGGACTGCTGGTACCCTACGATGCCCATGGCTTGCTGATGATGTTTCTGCTGGAGCCCGATGAGCAACGGGTTCTGTTCGAAGAAAAGCTTCCCCACGGCACGATCATCGACGACCAGTGGGTGCTCGAAAAGGTGGGTATTGACGGTCGTGTCATTGATTTGCAACGCAAGATTTACCACCTCGACGTGGGCGACATGGAGACCGTTCACGTCAACCGCCTGCGCGACCTGGCAGGTACGCTGGAGCGTATCAACGAGAGCGGCAGCCGCCACGAGGTGGTCTACCTGTTGCGATTTCTCGTGGCGCGGCTGTGCACCAGCGCCTACCGGAGCTTCGCGGGGGCGAAAAACCTGCAACCCGAAATACACCGTGTCCGCCAGTCCTTGCTGATCTTCCTGGAAGGACCGTTCGCCAACCGTCTTGGTCTGCCCACGCGCATACTGGTTCGTCATATCTCCGGGCTCGTCACGCAACCTCGCTTGATCGAACGGGTGTGGCAGGACACCATCGATCTGTGCGAGGTGCATGTCAGAAACAGTTCGATTACGAACGAAATAAGAAGAAGCACGCACCACTCCCTCGGCTGGAGCACGCTCGAGCTGACCCAAGCTTATCTTGAATGGCTGGCCGCGGGCGAAGCCCTCTTTCCGGACCCTGAGCACATGGTGCCGGGAGAGTCCGATCGCACCGCACGGGATCGGCCCGACGTCGTATCGCTGACCGAGCGGATCGCGACGGACCTGGAAAAGCTGCTGGGTGGCGCCCAGATCCCGCAACGGCTCGACGAGTGGCGTCGCGCATTCAACGATGACCTGCAACGCTGCGACAGCGGTCTCACCCTCATCGAGGAAGTGGAGCGGATGGTCGAAGAGGGCGCCGTTGCGGAAAATCGCTGGTCCTGGCTGCAGCATCTGCGGATTATTCGCCGCTGGTCCGATGACCATGACTGGCCCCAGCCACATAAGGATGGCTTTCTCGCCGTGCTGGAGTCGCTGGGTGACCCGCTGCCCGGCGAAGCCGAATTTTCAGTCGAAGCGGCTTGTGAGCAGCTGCGGGCGGCATCGGCCGACATGATCGAGGCCGTGAGGACGCGTCACCGCGATGGCTTGTTCGATCAACTTGCGAGAGTCGAGGAATCGGTGGCTGCCGGCCGCCACCTGGAGGTTTTCCAACACTGTAGCCGGGTCCGGCATGACCTGGAGGCCTTAACGGGTGGTGCGGTGTTCGAAACCCAGCGCCTGTTGCTGTACCAGCTCGACTGCCTGCTCGAAGAAGCGGGGTACTATGCGCTGCGGCACGTCGCGCACGATTATGCCGAATTCGGAATGAACCTGCCGGAGTGCCTTTCGATCATTCGTCGCTGCGCCGCCAACCTGGTTTTTGACGGCCTGTTTTCGCGCGAACTGTGGGATCTGTCCCTGCTGCTGATCGACCCGACCTGCTCGGATCGGGCCCTGCTGGATGTACTTGAGCAACTGCAGCGTAATTATCATCGCATGGTGCGGCGTGTCAGCGAGGCCTACGAGGTTATGGCCGGGCATCTGGGCTACAGCGAGGACGACATGCGGGGGGTGCTGGGTAATTTTTTCCGCAGCATGCACGACCTGAATAACCTGGCGCATTTTTCGGACGTCGCGCGGGCCTGGCTGGCCGCCAACCCGGGTTCGGTGCGGCAGCTGGACTGGGGAGACGTGCCGGCCAGGCCCTGGGATTTCCTGCACCTGTCGCACGATGAGGAAATCGTGCAGCGGGTAGAAGACTTCGAGGGGCGCAATCTGCGGGACATTTACGGCGGCAAAGGAAGCGGTCTGGTCTATCTTTCCTACCTCGGCGTACCGACCCGTGACGGTTTCATCATTCCCACCGTGCTCACACGGCGCGGCCTCCATCGCTCGGAGCGCGGACGCCTGGAGGCGGCGGTGCGGGAGCACCTGGGCGTTCTCGAAGCGGATATTACCCGCGAAGACGCCGGCAGGGTGTGTTTTGGCGATCCGCGCTGTCCCCTATTGCTGGCAGTGCGCGGCGGTTCGGTGTTTTCCATGCCGGGCCAACTGGAGACCATCGTTTTCGTCGGCATGACGCGCGTCGTTGCCGAGGCGCTGGCGGAAGAGGACGAATGGTTCGCCTGGGACGCGTTCCGGCGCTTCCTGGTCTCGTACGCGGCGCCGGTCTGGGGTCTGGACCTGGAAGCGCTCGACCTGGTCGATCGAGCCAAGGAGCAGCACGGCGTGGAGCTGAAAATACAGCTGTCCGGTGCGGCGATGCGCGAGGTCGTGGACCGGACGATCGAGGCGATCCACGAGGCCGGCCACGGCGAGGAAATCGAACGACTGCTGGACGATGCGGAATGGCAACTGCACTCCTCGGTGCAGGCGGTCTGCGCGTCCTGGGACAGCACTCGGGCGCGGCGCTACCGGGAGATCAAGCACATGAGCGAACGTTGGAACACGGCCGTGATCGTCCAGCAGATGGCGGCCGGAAACCACACCGTTACGCGCGAAGTGGCCCAGGACGAAACGCGCTTGTCCCTGACCGGCGTGATCCCGCGAACCCGGATGGAACCGACCGGGTTTCGCAGCTTCACCGGGGACATCAAGCTGGGCGCCAGCGGCGACGACCTGGTCGGCGGGCTCACCCAGGCCGATTCCTTTCAGCCGGTCCAGCAGCTGCACGACATCGCGCCGATGCTGGAGCGCCGCATCCACCATATCAATTCCCGAATCCGCCGATTCATGGGGACCGACGCGGAAATTGAGTTCACCGTCGACCGCGGCGTGCTGAGCGTATTGCAAACCCGCAGCGCCGAGACCGAGCACCAGTTCGAACCCCGCACTTTCCGCGAGCCCGGCGAGGCCTGCGGCCGCGGCATCGGCGTCATGGGTGGCGCTTTCCGCGGAGTGGCGGCCTTTAGCGAGAAAGAGGCTCAACAATTGCGGTCAACGATCGACGCCGACGATGCGGCCATCGACGGTGTATTGCTGATCCTCGAAAACCCGGTGCCTGATGAGATTCCTCTGATTCTGTCCGTCGACGGGCTGCTGGCGGCACGGGGCGGTTCCACGGCCCACGCCGCGGTGGCGGTGAACGGCATCGACGACCGTCCGTATTCCGCGGTGCTGGGAGTGTCTCAAATGAAAGTCGAAGACGGTCACGCCACGGTTTTCGATCCCTCAGGCGAGGTCCGTTGCACGATCCACACGGGGGACGTGGTTTCCATTCACGGCCAGACCGGAGAAGTGTTTATCGGTTCCCGCGAAGTCTATGCATGAACGGTTTCAGATCAGCGCAAGGCTCGCGAGCACGGTGAGCCCCGCCGTGACGGTCAGGGGCATGACCAGGGTCGTCACGGCGATCACCTCGGCGGTCATATCGCTACGCGCAGCAAACTCCCGCGCCATGACAAAAGCGACCATGGCCGTGGGTGAGCCCACCATCAGGAACAGCACGCCGAGTTCCTCGCCGCGAAATCCGAGCAGGACAGCTGCCGCGGAAATGGCGGCCGGGAGAATCAGCATTTTCAGGGCCGAAGCCCAGAGCACATCGCTGTGGGCCGGGCGCAGGGTTCGCCATTGCAGGCTCGCGCCGATACACAGCAGGGCCAGCGGCAGCGCCATTCGGGCGAGGTAGGCGATCGAATCCTGCATGATACCGGGCAATGGAAGGCGCAGCTGCTGCCAGGCGATGCCGGCGAGGATGCCGATCAACAGCGGATTGCGAACCAGGTTTCGTAGCACCCTTCTGTGCTGAGAGGTCAGCACGACGATCGCCAGCACGTTGTAGGCCACGATCATTGCGGCGACGAACACGCTGGCCCGCGCCAGCACGCCCTCGCCATACGCGTTGACGCAGAGTGCAATCCCGATCATGCCCATGTTGCTGCGAAACGCGCTCTGCACGAATTCCCCGCGCTTTTCGCGGTGGACGATCAGCGGGGCGAAAAACCACAGTGCGGTGACCACCACGAACGTCGCCGCCACGCCGAATACCGCCAGCGGAATCACGGCCGATGACACGGGCTGCGCGGCCGTGGCCAGGAACAGCAGGCTGGGCATGCAGACGTTGAACAGCAAGCGGTTGCCGGATTCGACGAATTCCTGGTTTACCCAGCCTCGGTGTCTAAATAAGGATCCCAGCGTCAATACGACCAGGATCGGGGCAGTGATGCCGAGTGCGTGCCCCAGGTGGCTTAGTATGCTGCTGCTCATATTTCGCCGTCACCATCGAAGATCCGTGCGCTTATTGCCATTCGGTCATACTGCCTAAAACTGTGAAAAAGGCTTCCTGGCGAGAAGCTGGCCCCCTCGAAGTGTACGGTAGTCTGCCCTCAAAGGCTCGTTCTGCACCCGGGCACGCCGTCCACGGGGGAGCGGCCTCGCCCTCCGACCGGGTTCGTTAAGTGTGGACTGCCGGAAAAGCCTCATTTTCTTGCTATTCTTTGGTTGAGGGGTGGTTGTGTCCCTGACTGGAGGTGACGCATGAGAATCTGTTTGGGTGTTGCCGCCGCGATGCTGTTTAGCGCTCCAGCGTTGGCCGAGGTGTACAAGTGGGTCGATGAACATGGCGTGGTGCATTTCTCCGACAAGATGCCGCAGAGCACTCAGCCGGAAACCATTGAAATTCCGCCGGAAACGGAACAGGCTCCGGCCAACATCGGCGCCGATGTGTACGATGAAGCCATCAAGGAAACCCGAGCCTGGCGAGACCAGCACGCGGCGGAGCGGCAGCAATCTCGGGACGAGCGCGAAGCCCGTCAAAAATCGGAACTCACCAGCGCTGACAACTGTGCCCGGGCCATTCACCGCCTCAATATCCTGAAAACACCGTGCCCGGTGTTCTACGACGGTGCGGGCTATTTGCGTGACCAGTGCCCCGGCCTGTACCTGGCCTATGCGGGCGAGCGGACCTACGTCGACGACGACGAGCGCGCGGAGTTGATCGAACACTACAGCAGGATCGTTGCGATGTGTCGGCAAGCGAACAGGGAGCCGTAGGCGAGAACAGGGCAGCAAGATTCCTTGTCAGGTTTTTTCCGCGATCAGCCCCAGCGTCTTGCTGTCCGGGGCCAGTGCCGAACCGTCGAGGCCGCCCGTCATCACGCTGATCGAAAACCCCGCTTCGGCCAGTTCGTCTGCGGCCGTTTCCGGGCTGAAGTACTGGGACCAGTTGAAAATCTGCCAGGTCTCTGTCGGCTCGACGATGAGAAACCGGTCGAGCGACAGCCGTTCTTCCTCGTAGACATCGGTCTTGTGGATGCCGATGTAGTCCTGCGGCGAGAAGAAGCCGTTCATCAGGCGGTCCTCGATTTCAATCTGTTCACCCACGGCGTCGAATGCCCCGGGGCCGTAAACGTCCAGCACCAACCGACCGCCGGGGGCGAGCAGAGCGTGGATCCGGTTCAGCAAGCGATGGCGATCCACCGGGGCCATGGCGCAGTAGTCGTAGTAAATAAGGGTGGCGACTTCGAAGCCATCGGGCAACGGGTCGTTGAGGTAATCAGCCAGAAGGTAGTCGATGCCGTCGGGATTCTGGCCGCGGGCATATTCCAGCGAAGTGGACGAAAAGTCGACGCCGGTCACCCGCGCGCCACATCCGGCCATGCGTTGCGAATACAGTCCCGGACCGCAGCCCAGGTCGATCACGCGTTTACCGCGGAAGTCGAATTGCTCGTCCAGCCAGGCGACGATTCGGTCGATCTCCTCGAACCGGCGCGAGGAATGGTCGGTTTCCTGGTTCAGGTGATAGTGCAGCATCTGCCGTGCGAGGTGCGGCCGCGTCCACAGTTCTTTTACCGTGGAAACGGACCAGGGCTCGGGACGGGCGGCCAGCTCTCTGAGTGTCTCGTACATGGCAGGGATGATACTCCGATTGAATCCCCTGACTGCGGGAACCCATCTTCATGCCGGATTATTCTGCTGATCGAATCGACGGATCGGCGCCTCGTCGTTGTTCGACCAGTTCGCGGATGTCTTCCAGCATCATGTAGAGGCAGGGCACGACCAAAAGGGTGATGGAGGTCGCGAACACGATGCCGAAACCCAGCGAGATCGCCATCGGGATCAGGTGCTGGGCCTGGCGCGAGGTCTCCAGGATGATCGGGGTCAGGCCGCCGAAGGTGGTCAGCGTGGTCAGCACGATCGGCCGGAATCGCCTCAACCCGGCCTCGTGTATCGCGTCGTAGGCCGACATCTTACGGCGGTTGCGGTTGGCGTGGTGAACCATGATCAGCGCGCCGTTGACCACCACGCCCGATACCGCCACGACCCCCATCATGCTGACCAGCGACAGGTCGTAGCCCAGCAGGATGTGGCCCAGCACCGCGCCGACGATGCCGAAGGGGATCGCCATCATCACGATCAGTGGCTGCACGTAGCTGCTGAATGCAATGGCAAGGAGGGCGTAGATCACCGCCATCGCCAGCGCGAATCCGCCCCACAGCGTGGCGGTGGATTCCCGCATTTCGGCGTCGCTGCCCTCGAAACTCCAGGTGATGCCGGGGAAGTCGGCGCGCAGTTGCGGCAACAGCTCTTCGCGCACCACGCGCAGCACGCGGTTGGATGCGCTCTTCGGCTCTACTTTGGAGGTTACCGTCAAGACGCGCCGGCCGTCGCGGCGGTCGATGGAACGAAACGCTTCGCCGGGGTTGACCTCGACAATCGAGAGCAGGGGTACCTCGACGCCGTCGGGGGTGCGCACGACGAAATCATCCAGGTAGCGCATGTCCTCGCGCTCGTTTTCGGGCAGCTTGACGCGCACCTCGACCTCGTTGGTGCCGCGCAAGTGTCGCAGGGCGACCGCGCCGAAAAAGGCGTCGCGCACCTGGCGTCCCACGTACAGTGGCGTCATGCCCAGCGCGCGGCCTTCGGGTAACAGGGTGAAGTTGAGCTGCGTCTTGCCCGGGTCGTAGTTGTCGTTGACATCACGGGTGTCGGCGAAGCTCTCGAGGCGTTCGAGCAGCGCCTCGCCGGCCTGCGCCAGCACCTCGATGTCATTGTGGCTCAGGTCGATTGCGATGTCGGGGCGCCAGCCGCCGGGGCCGCGCTCGGCCTCAAACGTGATCTGGTCCACGCCCTGGATATCACCGATCTCGTTGCGCCACAGCTGGATCACCTCGGCCGTACTCATATCGCGTTCGTCGGGTGGTCTCATGACGATTTCGACGTCGATGAAGGTCTGACCGCGCACGTTGGTCTTGACGCCCTCGGCCACCTGGTAGAGGTCGTGCTCGTCGAACATGCGGAGGGTGGCGTCGGTGATGCGCTCGGCCACCGCCGCGGACTGGTCGCGCGTGGTGCCCACCGGCAACATCACGCCCGCCTCGATCTCGTCGGCGGACATTTCGGGCATCAGCACCATGCCCATGTGATCGCTCCAGGCGTAGGCAGACGTGACGATGAGGAGCACCGCCGCCGCGGTCAGGGTGATGTAGCGGTGGCGCAGGCAAACGTCCAGGAACGGCCGGTAGCGCGTGTCGATCCAGAGGCTCGCGGCGCGGGCGAAGCGCGTGTGCCAGCCGTGCATTTGTTCGCCCACGGCGCTGTTGACTCGGTGACCGATGTGCCCCAGATGAGCAGGCAGAATGAACAGCGCCTCGGCCAGTGAAAACAGCAGGATCACGATGACGACTGCGGGCAGCGGCCACCAATAGTTGCCGGTCACCCCGGGCAGAAACAGCACGGGTAAAAAGGCGACGATATTGGTCAGGATGCTGAAGGTGACGGGCCGCGCGACGTCCTGCGTGCCGCGGATGGCGGCCTGCATCTGGCTCATGCCGCGCTCGCGGTATTCGTAAACGTTCTCGCCGACCACGATGGCGTCGTCGACCACGATTCCCAGCGCCACCAGGAAACCGAACATCGAGATCATGTTGATGCTGATGTCCAGCATCGGCAGCACCGTGAAGGAGCCGACGAACGAGATCGTCATGCCCATCATGATCCAGAACGACAGCCGGAACTCCAGGAACAGCGCCAGGATCAGCACGATGATGACGACGGCCAGCAGGCCGTTTTTCAGCAGCAGTTGCAGTCGATCGCCGAATTCCTCGGCCCGGTTGTTATCCACCCGGTACTGGATTCCGGCAGGAAGAGTCGCCTCGAGGTCTCGGAGCACAGTCTCGACATCCTCGGCCACGTCCAGCGGCGACTGGTCGCCGACACGGAAAACCTGGAGACCGACCGAAGGCTGGCGGTTGAACTGAGAATGAAAACCCTGTTCCTCGAATCCATCCACCACGGTGGCGATGGTGCCCAGGGTGACCGGTGCTCCGCTCTCTGAGCTGAACAACACGATGTTCTCGATCTCCCCGCTCCAGAGTTTTCGCTCGTTGACCCGCAGCAATATCTCGCCGCCGCTGGTGTCAATCGAGCCTGCCGCCACGTCCCGGCTCGATTGCTCGATCAATTCGGCAACCCCGCCCAGCGTCAGTCCGTACTCGCGCAGCGTCGCCTGTGGAATCTCGACGTGGGTCACGTAATCCGGCACGTTGCGCAGCTCCACCTGGGTAATCGAGGGCTGGTTGAGCAACTGATCGCGAACGCGTTCGGCCAGTTGCCGCAGGGCCCAGATATCGGCCTCGCCAAAAAGCACGATGCTCATTACGCCCCGCTGGCGCGTCCGCAGCCGGACTTCGGGCCGCTCGGCGTCGTCGGGGAAGGTGCGTACCTGGGCCACTGCCTGGTCAATGTCCTGGTAGGCCTTGATCCGGTCGACGCCGGCGACCAGTTCGAAGGTCACGTTGCCCGAGCCCTCCCCGGCCCGCGAACGGATTTCCTGGATGCCGGAGACGCCGCGAGCGGCTTCCTCGACCGGCAGCAGGATGCCTTGCTCCACCTCAGAAGGCGAGGCGCCGGGGTACGATACGGAAACCTCGACGATGTCGAGTTCGAAGTTGGGGTCGACCTCCTTCTGCATCGTGATCGCGGTCCAGATGCCGCCGCCGAGCAGGATGATCATCAGCAGGTGGGCCGCGATGGAATTCCGCGCCATCCAGGCGATGGGGCCATGGCGCGTGTCCGGCGAATTGCCGGCGGGATCTGTTTTCTGCTCAACCATCGGCGATGGTGGCGGGCGTGCCTTCCTGGGCCAGACGCAGAGGGACGCCATTCCTGACCGTGGCCAGGCTGGTGATGACAACCCGGTCACGGGCGGTCAGGTCGCCGCGCAGATAGGCGTACTCGGCGTCCTGGAACACGATTTCGACCGGCAGGACGACCAGTTCGTTGTCCCGCATCAGCCAGACCGTATCGCCCTTGCGCACGTGGTCGCGATGGATCCGGAACACGTCTTCGATATCACGACCGTGGATTTTGCACTCGACATAGGAGCCGATGATCAGGCCGGGTTCACCGGCGTTCTCCGGCTCGCGGGCCAGCGGGTCATCGACCGCGACCAGCATTCGCGCCATGCGCGTGTCGCCCTCCAGTTCACCCACCAGGCGCAAAAGCCGGCCCTGGCGTGACCTGCCCTGCGACCAGGCGCTGCGGTGCTGCACGTCCACCATCGAGCCACCGGTGTCGGCGGATGCCGCGAACGCGAGCCAGGGGAGACGGTCCAGCGGCACGGCCACTTCGATCCAGTAGCGGTCAAGCCCCACCAGGCGGGCCAGCGGTTCGCCGGATGCGACCAGAGAACCGGCGCTTGCCGAGCGTGACAGTACCTGGGCGTGGAAAGGTGCTTTCACGGCGGTTCGCTCGAGGTCCAGCCGGGCCTGGTCGACCGCGGCCTGGGCGGCGCGGACCTCGGCCTGGGCGCTGCGCAGTTGCGGTTCCCTCAGCACCAGCGCGCGGTTGTCCGCCTCCAGGTCTTTCTGCAGCTCCCGATAATCCCGTTCGGCGATCTCCTGCCGGCCGAGTTCGATTTCCAGTTGGGCCTGGGCCTGCAGCAGGTCGCTTTGGCGTTGCTCCAGGGCGATTCGATAATCGGCGTCGTCGAGCCGGAACAACACGTCGCCGGCAAATACCTCGCCGCCGGGCACGGCCTCGGGCGAAAGTTCGAGGACCTGCCCGCTGATGCGCGGGCTGAGTTCGATTTCACGGCTGGGTTGCACGGTCCCCATCGCCTGGATCAGCGGCTGGAAAGTTCCCGCCTCGACGGGCTCGACCTCGACCAGCATGGCGGTCTCCCGTACCGCGGATTCACGCTGGGGTTGGGGCTCGGAAGTGAAGATCCACCACAGCGCCAGCACGCCAGCGACGCCGAGCGCAGCACACACCAGCAACGTTTTGACGATGCCGGGCCGGGAGCGCCGGGCCGCGTTCGAAGGGGAGTCTGTACTCAAGTTTCGCCACCATGTTGCGTGATAAAAGGTTTCCTAGGATAAGTGGCGCAAGGGTGGCATCACAAGTCGAAAGTGCTCTGGAAGAAAACGGATAACCCGAACGGTCGTCAAAACACCCAGGCGAGTTTGCTGAAAAAGGTATCGCCCTGTTCGGATTCCTCGCCCC
>JABDPF010000030.1 GCA_013042915.1 Lysobacterales bacterium
CTGGTTTCCCGCGTGGTCTACGTGAAAACGGGCGGGTCGGTGCGGTTTTTGGTTCTCGATGCGGGCATGAACGACCTGCTGCGCCCCAGCCTGTACGACGCCCATCACGAGATCGAGCCCGTGTGCGAAAGCGACACGGGCCGGGTGACCTGCGATGTGGTCGGGCCGATTTGCGAGACCGGCGACACCTTTGCCCGTGGCATCGAATTACCCCGCCTGGAGGCGGGCGACCTGGTCGCCATTCGCAACGCCGGAGCCTACGGTGCGGTCATGGCGTCCACCTACAACACCCGTCCGCTGGTCGCCGAGGTGCTGGTAGACGCGCGTCGTGCCCGCCTGGTGCGGCGTCGCCTGACGGTCGACGAGCAGATCGCGCTGGACACCGAGGCGTCAGGCTAACCCCCACGCCTCCCCGCGAAAAGGAGCCCCTTGGGGCCGACCCTTACAGCTGAGTTCAGGTCCTTCAACCCGGCCGCCCTGTCGTATACCCCCTACCAGGGACCGCTCGGCGAGACTCATTCCCTGTATCGCTTGGATTCGTGCATCCTGCACTCATACATCACTGAAAGGAGGCATCCGACAGAACGGCCTGGGCTTGGATGGTGAGTGCAGCAGATTAAAGCTTCTCGACGGCGCGGCGGCTGAGCGTCACCAGTTCCTGGGCGCGGGGGCTGCGGCGGACCAACTGGCTGAACAGCAGGTCCACGACGAATTGCTGGGAGGTGCTGGACACAATTTGGGGCAGTTCGTACTCGCCCACCCGCGCCACCGAGTACAACTGGACGTCGGCCAGAGAGCGCACCGGGTTGGCGTTGTAGTTGGTCAGGGTAATGAGGGTGGCGCCGGCCTTCTTTGCGCGCTTGACGATCTCCAGCATGCGGGGCGACTGGCCCGAGAAGGAGATCAGGAACGCCACGTCGCCCTTGCCCAGGGTGGCTACGCTGGAAAGCTGAATGTAGGTGTCGACCTCGGCGATCACCGATTTTCCGATCTGGATCAGCATCGCCGCGAAATTCCGCGCGGCCATGGAGCCGGCGCCCAGCGCGATGATCTGGATCCGTTCGCAGTGTTCGAGCACATCCACGGCTGCCAGCAACCGATCCTCGTCGTTCAGCTCGATCGTATTGCGAATGGCCTCGCTCTTGATCTGGTACAGCTGGTCCTGGATCGAAGCCGCGGCCCGCTCGGCGAGCTGTTCCGGTTCACTGCCGCCGTTCGTATCGGCCCCGAGCAGGACCGCCTCGTGGATGGCCAGCTTCAGATCCGGAAAACCCTGGTAGCCGAGTTTCTGGCTGAATTTGACGATGCTGGACTGGCTTACCCCCACCGAATTGGCCAGGTTCTGCGACGAATAATCGCGGATCAAGGCCGGATTGTTGAGAATGAAGCGCGCGATTTTTCGCTCGTTGGGTGACAGCTCATCCTGGAAAGCCCGGATTTTGACCAGACACGACATGGCAAGTGCTCGAATAAATTATTCCTCAAAGATACCACAAGCGACTCGTCCACGGCTCCATGGCCTCATCGGCCAAAGGTCGGATACCGATGACGGGGGAATTGGGGATAGAATAATTGTTTATCGAGATGCCGCTTGCCACGGAGATAAATCTTTGAACCGGTACTTGTCCATGCGCCGGCTGACCGCCTGTGTCGCCGTCTTGATGCTGGCCCTGACGCTGATTCCGCTGGGGGGCTGCAGTGACGAGGGCCTGGACTTTGGCGTGAGGCCGGAAAATCGTGCGCGGCCGGTCGAGCTCGTCCTTCTCGAGAACGGCCGGCCCGATCCCTCGGTTCTCGCCGAGGAACAGGTCGTGCGGCGCGGCAACGGCGAGGAACCCTCGACCCTGGACCCGCACCGGGCCGACGGAGTACCGGCGGCTCACATTCTGCGAGACCTGTTCGAGGGCCTGACCACGATCTCGTCTTCAGGGCAGATCGTGCCGGGCGCCGCGTTGCGCTGGAACATCTCCCGCGACGCCCGGACCTACACATTTTATCTTCGTCGGGACCTAAGCTGGTCGAACGGTGAGCCACTGAACGCCAGCGATTTCGTCTACAGCCTGCGGCGCGCGCTTCACCCGGACACGGCCTCGGCCAGCGCTGCGGCTTTGCTGCCGATCGCCAATGCACGGGAGGTACTGGCGGGAGAGTTGCCGATCGAGGACCTCGGCGTAGCCTTATTGGATGACGAGTTTACGTTGCAGATCACGCTGACCGGCCCCACGCCGTATTTTCTAGGCCTGATGGCCAGCCCGGTGGCTTACCCGGTCAACCGCCGTAATGTCGAAGCTTTCGGCGAGCTTTTTTCCATGCCGGGCAATCTCGTCTCGAACGGCGCTTTCACGTTGAACGAGTGGGTGCCGCGGACCCGGATCGTGCTGGAAAAAAACCCGCTGTATCGCGAAGCGCGGGACACCCTCATCGAGCGCGTGTTCTACATCCCGGTCGAGGAGGCTTCCGCGGAAGTCAACCGGTTTCGTGTCGGTGAACTGGACTGGACCAGCGAGGTGCCGAGCAACCAATTCGCCTGGTTGCAGAAGAACTATCCGGACGAACTCGTCATCAGTCCCTGGACGGGCTCGTACTTTCTCGGTTTCAACTTGACCCAGGAGCCGTTCGTCGACAACCCCTCGCTGCGCATGGCGCTGATCCTGGCAATCGATCGCGAGATCATTACCGACAAAGTCACGCGCTTTGGCGAGCGGCCCTCCTATTCGCTGGTGCCTCCCGGCATCGACGGTTACGTGCCGTTCACGCCCGAATACGCCGACTGGACCCAGGACGAGCGCAACCACGAGGCCCGGCGATTGCTC
This sequence comes from Lysobacterales bacterium, assembly GCA_013042915.1. GTDB lineage: Bacteria > Pseudomonadota > Gammaproteobacteria > Xanthomonadales > SZUA-36 > JABDPF01. The sequence goes on from JABDPF010000030.1 coordinate 2,814, forward strand.
GAGCAGGCCGGTTATTCCGATGCCAATCCCCTGCACCTCGAAATTCGCTACAACACCAGTGGCAATCACAAGAAGATCGCGCTGGCCGTTGCCTCGATGTGGAAGCAGGTGCTCGGCGTCAGTACATCGCTGGTGAACGAGGAATACCGGGTGTTCCTGCAGAACCGGCAACAGAAGATCGTGACCCGGGTGTTCAGGGCGGGCTGGATCAGCGACTACAATGACCCGTACAGCTTTCTCGAACTTTTTCGAACGGGCCACCGGGGTAATGACTACGGCTACAGCAACAGCACCTTTGACGCTCTGCTCGACGAGGTCGGCACCGAGCGCGTGCGCGCCCGGCGAGAGCGGCTGATGTTCGAGGCCGAACGAGTCCTCATGACCGACAACGTCATCATTCCCATCTACAGCCATGTAAGCAAGCGACTGGTCAATCCGCACCTGCGTGGCTGGCAGCCCAATGTGCTCGACCATCATCCCACGCGCTTCATGTACCTGCTGCGCTCGCGGGGTGCCTTGTCTTCCGCGTCGCCGTCCGCCGTGGACGCCGTCAGCCAGGCGGCGTCGGTGGAAGCCGAAGCCCCGCCGCCGCCCGAGGGCGCCCTCCCATCGCCCGAAACCGCCGGACCACAGGCCGATGAAGTGGACGACGAGGATTCATCCGAACGTATCGAGCAGGAAAACGGGGAGGGTGGCTCATGAGGCAGGAAGGACTGCTGCAACTGGCGGCCTCACGGCTGATCGGGCTCGTACCGACGCTGCTGGTGCTGATCACGATTTCCTTTTTCCTGATCCGGCTGGCCCCCGGTGGTCCATTCGACGCCGAAATGGCTGCTCCGCCGGAGATACGCGCCAATCTGGAGGCCAAGTATCACCTCGATGAGCCGCTGCTGGCTCAGTATTTCCGCTACCTGGGCGAGGTGATCGCCTTCGATTTCGGCCCCTCGTTCCAGTACAAGGACTGGACCGTCAATGAACTGATCGCTCGCGGATTTCCGATCTCCGCGACCATCGGCGGTCTGGCCATGCTGCTGGCCTTTTTTGCCGGCGTGTTGATCGGCGTATTCGCCGCGTTGAGGCAAAATACGGCGAGTGATTACACGGTGATGGGCATCGCCATGCTCGGTATCTCGATTCCCAATTTCGTGGTCGCACCGCTGCTAATCCTGGTGCTGGCGATCTACGGTGGCTGGCTGCCGGCCAGCGGCTGGGACTGGACCTGGCAACGCGGGCTGTTGCCGGTCGTTACGCTGGCGCTGCCGGCGATCGCCTACATCGCGAGGTTGACGCGCGGCAGCATGATTGAAGTGCTGCACAGCAACTACATCCGCACCGCTCGCGCCAAGGGCCTGCCCGAGCGCACGGTCATCCTGCGTCACGCGCTCAAACCCACCCTGTTGCCGGTCATTTCGTACATGGGGCCCGCGACCGCCGCGTTGATCACCGGCTCGGTGGTGGTCGAACGCATCTATAGCATCCCGGGACTCGGCAGCTACTTCGTGCAGGGGGCACTGAATCGCGATTACACCCTGGTGATGGGCGTGGTGGTGTTCTACGGAATGATCATCATCCTTTTTAATTTCATCGTTGACCTGCTTTATGCATGGCTCAATCCACGGATCCGTTACGACGAGGGCGAATGAACGACAACGTCGAAAAACGCAGGTCCGAACGCACGGTCGACGACGTCTTCGCGCAAGCCATGGCCGAGCCGGATATCCGTGGGCGATCGCTGTGGGTGGACGCCTGGCACCGCCTGCTGAGGAACCGCGCGGCGGTGGTCAGCGGCGTGCTGATGATCCTGATCGTTCTCGCGGTGGTCGTTGGGCCCATGATCGCGCCATGGGCCGGAGACTTTACCGATTGGGACAACACCTCTTCGCCGCCCAGTCTCGAAACCGGCCACTGGTTCGGCACCGACGCGGTCGGCCGGGACATCCTGGTGCGCACGCTGGAAGGTGGCCGGATTTCCCTGCTGGTGGGCCTGGTGGCGACCCTGGTCAGCCTGGTGATCGGTGTCAGCTACGGTGCGGTCGCGGGCTATTACGGCGGCATGACGGATCGCATCATGATGCGCGTCGTGGACATCATCTACGCCTTGCCGTTCATGTTCTTCGTGATCCTGCTGATGGTTGTTTTTGGCCGCCACATCATCCTGATTTTCGTGGCCATCGGCGCGGTGAATTGGTTGGACATGGCGCGCATCGTGCGAGGGCAGACGCTCAGTCTCAAGAACACGGAGTTTATCGAGGCCGCACGTGCCTGCGGCGTGGATCACCACTCGATCATACTGCGCCACATCGTGCCCAACCTGTTGGGCGTGGTAATCGTGTACGTGACCCTGACCATTCCGCAAGTCATCCTGGTGGAATCCTTTCTGAGCTTCATCGGGCTGGGTGTGCAGGAGCCCATGAGTTCCTGGGGTGCGCTGGTCAACAACGGTGCCCAGGACATGGAGTCGGCGCCGTGGACGCTGGTTTTCCCGGCGGTCTTCCTGACCGTGACCCTCTACTGCTTCAACTACATCGGTGACGGCATGCGGGACGCCCTCGATCCGAAGGACCGTGCCTGATGGCCTTGCTCGACGTCACCGGCCTGGAGGTCGAATTCGAAACGCCCGAAGGCACGGTCCGTGCTGTCAGCAATCTCGATTTTCATCTCGAAGAGGGTGAAACGCTCGCGATCGTGGGCGAGTCGGGAGCCGGCAAAAGCCAGATGATGATGGCGATCATGGGCCTGCTGGCGGAGAACGGCCGTGCCCGGGGCTCGGCGCTGTATCGCGGGGCCGACCTGCTGGGGATGACGGCCAGGGAATTGAACGCGATCCGGGGGAACCAGATTGCGATGATCTTCCAGGATCCGATGACGTCGCTGAACCCGTACATGACCATCGAGCAGCAGATGACAGAGGTCATCATGCACCATCGAAAACTCAAGCGCGACGAGGCACGGGCCCAGGCCGTCGAAATGCTGCGCGCGGTGCGAATCCCCGACGCCGAGGAGCGCATCCGACAATACCCCCACGAGTATTCGGGTGGTATGCGACAGCGCGTGATGATCGCAATGGGGCTGCTGTGCGAGCCGGAACTACTGATTGCGGACGAACCGAGCACCGCCCTGGACGTGACGGTGCAGGCCCAGATAACGCAGCTGGTTCGTGAATTGCGTGAGCAGGCGGGTATGTCGATCATCCTGATCACGCACGACCTGGCCGTGGTGGCGGACATCGCGGACCGGGTTATGGTGATGTACGCCGGCGAGGTCGTCGAGTGCGGTAGCGCCGAAGATATTTTCTACAACCCCCAGCACCCCTACACCCGGGGTCTGCTGGATTCCGTGCCGCGGCTGGATCGCGCGTCGGACCAGGATCTGCACGCAATACCCGGAAATCCACCCAACCTGCTGGATCTGCCGGTCGGCTGTAATTTCCGCGACCGCTGCGATGAGGCCAGGGAGGAGTGCCGAGAGCCACCGCCGGTGTGGCGCGACGAGACCGGCCGCATGAGCCGCTGCGTGCTGCCCATGGAGGGCGGAAAGCGGGTAGATCCGGACGGCACGGGGCCGGAAAGCCGGGCTACGAATTCCGCGTCACGGGAGAATCGGGAATGAGCAAGCCCGTGCTGCGCGTGCAGGACCTTTCAGTGACGTTCACCAGCCTGGCCGGAAGCGTGTTCAATAGGCAGGAACGACAGATCCGTGCTGTCGACGGTATTAACTTCGAGCTGTTTGCGGGTGAAACCCTGGGCATCGTGGGCGAATCGGGTTGCGGCAAATCCACGCTGGCCCGGGCAATTCTGGGGCTGTTGCCTCCCAACAGGGGCCGGGTCATGTGGATGGGTGACAACCTGACCGAACTCGACGAGGAGGCGATGCGCCAGCGGCGCAAGGAGCTTCAGATCGTGTTCCAGGACCCGGTGGCATCGCTGGACCCGCGCATGACGGCCGGGGACATCATCTCTGAACCGCTATGGACGTTTTATCCAAAAATGGCCCGGCTCCAGGTAGACGAGCGAACGCGCGGAATGATGAAAATGGTGGGTTTGCTGCCGAACCAGATCAACCGCTATCCCCACGAGTTCTCGGGCGGACAGTGCCAGCGAATCGGCATTGCCCGCTCGCTGGTTCTCAACCCGCGTCTGCTGATCTGCGACGAGCCGGTCAGCGCACTGGACGTTTCCATCCAGGCCCAGATCGTGAACCTCTTGCAGGACCTGCAGAAAAAGCTCGGGCTGGCGCTGATCTTCGTTGCCCACGACCTGTCGGTGGTGCGTCACATCAGCGACCGCGTGATGGTGATGTACATGGGGCAGGCGATGGAAGTCTCCGAGAAAGAGCGGCTGTACCGCAAGCCGCTGCACCCCTACACCAATGCCTTGATGAAGTCGGTGCCCGTACCAGATCCGAAGCTGGCTGCTGCCGCGCGACGGGAAAACTGGCTGACCGGAGACATGCCCTCGCCTTACCGACGGCCGAAAGGGTGCGTGTTCCACGACCGGTGCCCGTTCAAGGTCAAGCGGTGCGAGGCGGACGTTCCCCCTCTACGCCGCATGGAGAATGGCGACCGGGTGGCCTGCCACCGGGCCGAGGACCTCGACCTGTCGGTCGTCGAGGCATGATCTCCGTTGGGTTTCGTAAGGCCAATGGTTTACCATTCCGCTTTTACCGTCGACGGACCATCCTGATGCATACATTCAACGCCGGCCGCCTCCTGGCTCTGCTGATCCTTATCCCCCTGTTCTTCGCTGGCTGCGCCCAGACCAAGGTTGTCGATAGCTGGCAGACCGAAAAGGCGGTAACGAACAAACCGGACAAGGTGGCCGTCATCGCGGTGTTGCCTGATGCACTGATGCGCAAGGCGGCGGAAATCGACGCGGCACGGATCATGGCTAATAAGGGCACGCCGGCCATCCCGTCCAGTGAGGTTCCCGGTTTCGGGGGCGGAATTCGCGGCGAGATCGACGCCGAGGTCGCCACCGGTATCTTGCGCCGGGCCGACGTCGACGGTGTCGTGGTGATGTTCTATTCCGGTGGAGGCACGTCCGAGGGCTACGTGCGCTCCGACTACTGGCTCCAATACCTGGGTGGTGGCGCGACCTACAGCTGGGGCCGGCCTTATTTCACCGGCTTCACCGACGTGTACACCGTGCGCCAGGGACCCGGCTGGGCCGACGTCAAGACGACGGCCTACGTCGAGTCCAGCTATTACGACATCGAGACCGAGACACCGGTCTGGCGAATCGTGACGTTCACCAAGGACGTGGAACACACCGACGCGGTGCGCGATATCGCCCAGCAGATGGCGTCCGAGATGCGAAAGGCGGGGCTCAACTGACCGGCGCCGCCGAATCCATCTTGAGGGAAGGCCTGCAGGGACTGGGGCTTGACCTGGACGAGGGCCAGACCGAGCAACTGCTGGCCTACCTCGACCTGCTCGATCGCTGGAACCGTGCCTACAATCTGACCGCCGTGCGTGACCCGCTGGCGCGCGTTACGCGGCACCTGCTGGACGCTCTCTCGGTGATGCCCTGGATCGGTCCCGGCCGCCTGCTCGACGCCGGCGCGGGGGCCGGCCTGCCCGGTATTCCGCTGGCGATCGCGCGACCGGACATTGCCGTGACGCTGGTGGACAGTGCCGGTAAAAAGGTTCGCTTCATGAATCACGTGAAAAGGGAGTTGCGGCTCGAAAACATCCGGCCCGTGCACGCGCGCGTCGAGTCACTGAAAGAGGATGAGCCGTTCGATACGGTGATCAGCCGCGCGTTCAGTAGCCTGGCCGCTTTCGTGGCAGCGGTCCGTCATCTGTGTACCGGGAAAACGCGGTTGTTGGCCATGAAGGGTCGCTATCCGGAAGACGAAATTTTGGAACTGCCTGACTGGGCAAGGGTTGGTTCAGTCGAGAAACTCGCTGTTCCGGGATTGCATGAACAGCGTCACCTCGTCATCATGGCGGCCAAGCCATGAACCCGACCGAACAGCAAAAACCCGCCCGGATCATCGCCATCGCCAACCAGAAAGGCGGCGTGGGCAAAACCACGACCTGCGTCAACCTGGCCGCGGCGTTCGCGCGGATGAAATATCCTGTGCTACTGGTAGATCTCGACTCGCAGGGCAACGCAACCACGGGTTGCGGCATTGACCCGCGGCGGCTCCACATGTCGGCCTGCGAGGTATTGCTGGGCGAACGCTCGGCGCGCGAAACCATCCTCCGCCCCGAAGGCCTGGACTTCGATCTGTTACCCGCCAACGGCGATTTGACGGCCGCGGAGGTGACGCTGCTGCAGATGGACCGGCGTGAATTTGCCCTGCAAGACGCGCTGCAGCCGGTCGTGAACGACTACGTTTGGATTTTCATCGACTGCCCACCGTCGCTGAACATGCTCACCCTCAATGCGCTGGGCGCCGCGAACAGCGTACTGATCCCGATGCAGTGCGAGTACTATGCACTGGAGGGTCTTACCGGGTTGCTCAACACGATTGAGCAGCTGCGCGCGAGCATCAATCCGGGGCTTGAGATCGAAGGCTTGCTGCGCACCATGTTCGACGGGCGTAACAACCTGGCCAATGCGGTTTCCGACCAGTTGATCGAGAACTTCGGTGACCGCGTTTACCGAACCCGGGTTCCACGCAACATCCGCGTGGCCGAAGCGCCGAGTTACGGGATGCCGGTGCTGCTTTACGACCCACGCTCCAAGGGCGCTTTGGCGCACATCGCGCTGGCGGGGGAAATGCTGCGGCGACACGAAAAGAGACGAATCGCATGACGACGAGAAAAAAACCGGTTTTGGGCAGAAATCTGAGCTCGATGCTCAGCGAGTCGACGCTGAACCAGGTACAGAAAGGTGAGCGCGATCAACTGCGAAACCTGCCGTTGGACGTGATTCGCCCCGGCCGTTACCAGCCGCGCTCGGTGTTCGACGAGGAGAAACTGGCCGAACTGGCCGATTCGATCCGGTCCCAGGGTGTCGTGCAGCCCATCGTGGTGCGACCGGTGGGTAACGGCGCTTACGAACTGATTGCCGGCGAACGCCGCTGGCGCGCAGCGCAGATCGCCGGCATCGAGGAAATACCCGCGGTCATCCGCGACGTGCCCGACGAGGCCTCCGTGGCGATGGCGCTGATCGAGAACATCCAGCGCGAAGACCTCAACCCGCTGGAGGAGGCGACCGCCCTGCGCCGTTTGATCGATGATTTCCAGATGACTCAGCAGGAAGCAGCCGACGCGGTGGGCCGCTCGCGCCCGGCGGTTTCGAACCTGCTGCGGCTGCTGGAACTGATGCAGGAGGTCAAGGACATGATCGATATGCGGCGCATCGAAATGGGCCACGCCCGCGCCCTCCTTTCACTGGACGACCGGCTGCAGGTACAGGCCGCGCGCGAGGTTGTGCGCAAGCAACTCTCGGTGCGTGAGACCGAAAACCTTGTGCGCCGTTTGCAGCAATCGCTCAAGAAAAAGGGCCAGCGGCGAATCGACCCGGACATCCTGCGCCTGCAAAATCGCATTTCCGAGCAACTCGGCGCCCGGGTAAAAATCCAGCACCAGGCCTCCGGCAAGGGCAAACTGACCATCAGCTACACCAGCGCCGACGAATTCGAAGGTATCCTGGACCGCCTGGACCTCGAAGCCTGAATTGTTTTGTTTCCTCCGGGCGCCCACGCGCCCACACCGCATGACTGTAACCACGGTCGGCCAAGGGGCCTCCTAAATGATCTGGCCCAAGTCCAGCCCGTGCTGCCGTATACCCCTTGCAGGGGCGTATGAGCCCTGGACGGGCTCAGACCGAGCGCCACAGGGATGTGCCCGCCAGGGAGCGGCCCC
>JABDPF010000033.1 GCA_013042915.1 Lysobacterales bacterium
GGCGCGGTCCACGTTTCGGCCGCCGTGCCCGAAGCGCTGCGGGCCGAAATAATTTGGAATTCCGTTGGCCGCCAGGGCCGCGATGCGCTCGGCCAGCCCGCCCATGTCTCCGGTCAATTCGCGCACGACCAGGCGAAATCGATTTCCCGCGAGCACGCCTCGGCGAAGCTTTCGGCCGTGCCGCGTTGCGTGCAGGAACCGAACGCCCTCGATCGACCAGTCTTCCCAATCGGCATTGCCCGCCTCCTGCAGGCCGATCGAAAACCACTGCGTGGTCACGCCGTGTCGGTCTTTCATGCCCGCAAATCCGACATCGCGCCGTGGAACGCCGGCGGCGGCCGCCAGCTGGCCGGCCACCCAGTCGGTGTTGGCGCCGCGTTTCTCGATCTCCAGCCACAGGTGATTACCGGCACCGTCGGGTGTGATGAGCGGCTTTTCGAACACCTGGAAATCCTCAAGCCGGCAGCGCAGCCGCCCGCTGACATCGGGCGGGCCAAGGCACCGGGCCCAGTCCGGCAGGCCAGAGGGAACCGTCATCCGAGGGCCCGCACCAGCGCCACCGCCGTCGCCGCGATGCCTTCGCCACGACCGCAGAAACCCAGCCGCTCGGTTGTCGTGGCCTTGATCGAAACAACCTCGGGGCCGATCCCCAGCAAGGGTGCGATGCGTTCCCGCATCGCTTCGACATGTGGGCCGATTCGCGGCTGCTCGCAAACGATCGTCAGGTCGATGTTGATCACACCCCAGCCTGCAGCCGCCAGCAGGCTGACCACTCCGGAGAGTAAATCGCCGCTGTCCGCGTTCGCCCAGCGTGAATCCGATGGTGGAAAATGACGGCCGATATCACCCAGTGCCGCTGCGCCCAGCAACGCATCGCACAGCGCGTGAAGCGCCACGTCTCCGTCTGAATGAGCTACCAGCCCGTGCTCGTGGGGAATGCGCACGCCGCCCAGCATGACGTGGTCGCCTTCGCCAAAGGCGTGTACGTCGACGCCCTGGCCGATTCGGAAATCCACGGGATGCTCACTCATCGACTCGATTCTCCTCGCCCCGCCGTTGCAGGATGAACTCCGCCAGGGCCAGGTCGTCGGCCCCGGTAATCTTGATATTTTCGGCCTCGCCCGGCACCAGCAGGGGCCGGTGACCGGCCCGTTCCATGGCCGCCGCCTCGTCGGTGGGCTGATCGCCGTCATTGAGGGCTTCGCGCAGCCGGTCGGCCAGCTCGCGAGCGCGAAACATTTGCGGGGTTTGCGCCGCCCAGCAACGACTGCGGTCGATCGTGCGCTCGATGTACCCGTCCGGGTCGGCCCACTTCAGGGTGTCGTGCACCGGGCGGGCAAGTATCGCGCCGTGCCGGCTCGACAAGCCCGCCTCGATCAAGCGCTCCAGGTCGTTCCGCGACAGGCAGGGGCGTGCCGCGTCGTGTACAAGCACCCAACAGCAGAACGCATCGCGCGTCAGGATGGCCTCGAGACCGTTCAGCACGGTCCGGGCCCGGCTGTCACCACCCTCGACGGTGTGGACACCGGGCCAGTCGGGGCGGACCCACTTCTCGAACTTATCGTCGTCCTTCGCCAGCGCCACCGTGACCGATGCCAGCAACGGATGACTGGAGACGGCCCTGATGCTGTGCGAGAGAACGGGCAAACCCGCCAGGCGGGCGTATTGCTTGGGCGTTTTGCCACCGAAGCGCACACTGCGGCCAGCTGCCGGGACCAGGGCATGCAGGGCCTCGGGGGCGCTCAAACCGTCACTCCGGGGGGTTCTGACCGTTGGGCCGGCCCGGGACCACCTGGTAGAACTGCTCGTCTTCCTTGATCATGCCAAGCTCGCTGCGGGCGCGCTCCTCGATCGCATGCAGTCCCTGGCGAAGGTCCTCGACTTCGGCCTGCAATTCGCGGTTGCGTTGAGCCAGCGCATCGTTTTCTCGGGCTTGCTCCTCCACTCGCGCGGCCAGGTGCTGGACATCCCGGTAGCCGCCCTCACCAAACCACATCTTTACCTGCAGCAGGACGATGACGACGACCAGGATGGCCAGTAGCGTTCGCATTCCGGCCTAGCCAGTCCAATTCTTGACGTTGCGGAACGCGCCGGCGCCGGCGAATTTCGCATGGGCGCCCAGCGCGTCTTCGATTCGCAGCAGCTGGTTGTACTTGGCCACGCGGTCGGAACGGCACAGCGAGCCGGTCTTGATCTGGGTGGCGGTGGTGGCCACGGCCAGGTCGGCGATGGTGGCGTCCTCGGTCTCTCCCGAGCGGTGTGAAACCACCGCGCTGAAACCGGCCTCTTCAGCCATGCGGATGGCCTCGAGGGTCTCGGTCAGGGTTCCGATCTGGTTCAGCTTGATGAGGATCGAGTTGGTGATGCCCATGTCGATACCGCGTTGGAAAATCTCGGTGTTGGTCACGTACAGGTCGTCCCCGACCAACTGCACATCGTCGCCGATCAACCGGGTGAGTACCTCCCAGCCATCCCAGTCGGCCTCGTCCATTCCATCCTCGATGCTGATGATGGGGTACTGGCGGGCCCAGGAGGCCAGGTACTCGGCAAAACCTTGTGAATCAAATAATTTTCCTTCAGATTCAAGATGGTAACGGCTATCTTTGAAGAATTCACTTGAAGCGACGTCCAGACCCAGGCTGACCTGCTTGCCGATGGTGTAACCGGATTTCTCGATGGCCTCGAGAATCACTTCGACTGCTGCCTCGTTGGACGGCAGGTCCGGGGCGAAACCGCCCTCGTCACCCACCGCCGTGTTCATCCCCTTGCCGTTGAGCACGCTTTTCAGCGAATGAAACACCTCCACGCCGCAGCGCAGCGATTCGGAAAAGGAATCGAAACCCCAGGGGAGGATCATGAATTCCTGCATGTCGACGCTGTTGTTGGCGTGGGCACCGCCGTTGATGATGTTCATCATCGGCACCGGTAGTTCGGGCTCGCGATCCTGCGCCAGGCGCTGCCAGAGCGGGCGGCCTTCCTCGGCGGCCATCGCGTGCGCGACGGCCAGGCTGACGCCCAGCAGGGCGTTGGCGCCCAGGTTGGCCTTGTTGTGGGTGCCGTCCAGTTCGATCATCATCCGGTCGATCGCTTCCTGGTCTTCGGCATCCTCTGTCAGCAGCGCACCGGCAATGACCGTGTTGACGTTGTCAACGGCCTTGGTGACGCCCTTGCCGAGGTAACGATCGGTGTCGCCGTCACGCAGTTCAATGGCCTCGCGCGCACCCGTCGAGGCGCCCGAGGGCACCATGGCACGCCCGAAGGCGCCGGATTCGAGCGAGACCTCGGCTTCGAGGGTCGGATTGCCACGGGAATCGAGTATCTCCCGTGCGTGTACAGATGTGATGTGGCTCATGTAGTTTCCTTAAACGTTTCAGATTTTTTGCTTGCTCACCGTGTCGAGTTCCTTGAGCAAGGTCAGCAATGCTTCGAGTTTATCCAGCGGCCACGCATTGGGGCCATCGCTGAGCGCGGCGTCCGGTTCGGGATGGGTCTCCATGAATAGCCCGGAGATACCCACCGCAACGGCGGCCCGGGCCAAAACCGGTACGAATTCGCGTTGTCCGCCGGAGGAGGTGCCCTGACCACCGGGTAGCTGAACGGAATGCGTCGCGTCGAACACGACAGGGCAGCCGGTCTCCCTCATCACGGCCAGCGAACGCATGTCCGAGATCAAGTTATTGTAGCCGAAGGACACCCCCCTCTCGCAGACCATGATGTTGTTATTGCCGGCCGCTCGGGCCTTCTCGACCACGTTGCCCATTTCCCACGGGCTCAGGAACTGCCCCTTCTTGATATTGACCGGCACGCCCGCCGAAGCCACTCGTCGAATGAAATTCGTCTGGCGACAGAGGAACGCCGGGGTTTGCAGCACGTCGACAACCCGCGCGACCATGCGGATGTTGGTGTCCTCGTGGACATCGGTCAAAACCGGCACGTCGATCTTGCGCTTGACCTCCGCCAGAATGTCCAGCCCCTCTTCCACCCCCGGGCCGCGGAAGCTGTCGCCCGATGAACGGTTGGCCTTGTCGAAAGACGATTTGTAGATGAAGGGGATCTCGAGCCGGCCGCAAATCTCTTTCAGCGTGCCGGCGGTCTCGAGCGCCAGTTCCTTCGACTCGATCACGCAGGGGCCTGCGATCAGGAAAAAAGGGTGTTTCGGTCCAACGTCAAATCCGCACAATTTCACAATCAGGCTGCTCCTTTCTCGCGGTTGCCCTGCTGCACCTTGAGCGCCGCTTCGATGAACCCGGTGAACAGCGGATGACCATCACGTGGCGTCGAGGTGAATTCGGGATGGAACTGGCAGCCGACGAACCAGGGATGATCGGCAATCTCCACGATTTCCACCAGCGATTCGTCCATCGACAGGCCGGCCAGCACCATGCCGTGTTGCTGGAACGTCTCCCGGTACCGGTTGTTGAATTCGTAGCGGTGACGGTGCCGCTCGCGGATCACCTCCCTGCCGTACAGTTGGCGCGACAGCGAACCGTTCTGCAGACGGCATTCCTGGCCGCCCAGCCGCATCGTGCCACCCATGTCGGATTCTTCGCTGCGCCGCTCGACGGCTCCCGAGGCGTCCCGCCACTCCGTGATCAGGCCGATCACCGGGTGAGGCGTGTCCGGATCGTTCTCGCTGGTGTTGGCGTTTTCGAGGCCGCACACGTTACGCGCGAACTCCACCGCGGCCGCCTGCATGCCGTAGCAAATGCCGAGGTAGGGAATGCCTTTCTCACGCGCGTATCGAATCGCGTTGACCTTACCCTCGAAGCCGCGTTCACCGAAGCCGCCCGGCACCAGGATCGCGTCCACCGCGTCCAGCGCCGACGTGTCGCCTTCGGAAAAATCTTCCGATTCAAAGGTCACGATGTTCACCTTGATCCGCTCGCGCAGGCCACCGTGCGTGATTGCCTCGGACAGCGACTTGTAGGCGTCCGCATGGTCCACGTACTTTCCGACCATCGCCACGGTGACCTCGTGCCGTGCGTTGACCAGGCGGTCGACCACTTCCCGCCAGTCGCTGAGGTCGGCGGGGCGGGTGGCTTTTTCCTGCAAGCCAAGCTGGTCGATCACGATCTGGTCGAGATCTTCGTCGTGCAGCATCATCGGGATATCGTAGATGCTGTTCTTTGCGTCCAGCGCGGTGATGACTGCTTTCTTGGGCACGTTGGTGAACAGCGCGATCTTGGCGCGCTCATCCTCGGTCAGGTCCATCTCGCAACGGCACAGCAGAACGTCGGGCTGGATGCCGATGGACCGGAGTTCCTTGACCGAGTGCTGGGTCGGCTTGGTCTTCTTTTCCTTGGCCGCCTTCAGGTAAGGCACCAGGGTCAGGTGCATGAACAACGCCTTGTCGCCGTATTCTACGCCCAGCTGTCGAATGGCCTCGAGGAACGGCAGCGATTCGATGTCGCCGACCGTGCCTCCGATTTCGATCATCGCCACGTCGAAGCCCTCGGCGGCGCGCTCGATCCAGTCCTTGATCTCGTTGGTGACGTGCGGGATCACCTGGATGGTCGCGCCGAGGTAATCGCCGCGGCGCTCCTTCGCGATCACGTCGCTGTAGATACGGCCCGTGGTCGCATTGTTCAGCTGTCGCGTCGGTTGCCGAACGAAGCGCTCGTAATGGCCCAGGTCGAGATCGGTCTCGGCGCCGTCGTCGGTGACGTAGACCTCACCGTGCTGAAACGGGCTCATCGTACCGGGGTCGACGTTGAGATAAGGATCGAGCTTGACCAGGGTGACTTTGAGCCCCCTGGATTCAAGGATTGCAGCCAGTGCCGCGGCGGAAAGTCCTTTGCCAAGCGATGAGACTACACCACCGGTAACGAAAATAAGAGAAGCCATGCCAGAACGGTGTCCTCGGGAAGCGGGAAAACGGGTCGAGTTCTGGAAGCACATTGTACTGGATGCCGAAGCGACTTGAAAACCACCGGGAAACAGGGGAATATCCCTCGACATGCGCCCTCGGGGTGCTGCATTCCATACCTCCGTCGTTACCACCTTCCGGTCAGTAGGAAGCAGGAAAGCACAATCGCTTGATGAGCAATCAGTACCGCGCCGAAGATATCGAAGTCCTGACAGGGCTCGAACCCGTCAAACGCCGTCCCGGCATGTACACGGACACCACCCGCCCCAACCACCTGGCGATGGAGGTCATCGACAACAGCGTTGACGAGGCGCTGGCAGGGCACGCCGGGCGGGTCGACGTGATCGCGCACGAGGACGGTTCGGTGGAGGTGATCGACGACGGCCGCGGCATGCCGGTGGACATCCACCCGGAACAGAAAATGCCGGGTGTCGAACTGATTCTGACCAAGCTGCACGCAGGCGGTAAATTCTCGGACAAGAACTACCAGTTTGCCGGCGGCCTGCACGGCGTGGGTGTCTCGGTGGTGAATGCCCTGTCGAAAAAACTGGAAATATGGATCAAGCGCGACGGCGTCGAGCACTACATGAAGTTTGCCAACGGCGAGCGCAAGGTGAAGCTCGAGGAAGTCGGCACCGTGGGCCAACGCAATACCGGCACGCGTATCCGCTTCTGGCCGAACGAGGATTATTTCGACTCCCCCACTTTTTCCATGCCCCGGCTGCGCCACCTGCTGCGCGCCAAGGCCGTGCTTTGCCCGGGGCTGGCCGTCAGTCTGCGGATCGCGAAAAGCGGCGAAAAAGAGGAATGGTGCTACGAGGACGGACTGCCCGATTACCTGGTCAGCGAACTCGAAGATTACGGCCGGCTTCCCGAAGTACCGTTCAGCGGCGAGATGAAAGGCGGTGATTCCCAGGCCAGCTGGGCCCTGTGCTGGTTACCCGAAGGCGGTCAACTGCAGGAGAGCTACGTCAACCTCATCCCCACCTCACAGGGCGGCACGCACGTCAACGGACTGCGCACCGGCCTGGTCGAGGCGATGCGCGAATTCTGTGAACACCACAACCTGCTGCCCCGCGGGCTGCGCCTGACGCCGGACGACATCTGGGAAAAAATCGGTTTCATCCTCTCGGTGAAACTCGCCGATCCCCAGTTCAGCGGTCAGACCAAGGAGCGATTGTCTTCGCGGGGCTGCGCCACCTTTGTTTCCGGCGTCGTAAAGGACGCGTTCAGCCTGTGGCTAAACCAGAACGTGACCGACGGCGAAGCCATCGCCCAACTGGCTATACAAAGCGCGCAGAAGCGGATGAAGTCGGCCAAGAAGGTCGTGCGAAAGAAGGTCACCCAGGGCCCCGCCCTGCCCGGCAAACTCGCCGATTGCAGCTCGCAGGACCTGTCACATACGGAATTGTTCCTGGTCGAAGGCGATTCGGCCGGCGGCTCGGCGAAGCAGGCCCGAAACCGCGAATACCAGGCCATCCTGCCGCTGCGGGGCAAGATTCTGAATACCTGGGAGGTCGAGTCCGACTCGGTGCTCGCGAACCAGGAAGTTCACGATATCTCGGTGGCCATCGGGGTGGACCCGGGCTCGAACGAGATTTCCGGCCTGCGCTATGGCAAGGTCATCATCCTGGCCGACGCTGACTCCGACGGCCTGCACATCGCCACCCTGCTCTCGGCGCTGTTCCTGAAGCACTTCACCGCGCTGGTCGAAACCGGCCACGTGTTCGTCGCGATGCCGCCGCTGTACCGAATCGATGTGGGCAAGGAGACCTTCTATGCCCTGGACGACGAGGAGCGCAAGGCGTTGCACGAACGGATCCTCGCAGAGAAGCGCCGGGGCAAGGTCTCCGAGACCCGTTTCAAGGGCCTGGGTGAGATGAACCCGCTGCAGTTACGCGAAAGCACGATAGACCCCGACACCCGACGGCTGGTGCAACTGACCGTCGAAAGCCACACGGCCACGTCCAAAATGATGGACATGTTGCTGGGCAAGAAACGCGCATCGGACCGTAAATCCTGGCTCGAAGACAAGGGCAACCTGGCCACCCTATGATCAGCATCGAGGCCACCTGGTCGCGCGGGTTTCGGCCGTTTTTCCTGGGCGCTTCCGTATTCGCGGTGGTGTCGATGCTGAACTGGATGTCGGTCTACCTTTACGCCAGGCCGGTCAACGTGGCGTCCGTCGGCCCTTTCCTCTGGCATGCTCATGAAATGGTCTTTGGATACGCGATGGCCGTTATCGCCGGGTTCCTGTTGACGGCAGCCTGGAACTGGACCGGGCAAAAAACCCTTGCGGGAGCGGGCCTGGCGCTGCTTTTTGCCCTGTGGCTGCTGGCGCGCGGCCTGATGCTGGGCGGCGTCGACCACCTGGCGGCCGCCACCGCCGCCGACCTGGCCTTCATGATCGGGCTCTTCGTTGCCGTCGCCCGGCCCGTTCTGAAAACCCGGCAAAAGCGGCAGGCGCTGGTATTACTGGTTTTGCTGCTCCTGGCGGTTGCGCGCCTGCTGTTCTACCTGGGTTCGGAGGGTCTGGTGCCGAGGGGCGCGCATCTGTCAGTGCACGGGGGCCTGTACCTGGTGCTGGGCATGCTGTTGTTCATGGGTCGGCGCGTCATACCGTTCTTTACTCAACGCGGCGTGGGGTACGAAGTTGAATTGCGTAACGAGCGCTGGAACGACATCGCCACGCTTCTTCTTTATCCGCTGTTCATGCTCAGCGAGCTGGCAGCGCCGTTCGGGCTTGCCGGCTCACTGCTGGCCGGAGCCCTGTTCATGCTCAATACGCACCGCGTGATGCAGTGGCACACCCTCGGTATCTGGGAAAAACCGCTGCTCTGGAGCCTGTTCCTGGCATTCGTCATGGTCAACCTGGGCTTTTTGCTGCGGGCGCTGATGCAGGTCACCGCCCTGCCCGCTCTGCTGCCGGTGCACGCGTATGCCGTCGGCGGCATCGGCGTAGCAACCCTCAGCATGATGGCCCGGGTCACGCTGGGACACACCGGCCGAAATGTGCACCTGACACCACCCGTGATCATCTTGCTGTTGATCGGCATGCTCGGGGCTGCGGTGTTTCGTGTGCTTGGCCCACTCGCCGATGCGTCCATTTATCCTGTATGGGTAGGCGCATCCGCCATGCTCTGGGTGCTGTGCTTTGGCCTGTTCACCCTCGTGTTTGCACCGATGCTGCTCGGCAAGCGGGCGGACAGATGACGGGATTCAGCGTAAGCGCTAACACCGTTACAGGGTCCAAGGCGACCCTGACACCACCTTTCAACCGAGATTGAAGATGACAGAAATTACCCAATCTTTCTCCGAACACGAACGGGTTCCACTGAAGGACTACGCCGAGAAAGCCTACCTGGACTACTCGATGTACGTCGTGCTGGACCGCGCCCTGCCCCATATCGGCGACGGCCTGAAGCCGGTTCAGCGCCGCATCGTGTACGCCATGAGCGAACTCGGGCTCAGCGCAAAGTCGAAGCACAAAAAATCGGCGCGTACCGTCGGTGACGTGATCGGCAAATATCACCCGCACGGTGACAGCGCCTGTTACGAGGCCATGGTGTTGATGGCGCAGCCGTTCTCTTATCGCTATCCGCTGGTCGACGGCCAGGGCAATTTCGGTTCCCCGGATGATCCGAAATCGTTCGCCGCGATGCGCTATACCGAATCGCGCCTGACCGCCTACGCCCGGTCACTGCTCAGTGAACTGGGCATGGGAACGGTGGATTGGCAACCGAATTTCGACGGCACCATGCAGGAACCGGTGATGCTTCCGGCGCGCCTGCCCAACGTGTTGCTGAACGGCAGCACGGGCATCGCCGTGGGCATGTCGACCGACATACCCCCGCACAACCTGCGAGAGGTGGTGTCCGCTTGTATTCACCTGCTGGAAAAACCCAAGGCCACGGTCGCCGACCTGTGCGAGCACGTCAAGGGTCCTGATTTTCCCACCGAAGCGGAGATCATCACGCCGATCGACGAACTGCGGTCGATGTACGAAACCGGCCTCGGCTCAGTCAAGATGCGGGCGGTCTGGGAGAAGCAGAACGGCGATATCGTGATTACGGCCCTGCCCCACCAGGTCTCACCCGCCAAAGTGCTGGAGCAGATCGCCGCGCAGATGCAGGCCAGGAAACTGCCCATGGTGGAAGACCTGCGCGACGAATCGGATCACGAAAACCCGACGCGGCTGGTCATCGTGCCACGCTCCAACCGGGTGGATATCGACCAGCTGATGAACCACCTGTTCGCCACCACCGACCTGGAACGCAACTACCGCGCCAACCTCAACATCATCGGCATCAACGGCAAACCCCAGGTGCTCAACCTGCGCGAGCTGCTCAAGCAGTGGCTGACCTTCCGCATGGAAACGGTTACCCGCCGCCTGAACCATCGCCTGGACCAGGTCGTCGACCGACTGCACATCCTCGAAGGCCTGCTGGTGGCTTACCTGAACATCGACGAGGTTATCCACATCATTCGCACCGAGGAAAAGCCCAAGCCGGTGCTGATGAAGCGCTTCGAACTGACCGGCACGCAGGCCGAGGCAATACTGGAACTCAAGCTGCGCCACCTGGCCAAGCTCGAGGAAATGAAAATACGCGACGAGCAGGATGCCCTGTCGGATGAACGCGACACACTGGAACAGATCCTCGGCTCGAAAGCGCGAATGAAAACGCTGATCAAAAACGAACTGCTCGAAGACGCCGAGACCTACGGGGATGCACGTCGCTCGGTGCTGGTCGAGCGAAACGCGGCCCAGGCACTGCGTGAAGAAGACCTGGTGCCCAGCGAACCGACAACCGTCGTGCTGTCGAAGTCCGGATGGGTTCGTGCCGCCAAGGGCCACGACATCGATCCCACGGCGCTCAATTACAAGGCCGGCGACGCATTCCAGCATGCCGCGCGCGGGCGCAGCAATGAGCAGGCCGTCTTCCTCGATTCCAGGGGGCGTGCCTATTCGCTGGTGGCCCACACCCTTCCCTCGGCGCGCAGCCTGGGCGAGCCGCTTTCGAGCCGTTTCAGCATCCAGCCGGGTGAGCATTTCCTGTGGACCTTGTGTGGCGAAGCCAAGCGCAAGATCGTTCTGGCCAGTTCTTTCGGTTACGGTTTCGTGACCGAACTGGAGAACCTGCACGGCCGGATGAAGGCCGGCAAGGCCATGCTGACCGTTCCCAAGGGCGCCGCGCCCTTGGAACCGGCGCGCATCGACCATCCGAAGGATGCGATTATCGTATGCGCCACGTCCGATGGCTACCTGCTGGCTTTTCCGCTGCACGACGTTCCCGAACTGACCAAGGGCAAAGGCAACAAGTTGATCAACGTGCCGCCCAAGCGGCTCAAGGCGGGCGAGGAGCACGTCGTGGGCATCGCCGTCATGGCCCCAAAACAGGAGATCCTGGTATGGGCAGGCCAGCGCTACCTGCGCATGGGCGCCAGGGACATCGAACATTTCCGCGGCGAGCGCGCGAAGCGCGGGCGTAAGCTACCCCGCGGCTTTCAGCGCGTGACGAAGATCGAGATAGCGGAGGACTGAGGATGAATTCACCCTCTGGGGAGCCCCGGGTGCGCGGGAGCAGGGAAGCGAGGCTCCTCAAATAGGCACGGGGCCGGAGCGTCTGCGCCGCCCCTACCCCCATGCTTCAACCCGAAACCGGGCTCAGGCTTCTGACTCCATGACGCTGCCTCCACCGTGTCCGTCAATCATTTTCGCGATCTCCTGGTCGAAGTGATACAAACCGCGACCCTCCGTGCCGATGATGCGCATCTTGTCGAGGATCGTGTTGAACAGTTTTTCTTCCTCGTGCTGCTCGGCCACGTACCATTGGAGGAAATTGAAGGTGGAGTAATCTTTCTCTGAAAACGCCGTGTCCGCCAACTCGTTGATCTTGCGCGTCACGTATTTCTCGTGACGAAGCGTTTCCTCGAAAACCGCGTCGATGTTCGCGAAATCGGTGGGCGGTGCGTCGATGGCGCCGAGCTTGGCCATGGCGCCGCACTCGTTCACGTAGGTAAACAGCCGATGCATGTGACCCATTTCTTCATCGGCGTGGGACTTCAGGAAATCGGCGCAACCCTCGAGGCCCTTGGTCTCGCACCAGGAAGCCATTTGCAGGTAGAGGTTGGAGGAATAGAACTCAACGTTGATCTGGTCATTGAGCTTGTCGAGCATTTTGTCGGTCAGCATGGATGTCTCCGTCGTTACTGTCAGTGCTGCTGGTTTTCGTGGCCGGGTCAATCATGCCGCTGTCTCGACCCCGGTTTGCCGCATTCCCAATCAGTTGGGGCCTTCTCTTGCCAATCTAAAGTCGGCCAAGGCGTCTCGCAACCTCTCGTCAGGCGACGGCAAAAGCCGACTGCGGTCCGCGTCGCCACGCGGAATCATCCCCGTTTCGGGGGTTCGATGCCCATTTTGCGGGCGCGACGGCGCCATAATCGTCGAGCATGCTCCTGCATGTCGATGGCTTCGTCGCCCTCGTCGACGATTTCCAAACCGAGCAGGGTCTCGATGATGTCCTCCAGGGTCAGGATGCCCTCCAGAACCCCGTATTCATCCACGATCTGCGCGATGTGTGAGCGGTGGCGCAGTACGTTCCGAAAGGCCTGGGCCAGGGACAGGGATTCCGGCAGCACGGGCATCGGCCGTTCGAACTCGGAGAGCAGCTGTTCACCCTTGTTCTGCGCACGGGCCAGCAGCAGGTCTGCGCGCAGGACGAACCCGTTCAGCGCGTCGGGGTCATCGCTGTACAGCGGTATCCGGGAGAAACGATTTTCGCCGTGTGCGTCGAAGAATGCCTCCACCGTGGTGTCGCCCGGCAGTGAAAACACCACGGGGCGAGGAGTCATGGCATCCTTTACACCGGTGTCCCGCAGCAGCAGCAGATTTTTGAGCACCTCAGATTCGCGCTCGGCCAGTTGCCCTTCCCGAGCGCTGAGTTCGGCCATCACAGCAAATTCCTGCCGGCTGAAACCGCTGAGTTTGGGGGTATCGGTCAACCCGCGGGTCAACAGCTCCGACATCTTGACGAAGGGGTACAGAATCCAGACCAGGACCCGCAAGCCGTAGGCCGTAGCCGGGGCCAGCGTGCGCCAGTGATGGGCTCCCAGTGTCTTGGGAATGATCTCCGAGAAAATCAGGATCAGCAGGGTCAGGATGGCCGACGCCACGCCGAGGTAGGCGTTGCCGAAAACCACGGCCACCTGGGCGCCGGCGCCCGCGGCACCAATCGTGTGCGCGATCGTGTTGAGTGTCAGGATCGCCGCCAGCGGCTTGTTGATGTCTTTTCGCATGCGACGCAGCAGCGGGCCGGCCGCACTGCCCTTTTTCTCGAGCAGCGCCACGTAGGCCGAGGAAACACTCAGCAACACCGCTTCGGCGACCGAGCAGAGAAACGAGAAAACCAGCGCGACCAGGATGTAGACAATCAAAAGGGTCATTGGATTTTAGACTCCAGCCTTTTTTGGAGGGCGTTAACAGACCCTAGAACATATCGCGGGCCTTGAGCAAGGCATCGACGAACACGTCGACTTCCTCGCGGGTGTTGTACATCCCAAACGAGGCCCGCGCCGTTGCCGCTACGCCGAAGAATTGCATCAGGGGCATCGTGCAGTGGTGGCCGGTACGGATGGCCACCCCGTAATGATCGATAATGGTGCCGAGGTCGTGCGGGTGCACATCGCCAAACGTGAAACTGATCGTGCCAGCCTTGCCCGGGGCCGTGCCGATAATGCGAACCTCGTCGATCTCGTTCATCCGTTCGGTGGCGTATTCGAGCACGTGCTGCTCCTGCGCAGCCGCATTCTCCACGCCGACCCGCTCGACGAATTCGAGCGCTGCGCCGAAACCCACCCCGCCGGCGATATTGGGCGTACCGGCCTCGAACTTGTTGGGCAGCTCGTTCCAGGTGGTTTTCTCAAACGTCACCTTTGAAATCATCTCGCCGCCGCCCTGCCAGGGGGGCATGTCCTCCAGGGTCTCCTCGCGTGCCCACAACGCCCCGATTCCCGTGGGCCCGTACACTTTGTGGGCCGAGCAACAATAAAAAGCGCAGCCGAGCTTCTGCACATCGACGGCAAGATGCGGCAGGGCCTGCGCTCCATCCACCAGCACCGGGATGTCGAACCGGGCGGCCATGCGGCATACCTCGGCTACGGGATTGACGGTGCCCAGCGCATTGGAAACGTGCACCAGGCCAAGCAGTTTTACCCGCTCTGACAACAGGGATTCCAGTTCGTCGAGGCGAAGTTCGCCGCTCTCGGTGATCGGAATCACCTTGAGCGAGGCGCCCGTGGCGTCGCGCAGCATCTGCCACGGAACGATGTTGGCGTGGTGCTCCATGTGCGAAACGAGGATTTCGTCACCCGGGCCCAGCCTCGAACGCAGGTAGCTGTTGGCCACCAGGTTGATGGCCTCAGTGGTTCCGCGCGTAAAAATGACCTCGCGCTCGGATCGCGCGTTGATGAACGAGGCCAGCGTGCGTCGCGCGCCCTCGTAGAGGTCCGTCGCTTCCTGGCTAAGCGTGTGCACCCCGCGGTGCACGTTGGCGTTGTGGCGCCGGTAGAAACGGTCGGTCGCCTCGATCACCGCCAGCGGACGCTGCGCGGTGGCCGCGGTGTCAAAATAGACCAGCGGTTTGCCGTGAACGGTTCTGTCCAGGGCGGGGAACTCCGCACGGATGTTGTCGACGTCGAACATGTTTGCTCCGTTGTCTTCGTTAGACCGATTCCGGCATGGCCGCACCGATTCGTTCACCCAGGTTTTCAGCCAGCGCCGCGTTGTTCAGCTTCTGGCTCACCGCGTGGCAAAAAGCAGCGGTCAGCAGTCGCCGCGCCTGGGCTTCGGTGAGGCCGCGCGTTCGCAGGTAGAAAATTGCACCCTCGTCCAGTTGCCCGACGGTTGCCCCGTGACTGGCCTCGACTTCGTCCGCGTAGATTTCGAGTTCGGGCTTGGTATCCATTTCCGCCAATGGCGAGAGCAGCAGGTTGGCATTGGATTGGCGCACGCTGCTGCCATCCGCGCCCTCCCGGATCAGCGCGCGGCCATTGAATACGCCGCGGCTGCTGCCGCCCAATACGCCGCGGAAAAATTGCACGCTGCTGCAATCGGGCGCAACGTGCTCCACCGCCACTCGGGTATCGCAATGGCGCCGCCCGTCGAGCACCCATGCGCCGGCAAGGTCAGCGCGCGCGCCTTCTCCTTCCAGCGATACGTGCAATTCGTGTCGCACCAGGCCGCCGCCAAGGTCGAAACCACGGAAACGGTAGCAGCTTGCGCCGTCTTGCTGGACCCGGGTCGTGGTCAGCAGGATGGCCTCTTCGCCCTCGTCCTGCACCCGCACGTGCTCGAGCTCGGCGTTTTCCGCCAGATGGGGCTGCACCAGCAGGTGCAGAGCAGCCGGTGAGGTTACCTCCGCCAAGTGCTGCTCGACGAGTTCGAGCCGGGCGCCCGCCTCCATCAGCAGCATCACCCGGCAAGGCACGAACTCATCGGCGGACCGGGCACTGCCTGCAAACCGCAGCAGCAGGGTGCCGGCGTCGGCTCCTTTTTCAACCCTGATGACGACACCCTGGTGCAGGAAGGCTGTGTTGATCGCATCAAAAGCCCGTGCCGGACCGTCCACCGGCACCGCCTCGGCCAATGCCCGAACCGGTCCCTCGAACATCTCGATGGCCTCCGCCAGCGTGAAGACGCTGACCCCGTCCGGGAGTTGGGCGGATCCTTGAGCCAGTACGCCGTCCACGATGTCGATCGCAGGAACGTCGGGCAGCAATGCAGCGTCAATCGTAACCGGGCAGGTCGAGGCGATTTTTCCGGGCAGCCCGGGACCCGCTGATTCCAGGCGTTTCAACGGCGTATAACGCCAGGCCTCGACTTTGCGGTGCGGAAAACCGCCGGCGCTGAAATGCCCCGTGGCCTTGTGCCGCAGGTCTTCCAGCCAGGTCGGGGACGCTGGAGTGTCCAGCTTGCGAACCTGGTCAGCCCAGCGGGCCGCGAGTTCAGTCAGTGTCGCATTGCTCATGTCAGGACCTGATCTCCACGTCCAGCGTGCCGATACCGCCCTGCTCCAGCCAGGCGTAGCCCTCGACTTCCAGCTTCTCGGCCAGGTCGGCTCCACCGCTGGCGACGATCCGGCCGTGGGCGAGGACGTGCACGTAATCAGGCACGATGTACTCCAGCAAACGCTGGTAGTGGGTCACGACGATCATCGAGCGCTCTTCGCTGCGCTGCTTGTTCACGCCCTCGGCCACCAGCCGAAGCGCGTCGATATCCAGTCCGGAATCGGTTTCGTCCAGGATGGCCAGCCTCGGCTCGAGCACCGCCATCTGGAAGATCTCGTTGCGCTTTTTCTCGCCACCCGAGAATCCCTCGTTGACCGCGCGGTGCATCAGATCGTCGTCGATGTGCAGCACCTTCAGTTTTTCGCGAACGAGCTTGAGAAACTGCATGGAATCCAGTTCCGTTTCGCCACGGTATTTGCGCTGGGCATTGAGCGCGGTGCGGAGAAAATACGTGTTGTTCACGCCCGGGATTTCAACCGGGTACTGGAATGCCAGGAAAATTCCCTCGCAGGCGCGCTCTTCCGGCTCCAGTTCCAGCAGGTCTTTGCCCCGGTACAACACCTCTCCTTTCGTCACTTCGTAGCCTTCCCGTCCGGCGATCACGTTGCCGAGCGTGCTCTTTCCGGCGCCGTTGGGACCCATGATGGCGTGTACCTCGCCGGGACCGATCTCCAGGTCCAGGCCCTTGAGTATCGGTTTGCCCATCACGTTCGCGTGCAGGTTTCTGACTTCTAGCATTCTTTCGTTCCTTTCGTTGTTTCTGAAGGACGCCCCTCGGGCCGCCCTGCAAATTTCGTTCCTGTAATCGGCCTCATGGCGCTTTCAATCACCGGGTCGGCCCCAAGGGCTCGACCGTCTATCCCACCGCACCTTCCAGGCTCACCTCGAGCAGTGCCTTGGCCTCCACCGCAAATTCCATCGGCAGCTCCTTGAACACGGCCTTGCAGAAGCCATCGACGATCATCGAGACCGCATCCTCCTCGGAGATGCCGCGCTGCAGGCAATAAAACAACTGATCCTCGCCGATGCGCGAGGTCGTGGCTTCGTGCTCGACCTTCGCGCTCGGGTTGCCGACCTCGATGTAGGGGAAAGTGTGCGCCCCGCACTTCTTGCCGATCAGCATCGAGTCGCATTGCGTGTAATTACGTGCGTTTTCGGCTTTCTTCGCGACGCGCACGAGGCCCCGGTACGACTGCTGTCCGCGACCCGCCGAGATGCCCTTGGAGATGATCTTGCTGCGGGTGTCGCGCCCGATGTGGATCATCTTGGTCCCGGTATCGGCCTGCTGCATGTTGTTGGTCAGCGCGACCGAGTAGAACTCGCCCGTGGAATGATCGCCGCGAAGCACGCAGGACGGGTACTTCCAGGTGATGGCCGAGCCGGTCTCGACCTGGGTCCAGGAGATTTTCGAACGGTCTCCGCGGCAGTCGCCGCGCTTGGTGACGAAGTTGTAGATACCGCCCTTGCCGTTTTCGTCCCCGGGATACCAGTTCTGCACCGTCGAGTACTTGATTTCGGCGTCCTGGAGCGCGACCAGCTCGACAACCGCGGCGTGCAATTGGTTTTCGTCCCGCATCGGCGCGGTGCAGCCCTCGAGGTAACTCACGTAAGCCTCGTCCTCGGCGATGATCAGGGTCCGCTCGAACTGGCCGGTTTCCGCCGCGTTGATACGAAAATAGGTAGAGAGCTCCATCGGGCATCTCACGCCCTTGGGGATGTAGACGAAACTGCCGTCCGAGAACACCGCCGAGTTCAGAGCCGCAAAAAAGTTGTCCCGTGCGGGCACCACGCTGCCGAGGTAGCGCCGGACCAGCTCGGGATGGTCCTTAACCGCCTCGGAAAAAGAGCAGAAAATCACGCCGGCCTTGGAAAGCTCCTCGCGAAAGGTCGTGCCGACGGAAACCGAGTCGAACACGGCATCGACGGCCACGCCGGCCAGGCGGGCCCGTTCGTGCAGGGGCACGCCCAGCTTGTCGTAGGTCTCGAGAAGCTTCGGGTCGACGTCGTCGAGGCTTTGCGGCCGGTCCTTGTCCGATTTGGGCGCCGAGAAATAAGAAATGTCCTGGAAATGGATCGGGTCCACGTTGAGATGCGCCCAATCCGGCTGCTGCATGCCCTGCCACAGGCGGAACGCTTCGAGGCGCCATTCCAGCAACCATTCCGGCTCTTCCTTGCGCGCCGAAATCCAGCGGACTACGTCCTCGTCGAGCCCAGGGGGCAATCCCTCGGACTCGATGTCGGTGACGAAACCGTGCTTGTATTTTTGCTGCACGAAGCGGTCGACGGATGAACCGGTCTGTGCTGTGGATTCGCTCATGGCTTACCTCTGTCGTGGGAACCGGGTCAGACGAGCTGCCCGGGCCCCGGTTGATCGGCTCTCATACACCGAGGGTCGTGATGTTCAACGGCGGCTTGTTGGGGCTGTGCGGCGCCGACATCTCGGCCAGGCTGACCACCTGCAATGCCTGTTTCACCGCCAGGCTGATACGCTGCCAGTTGCCGCGCAGCCCGCATTGGTCTTCCTGGCTGCACAGTCCCTCCTCCACGCTGCACTCGGTCATCGCCACCGGCCCCTCGATGGCCTCGATGACCTCCGCCACGCTGATGTCGCTGGCAGAGCGATTCGCGCGGTAGCCGCCGTTGGCGCCCCGGTAAGACGCCAGCAGCCCGTGGCCGGCAAGCAGCTTCAGGACCTTGCTGGCCGTGGGCAGTTCGATACCGACCCGCTCGGCGACCGCATGTGAACTGAGCATGTCGCCATTTCGGGTCAGTTCCACCATCACCAGGATGGCGTAATCGGTCAGTTTGGATATTCTCAACATACGGCTCATATAGTACCACATCAGTACTGTTTCAATGCGCCAAGAAAAACCGGACCGGGACAGCCCATCGCTTGCATGACCGGCGGGCGAAGGCATTGCTGGCCGGACCCCGTGCCCCGCCCGCATTTGGTCATCAGAAAGCCTTACTCTGTCCCGGTGATTCGGGCACAATGCGCGGATGAAACCACCAGATTCCGAGCCGCAGGACCGCCGGCGCGAAGACGGCGCGCAGTGGGCTGCGCAGCAGATGGGCATGGATCGGGTCGATTTGCAGCCCGTTTGCGGCGATGCGAGTTTCCGACGCTACTTTCGTTTCGACGCCGGCGATCGCTCCGTGATCCTGATGGACGCGCCGCGCTACCGGGAAACGTCCGAACGTTTTCTCGACGCCGGCGACCGCCTGCGGCGAGCCGGGCTGAAGACGCCGGATATCTATCACTTCGACCTCGACCTGGGCTACGGTCTGCTGGAAGACTTCGGCGATGTCCTGTTTCGGGAGATCCTCTCGCCGAACACCGTGGATCGGCTGTTCCCGCGACTGTTCGACATTCTCGAGACCACCGCGAAGTTCGCTTCGACCGACGGCCTGCCCGAGTACAACGAGGAGCGTTTGCAGATAGAACTCGACCTGTTTCCCGACTGGTACTTGGCCCATTACAAGCACCGGCCGATGAAGGGCGCCGAGATCGGCGCCTGGCAGAACCTGTGCGGGCTGTTGATCGAATCCGCCCGCAACCAGCCACAGGTGTTCGTACACCGGGATTTTCATTCCTGCAACCTGCTGGACACCGGCCACGGCACCGGCATCATCGATTTCCAGGACGCCCTGCACGGCCCGATCAGCTACGACCTCATCTCGCTGATCTGGGACCGCTATATTGCCTGGCCGCGCGAGCGGCTCGAGGCCTGGATGGCTGAAATGCACCGCCGCTACGACCTCGATTGCAGCCTGGAGGATTGGATTCGGCAATGCGACTGGATGGGCCTGCAGCGCAATATCAAGATCGCCGGCATTTTTGCTCGTCTGCGCTATCGCGACGGCAAATACGGTTACCTGCAGATGATCCCGCTGTTCTATCGCTACCTGCTCGATGTGTTGCCACGGTACCCCGAATTTCGCGGCTTTCTCAGCCTGCTCGAGGATGAAGCATGCGCGCCATGATCCTCGCCGCCGGACGGGGCGAGCGCCTGCGGCCTCTGACCGACCGAATGCCCAAGCCCCTTCTCGAAGTGGGCGGCAAACCCCTGGTCGTTCATCATATCGAGGCGCTGGCGGATGCCGGATTTCGCGAGATCGTCATCAACCAGGGCCACCTGGGGGAACAATTGCCCGGGGCGCTAGGCAACGGCGAGCGTTGGGGGGTAAACATCCATTGGTCGGTCGAGAAACCCGAACCACTGGAAACCGGCGGCGGCATTTTCCAAGCCTTGCCACAGCTCGGCGAAGGCCCTTTCCTGGCCGTCAACGGTGACGTGTTCACACGTTATCCGTTTGCGCGGCTGCGCGCCGTGAAATGCGACCACGCCCACCTGGTGATGGTGCCCAACCCCGCGCACAACCCGGCCGGTGATTTCAGTTTACAAGGCGCGTTGGTGCGAGAAGGCGGAACCGAAAAACTGACCTACAGCGGGGTTGCGGTATATCACCCGCGGCTTTTCGAAGGCTGTTCGGCGGGCAAGTTCTCCATCGTGCCGCTGCTGCTGCGCGCGATGAGAGAACAGATCGTGACTGGCGAGCGGTACGACGGCCCGTGGAACGACATCGGCACGCTGGAACGCTTGGACGAGGCGCGAACATTGGCCGGAAGACCGGGGTTGGAGAAGCGGGGACAGGCTGGCTGAGCCGGCTTGATCCCTTCCCTTGATCTTTAGTGTTGTACTGTGGTATAACACCTTTACACAAACGGAACGGAAATCGATATGACCCAGTTGCGCCTGATAATGCTCTCGCTGTTGTTGCTGCTTGCCCTGGGCGCCTGTGGCGACAGGGAAGATGAGGTCACGGCAGGGGTAGAGGCCTCACCGGCCGCTGACTCCCTTCTCACCTACGTGCCGGCAGACACGCCTTACCTGGCGGCCAACATGCAGCCCATCCCCGACGCCGTCATCGATGCGCAGTTCGAGCGGGCCCGGCCGATGCTCGACGAGATGCAGAAACAGGTCACCCGGGTCAAGGCGGAATGGGCAAGCGGCGGCGACAGGCCGGATGACCCCTTCGAACGCCTGATGATCGCCTGGGTTGATGCGTACGACGGAAAGATGAGCCGGGAGGGCCTGGAAAGCATGGGCTGGGATTTCCAGTCGAGCACGGTGGCTTACGGCGTAGGCGCCTTTCCCACCCTTCGCATGAGCTCCAGCGACCCCCAGGCCCTGTCCGATTCGGTGATGGCCATCCTCGAGAGCGCGGAGATCGATGCGCCCCCTGCTGAATTTCAGGGTCAGTCGTACTGGCGTATCGTGCCGGAAGAGGCCGACGAAGTCCCGATCGCACTCTACGTGGCGGTATTGTCAGACCACTTCGCCCTGGGCCTTTATCCGGTCGCGTCGCAGAGCGATTTCCTGCCCGGATTCCTGGGGCTGGAAAAGCCCGGCGAGCATTATTCGACCGACAGCCTGGCCCGGCTCAATCAAGAACACGGATATTCCGCGTATGGCTCAGCGTTCATGGACCTGCATCGACTGGCTGATGAATTCCTGGACCCCGAGGCCACCACGGCCCGGGTCCTGACGAGTTTCGACGAGTACGACCTGGAAGACTTCTCAGAACAGTGCATCGCCGAGACGCATCGCATCATCGACAACATGCCGCAAGTCAGCGTCGGCGTGACCGAGATGGGCGTTGACGCGATTGGCTACCGGGCCGTTTTCGAGCATCCGTCCGAACTGGCCGGCGAGTTGACCGGCCTGGTCGCCGCCCTGCCTGGTGCCCGCATGCTCACCGAACACCTTGCCGAACTGAGTTTCGGCATCAAGGTCGGCGCTGCGCGGGATTTCCTGAGAGGCAAGGCTGAGGGCGTTCAGAGCGATCCGTTCCAGTGCGAACATTTCGCAGACATCAACCAGCAAGTCGGTGACCTGCTGGAAAAACTCAACCAGCCGCTGCCACCGTTTGTGAACAATTTCCGCGGGTTGCGCCTCAGCATCAAGGCACTGGACATGGACCCCGGCCAATCGATCCCCAGCGATATGCGTGGCCATCTCGCGGTTCACGTCGAGCAACCGGAGATGTTCCTCGGCATGGCCCAGATGTTCCTGCCCGACCTGGCCGACATGCAGTTGGCGCCGGGCGGCGACCCCAAGCCGGTTCCGGAATTCCTGATGTCGGTACAGGGCATCAGCGCGTACGCGGCGATGTCGAAAGAGGCCATCGGGCTGTCGGTGGGCGATGGCGAGCAGAATACGCTGGTCGAGTTTCTCGAAATGCCGGCGGGGGATAACGAAACCTTCCTCAGCGTGGATTACGACATGGCCGCCTACTACGAACTGCAGGAAATGCAAATGGCGGATTACGGGGCGCTCGATCCCGACGATCCGATGAGCTCGTTTTACGAGAAGGTCATGGAATGGGCCAAGACCGCCACTGACCGCGAGCACATGGAAATGAAATTCACCTCGGACGGACTGGTGATCGAGAGCCGCACGACTTACAGATAATTATGGGAGCCTGAAGGAAGGGGCCGAAGTAGCCGCGCTACTTCGGCCCCGTTTTTTTCTCAAGCGCCCGAATGACCTCGCGCGCCACCGGAACGGTAATCCGCCGCTTGTCGGAAAACGCCGCGTTCTTCAAGCCTTCCACGACGTTCAGTAACGACGCCATATCGCGGCGGCTGTTGCGCAACACGTAGTTCTGCACATCTTCCGGCAGCTCGATATGCAGGCTGTGCGCCCGTTGCAGCATGATGGCCCGCTTGCCGTCGTCGTCCGTTAACTGCAGTTTGAGCTGAACGCCCCATGCCAGCCGCGAAGCCAGGTCCGGAAGATCGAAAATCAACGACGCCAATGGTTCACGACTCGCCACCAGCAGGCGTCCGCCGGCAGCCCTTACCTCGTTGAAGCAGCGAAACAGCGCCCCCTCCCAGGCCGCGTTACCGGCGGCGCGGTCGATATCGTCCACGCACACGAGGTCGAGAACCTGAAGCCCTTCAAGCCCGGCCGCAGCCTCCTCGGGCAAGCGCTTCAGCGCGACGTAGAAAGCGGCCATGTCCCGCTTGCGCGCGGCATGGCACAGCGCGTTCAGCAGATGCGATTTGCCGGACCCCTCGGGGCCCGAGAGGAACAAACCGGTTCCCGGCTCATCCAGCAAGTGTCGCACGGCCTCCACCGCGGCACCGTTGGGGCCCGAAATGAACTCGTCAAATCGATCCGGTCGCGGCGGTTCGAGCTGCAGCGGAATCTGGGGAGAAAAAAGCACTCAGGGAGCCTCGCCGCTCCCGCTTTCGGCCGGCGGATCTGCATCAGGCCGGCCAGCCGGGGCGCGGGTATACAAATGGCTGGCCCGGTAGCGGTCGTTGAGATGCCTCACCAATACGTTCAGCGCGGCCGCCACCGGCAAAGCCAGCAAGATGCCCAGGAAGCCGAACAGCTGCCCGCCCGCCAACACGGCAAAGATCACGGTCACCGGGTGAAGACCGATACGGTCTCCGACCAGCAGCGGCGTCAGGAACATGCTCTCGGCAGACTGCCCCACCCCGAATACGGCCAGCACCAGCAGCAGGTGCCAGAGGTCCCCGAACTGGAACAGCACCGCGATCACGGCAGCCAACACGCCCACGAAAGTCCCGAGGTAAGGCACGATACTCAACAAGCCTGCACCCATGCCGATTACGAATGCCAGGTCGAGCCCCACTGCCCACAGTCCGATCGCATAGATCAGGCCAAGGCCGGTCATTACCAGCAACTGCCCCCGGATGAACGCGCCCAGCACTTCGTCGATTTCATGGGCGATCTGGGCAACCGTCGGTTCCAGCGCGCGCGGCAGCAATCTGCGAATTCCATCGATCAACTTGTCCCAGTCCCGCAACAGGTAAAAGGTGACGACAGGAATGAGCACCAGGTTAAGCACCCAGTGGATCGCCGCCTGGCCGCTGCGGGACACCGTTCCGAGCACCCCGAGGACCGCCGTGCCGGCTTCCTTCCAGTAGTTGCGGGCCGTCTCGAACAGCACCTCGGGTTCGACGGTCACGATGTTGAAACCCAGCCGCGCCTCGACCCAGGGCACCGCCGTTCCCACCAACCACTCGGCTACCTCTGGCGCACGCTGAATAAGTTCTTGTAACTGTCTGATTAAAAGAGGAACAATAATCAAAAGGATCAGCGTCAACACCATGCTGATCAAAATGAACACCAGCGTGACCGCCACGGTGCGATTGACGCGCCAGCGGAAGAAATGCAATTTTTCGAATCGATCGACCAGCGGATCGCCCAGGTAGGCCAACCCGGCCGATACCGCGAACGGTGTGATGATGGGCGCGAGGCTGTGCAGCAACCAGCCCGCCAGCAGGACCAGCGCCAGGCCGAACCAGCGGTGAGACTCGGTCATCGCAATTCATCCTCCCCTGCCAGGACGTAACGACCGTCCTGGCGGGTGTTCTCGATGACGCCGTCGTGATCGAACACGTCAAGCAGGTAATTCGGCAGGGCATTGAGACGGAGTTGGAAAGTGATGCCGTCCGACCTGGCCGCGATGACATCGACGCGCTCGACCAATGCCAGGCGTTGCAGGTAGGCCAGCAGCTCCTGGTATTCGCGAGTCGTATTGACACCCTCCACCGTCAGTTCGAAATCCGAACTCGAAAGTCCGGCGGCGCCGATCGAGTTGGCGGCGGCGACCTGGTCGATTGCCTGCTGCAGACCGTTGACGAGCACGGCTTCGAGGTCAAATCCGTCCAGCCGCCAACCCCAGTTCTCTTCGCCAAAACCCAGGTTGGCACGCACGTCCCAACGCGGACCCTGTCGCTGCGCCGCCAAAATCATCACCCCGGTGCCCTTGGCGCCGGCCAGGTCCTCGGTATAGCCACCCCACAGCAATTGGGTGTCGACCGGGTACATGCCGTCCTCGTCCGGCCGCGGCCAGGCGAGGGGTTGTCCGCGTCGACGGGCGACATCGTCGAGCCGTGCTTCGAGATAGCCCAGCTCGAGCGGCATAATTTCTCGCTGGAAGCCGTTGTCGACCACAACCCACATTTCGATCACGCGCCGGTCAGCGCGCCACAACGGTAATTGCAGCTCGCGCGCCAACTCGTCCACGCGGGACCCGACGAAGGACGCGCTGAGGCGCAAGTCTTGCTCGAGCCCGCCGTCGGCACGGGGCAATACGACCAGGTCGTAGTAGTAACTCACGACGATGGAAGGCGCCACGGCGAGGGCTTGCTCGAGTTCGGGAACAGCGCTGAAGTCGCGCACGCCGCTGTGTTTTTCCAGCGCGTTCAGCAAGGCCAGCGGCATGGCGCGAGCGCGTTCGTCCGGGCCCTGGTCCGCGACCGGTGCCTTGCCGGCGTACACGTCAACCTCCAGGGCGTACACGGCGGAAAACGGCAACGCGAGCAGCCACAACAAGAGTGGCATCAACGGCAGAAGTGAGGGGAAGAATCGAATCATGGTCTACGGGGTGCAAAGCCAGTAAATAAGATAACATATGCCCCTTTCGAGAAGTAACGCAAAAACCCACGGGAACCGCACTTTGAGCATAAAGTCCAACGACAGCAGTGGCCTGTCCTACCGTGACGCCGGCGTCGACATCGACGCGGGCAACGAACTCGTAGAACGCATCAAGCCGGCCGTGAAAAAAACCCTGCGGCCGGAGGTCATGACCGGCCTGGGTGGCTTCGGTGCGCTGTTCAGGATCGACCTCGATCGCTGGCGCGAACCGTTACTCGTTTCCGGTACCGACGGGGTCGGCACCAAGCTGCTGCTGGCCCGCGTCATCGGCCGCCACGACACGATCGGCATCGATCTCGTGGCCATGTGCGTCAATGACATCCTGACCGCAGGCGCCGAACCCCTGTTCTTCCTCGACTATTACGCCACTGGCAAGCTGGAACTTTCGGAGGCGGAACAGGTTATCGGTGGTATCGCCGAGGGCTGCCGACAGGCCGGCTGCGCGCTGATCGGCGGCGAAACGGCGGAAATGCCGGGCATGTACGGCGCGGGTGACTACGACCTGGCCGGTTTCACGGTGGGCGCAGTGGAACGCTCGGCCGTGCTGGACGGCAGCCGCATCGCAACGGGTCACCGGGTGCTCGGGATGGAATCCAGCGGGCCGCACTCCAACGGCTATTCGCTGATTCGTAAGGTCCTCGAGCGCTCCGGCGCCGCCTTGGACGAATCGATCGGGGGCGCCGGGAGCGAGCGGGTTTCACTCGGTGAGGCACTTCTCGAGCCCACCCGGATTTACGTCAAGCCGGTGCTCGACATGCTGAAAAACGGGGGCATTGACGGCCTCGCCCACATCACCGGCGGCGGCATCACCGAGAACATCGTGAGGATTCTGCCCGACGGTCTGGGCCTGCGCGTCGACACGTCGGCATGGAAGCGTCCAGCGGTTTTCAATTGGTTGCAGCGCGAGGGCGGCATCGAACCCGGCGAAATGCTGCGCACCTTCAATTGCGGTATCGGCATGGTCATGCTCGCCCACCCGGACCAGGCGCCGGGTCTCATTCAACGTTCGATCGATCACGGCATACCGTGCACGGACATCGGCGAAGTCATACCCCAAGAGGGCGGAGCCCCGCGCGTGGCTTACGACACATGAAACCGGTGCGCAGAGCCTCGGTGCTGATTTCAGGCACCGGCAGTAATCTCCAGGCCCTGATTGACGCGATTTTCGAGGGCCGCCTGGAACTGGAGATCCTCCATGTCATTTCGAATGTCGCCGATGCGCCCGGGCTGCAGCGCGCTGAGCAGGCGGGCATTCGCACCAGCATCCTGGAACACGGCCGCTTCGCGAAGCGTGACGATTTCGATGCCGCGCTGGCCCTGCTGATGTCGGTGGGCAAACCGGACCTGGTCATCCTGGCCGGCTTCATGCGCATCATCGGCGAGGCCGTGCTGATCCCTTTCGAGGGCCGGATGATCAACCTGCACCCGGCCCTGTTGCCCAAGTTCCGGGGCGTGGACACCTACCAGCGGGCGCTCGATGCGGGCGAGAACATTCACGGCGCCAGCATTCACTTCGTGACGGCAGAACTCGACGGCGGGCCGGTCATCTCGCAGGTCGAAATTCCGGTAGAACAGGGGGACGACGCCGAGCGCCTGGCAGCGCGGCTGGGCCCAAGGGAACACGAACTGGTCGTCGCCACGGTTGAATTCCTGACCCGGCACGCGGTCGAATGCGACGATGGAACCCTCATCGTGGACGGAAAATCGCTGGATACGCCGTATCTGCTGCAAGCCGACGGAGCGCTCCATGCCCGCTAGGCTGATTGCACTGCTCGTCGGCTTTGTCGCCCTATCCTGGGCTACATGGACGTGGGCCGACTTCGACACCTACAGCGCGCGCTACTCGATTTTCCGCAACGGAAAAATCACCGGGATGCTGGACATTGAACTCAGACGCGAGGGCGACCGCTGGGAAATCAGCAGCCAAGGGAGGGGAACGCATGGCCTGGCGCGCATCCTCCGAGCGAGTGATCGCGAAAACGTAGAGGGCCGCCTGGTCGACGGCCGTTACCTGCCCGAGAAGCACAACCGGCATACCCGGGTAGCCGGCATCGACAACCGATGGGACGCGACCTTCGACTGGAAAAGCGGAAACGTGACCGTCGTTCACGACGGTGACGAGACCTACGTTCTACCGCTCGATGGCGGCGCGCTGGACCCGCTGACCATGAAACTGGAAATGCGCAGGCAACTGGTCGAGGGATCTGACGATCTGCACTTCCTGATGGTGGAGGAGGACGAGATCGACGCCCAGACCTTTCGTGTGCTGGATACCGAGTGGCTGGAGACGTCGCTCGGCTGCCTGAAAACCATCCCGATCGAGAAAGTACGAAACAACAAACGACGCTACACGAGGGCCTGGCACGCGTCGGAACTGGGCAACATCGAGGTCCGCCTGGAGCACGGTAAAACCGGCGGTGACCACATGGAGATGCGAATCACGAAGCTGACCATGGATGACGTGGAAGTCCAGCCACGACCCGGATGTGCGGCGATGCAGGCGGCATCGCCCGGGGACTGACCCACGCTTCGGCTTAGTCAGCCAAACCGGTTCAACCGACTTCCGAAGGCGCCTGCGTCAGCAACCCCAGGGCGTGGATTTCATTACCCATTTTGCTGCCCAGCGTGGCATACACCATGCGATGGCGCCGAATGGTCGGAACACCCTCGAACGAGGGGCTGACCACCACGGCCTCGAAATGCGTGCCGTCTTCTCCGCTGACCCGGACCGTTGCGTCCGGCATCCCGTCACGGATCATTTGCTCTATTGTTGTGCTATCCATAGACTAGTCATCCTCGTATCTGCTTGGCCCAGGCCAACCGGCTTTGAGAGCCGGACATGATAATGGAACCTAGACCGATCTCAAACTTCGACGGGCCGTGGAGCCACAGCCGCAAGAAGGGAAGCGAGACTCATTCATGCTGATCCCGATCGCTCAGATCATCGGCGGCTTCATCCTGCTGGTCTGGGGTGCCGACCGCCTGGTCGCCGGCGCCTCCGCACTGGCCAGGAACCTCGGGGTGTCGCCATTGGTCATCGGCCTCACCATCGTCGCCTTCGGAACCTCGGCGCCGGAATTGGTCGTGTCCGGCGTGGCGGCGGCACGGGGCAACCCGGGCCTGGCGGTGGGCAACGCGATCGGCTCCAACATTGCCAATATCGGCTTGATCCTGGGCCTGACGGCTGTCGTCTATCCCCTGCGCGTGGAATCAGAGACGCTGAAACGTGAGTACCCGATCCTCATGCTGATCATGGTCGCGGGCTTCATCATGGCCGCCGACCTCGAATTGAACAAGACCGAGGGCTGGCTGCTGCTGACCGGGCTGGGGGCCCTGCTGATCTGGATGGTGCGCTTCGGTATGAGACGCAGCACGGAGGACCCGTTGGCCAAGGAATTCGACGCGGAAATCCCGCGCGACATGCCAACACGCCACGCCGTCACCTGGTTGCTGGTCGGCCTGATCGTGCTCCCACTCAGCTCGACATTCCTGGTGGAAGGCGCCGTTTTCATCGCACGCAATCTGCATGTCTCCGAGGCCGTCATCGGCCTGACCATCATCGCGTTGGGCACCAGCCTGCCCGAACTGGCGGCTGCCCTGACCAGTGCATTGCGACAGGAGGACGACCTCGCCATCGGCAATGTCATCGGCTCGAACATGTTCAACATCCTAGGTGTGCTCGGAATCGCCGCGATCGTCGAGCCCATCGAGATCGACGCGCTGATCCTCAGGCAGGACTTTCCGGTGATGTTCCTGTTCACCATCCTGCTGTTTTTCATGGCTTACGGCCTGCGCGGCCCAGGCCGCATCAATCGGCGTTCCGGTATCCTGTTGCTGGTGCTCTTCTTTTCCTACCAGGTGCTGATCTGGATAACGGCCACCCGCATCCCCGACGGCCTTCCGGTCTGAATCGCAAACGGCTGTAATCCGGCCGTGCCCCGGTTAAACTAGCCTGATGAATTCCGACGCCGTCAAAAACCTGGCCCGTGCCGTCATCGAAACGGAGGCGGCCGCGGTAGGCCAACTGGCCGAGCGCCTGGACCAGGGCTTCCTCGATGCCTGCCGTTTCATGCTGGAATGCAAGGGTCGGGTGGTCGTGATCGGTGTCGGAAAATCGGGCCATATCGGCAGCAAGATCGCCGCCACCCTCGCCAGCACCGGCACACCGGCTTTTTTCGTGCATCCGGCCGAGGCCAGCCACGGCGACCTGGGTATGATCAAGCCCTTCGACGTGATCCTGGCGCTGTCCAATTCAGGCGAAACGGACGAGGTCAACGTGATCCTGCCGGTTCTCAAGCGCCTGGGCGTGATCATCGTGGCAATGACCGGCAAGCCGAACTCCACGCTCGCCCGACATTCCGACGCGCACATCAACGTGGCTGTCGCCAAGGAAGCCTGTCCGCTGGGACTGGCGCCGACCTCCAGCACGACCGCCGCTCTCGTGATGGGCGACGCCCTGGCCGTGTCGCTGCTCGAAACCCGCGGTTTCACTCGCGAGGACTTCGCACGCTCGCACCCGGCCGGCCAGCTGGGACGGCGCTTACTGCTGCATATCCACGACATCATGCACGCCGGCGACGAAATTCCTGCCGTCAGCGTGACGGCGTCGATCAGCCAGGCCATCGTCGAGATGACGGAAAAACGCCTGGGCATGACGGCCGTGGTCGATGAATCAGGCCAGGTGGTCGGGGTGTACACCGACGGCGACCTGCGCCGCACGCTTGACGCCAACCTGGACCCCCATCGCACGCCCGTCAGCGAGGTGATGTCGCGTGGCGGCAAGCGCATTCATCCCGAGGCCTTGGCCGAGGAAGGCATGCACATGATGCAGCAGCACCGCATCCAGGGCCTGCTGGTGATCGATGGCGACGACCGGCTGGTGGGGGCGCTGAATTTCCAGGACCTGCTCAAGGCGGGGGTGGTCTGAATGGCGACGATCGACACGAATGGCTATGACCCCTTGCTGGTCGAACGGGCATCTCGAATCCGCCTGTTTGCGATGGACGTGGACGGTGTGCTGACCGACGGCAAACTCTACTACGATGGCCAGGGCGGCGAAGCCAAAGCGTTTTCGACACGGGACGGCCTGGGCCTGGCCCTGCTTTTGCGCCACGGCGTTGAACTCGCCCTGATCACGGCGCGTGAATCACAGGCGGTGGCGCGGCGGGCGGCTGAACTCGGCATCGAACGGGTTTACCAGGGCAGCCGGCGCAAGCTGGATGCGTACAACGCATTGCTCACGGACACGGGGCTGGAACCCGAACAGGTCTGCTACGCCGGCGATGACTGGGTCGACCTGCCGGTGCTGCTTCGTGTCGGCCTGTCGGTTACGGTTGCCGATGGCGACCCGATCGTGCGGCAACGCGTGCACTGGGTGACCCGGCGAGCCGGTGGTGACGGCGCGGTGCGTGAAGTTTGCGACCTCATTCTCGCCGCCCGGGGCCTCGACGATGCGGCGCTGGATGGAATCCTGGAGCAGTGATCCGCAGGCGTACCCGTCTCGGCATTCTGCTGATGTCAGCGCTGGCCGGGCTTACCTGGCTGCTGTCGAGACCGACCGAAACGGACGGTGAGGCGCCCGTCGCCGGAATCGATACCCGGCTCAATTACGCCTTGCACGACTTCCAGGGCCGCCTGCTGGACCAACAGGGTGAAACCCGCCTGGAAATCTCGGCGCCCCTGCTCCAAAACAACGCCGCCAGCGGAATCGGCACCGTCGAAAAACCCGACATCCGCATTCAGCAAGACAACGAAGAGTGGTACATTACCGCGGATTCGGCGGTTATCGCGCCGGACCGGGAAAAAATTACACTGGCCGGCCGGGTCAATATGCTGCGCCGCAACGCCGTCACCGGAGCACGACTCGATATCGTGACCCGTGACGTGCTGCTGGACGTGACACCGCGCACCGCGAGCACCGATGCGGACGTGCGCATCCTGCAGAACCGGGACCGGCTGGACGCCACCGGCATGCGACTCGACATCATCAATGACCGGTTTGAACTGTTAAGCGAGGTGAGGGCCCACTATGAAGTGTATTAAGCGTTCCTCCGCCGCGTTCTTGTGTCTGCTGCTGGCAGCGCCTTCGGTGCAGGCCCTGAAGACTGATCGCCAGGAACCGTTGGACGTGAAAGCCGATGCGACATCGGGCACGCTCGGGGACGGTTTGGCGACGCTCGAAGGCCAGGTCGAGATTCGGCAGGGCTCGCTGCGGATCCAGGCAGACGTCGCCAAGGTGTCAAAAACCGAGGGCCGTGTAACGCGTATCGCATTGACGGGCAACCCCGTGCAGCTGCAGCAGGAAATCGAAAACGAAGGGTTGGTGGTCGCACAGGCCAGCGCGATCGAATACGAGGTTGCGACCGGAATCGTGACGCTCACCGGGGAGGCGGACGTTGTCCATCCCCAGTACCACATCAGCGGCGAGGCCCTGGTGTATGACATGAACGTGCAGCACTTCCAGGGCAGCAGCACCGACCCCGAGGGCCGCATCCAAATACGGCTTGACCCGGAGCTCCTGCCCGGCAACCAGCCCGGCACGACACCGGGCGCCGGCGCGGAAAGTCCGACGGAGGACCCAGGCGAAGACCCAGGCGCAAATCCAGGCGAAGACCCCGGAACCCCAGCTGGAGAACCCGGCTAGATGCTCAAGGCCGAAAGCCTCCACAAAACGTTCGGTAAGCGGGAGGTCGTCCGCGGCGTGACCTTGCAGGTCGAACGCGGCAACGTCGTCGGGTTGCTCGGACCGAACGGCGCAGGCAAAACGACCTGCTTCTACATGATCGTCGGCCTGATTGCGGTCGATAAAGGCGTGATCGAGGTCGACGGCGCCGACATCACGCACGAGCCGGTCAATGAACGCTCTTCGCTGGGTGTCGGTTATCTGCCCCAGGACGCGTCGATCTTCCGCAAACTGACGGTCGAGCAGAACATCATGTCGATTCTCGAAATTCGTAAAAACCTGAAGCCCGAAGAGCGTCAGGACCGCTTGCAGCAATTGATGGAAGACCTCGGCATTACCCACATCGCCCGGCAGTCAGGCATCAGCCTCTCCGGCGGCGAGCGGCGGCGTGCCGAGATCGCACGGGCGTTGGCCGCTGCCCCGCGCTTCATCCTGCTTGACGAGCCCTTCGCCGGTGTCGACCCGATCTCGGTTATCGAAATCCAGAAAATCGTCGGACACCTGACCGATCTCGGTATCGGCGTGCTGATCACCGACCACAATGTGCGGGAAACGCTAGGCATCTGTGACCACGCCTACATCCTGAACGACGGCCAGGTGCTGGCGCAGGGCAAGCCCGAGACCATCGTTGAAAACGACGAAGTGCGGGAAGTGTACCTGGGCAGAAACTTCAGGCTCTGATGATGCCCAACGGCGCGATTTACGCTAAGGTTGATTACCATGCCTGAACCGTCACTCCAACTAAGGCTCGCCCAAAAACTGGCGCTGGCGCCGCAGCTCCAGCAAGCCATCCGCTTGCTCCAGTTGAACCGTATCGAATTACGCGAGTATATACAGGAAGTGCTCGATTCCAACCCGATTCTCGAGCGCGACGAAGGCGAAGGCAGCGTCGAATCGGTCGAACCAGTACCAACCAAGGCAGAGAAAACCGACACCGCGGACAGTTCATCCGACTCGGTTGGCGATGAGCCCGTCCCCGAGTGGGAGATGGACAGCCTGCCGAACGAACAGTGGGGCGAAACATCCTCGTACGAGGGATTCAGCGGCGAAGCCCAGATCGCAGATGACAGCGAGGGCGGTTTGCTCGACCATCTGTTGTGGCAAATCAATCTCTCTCATTTCAGCGAGGTCGATACCGCGATCGCACAGGCTGTTGTTTACGGCCTGGACGAAGACGGCTTCCTGCAAGAGACGATCGAGGAAATTCGTGCCAGCCTGGCGCCCGAGTTACTGGTCGGCGAGGACGAGGTGCTGGCCGTTCTGCATCGAGTCCAGCGGATGGAACCGGTCGGCGTGGCCACCCGGGACCCGCAAGAGTGCATACGGGTTCAGCTTTCTTCCCTGCCGTCCGACACACCGTACCGGGACCTGGCGCTACGAATCGCGCGCGACTACCTGGCCCTCCTTGCACGCCACGACATGGACGAGTTGCGCAAACGCACCGGGGCAAAGGAAGAAGCGGTGGTGGGCGCCATTGAACTGATCCAGTCACTGGAACCGCGCCCGGGTTCTCGCTACGACAACCGTCGTGACGAGTACCTGGTGCCCGACGTCTACGTGACCCAGGTCGACGACGAATGGAGCGTCAGCCTGAATCCGGAAAACGAGCCCGGGCTGAAGTTGAACAATTACTACATCGATCTGCTTCGAAAATCCGGCGGCTCGGACGCGGACTACCTGCGCGGCCGCTTGCAGGAGGCCCGTTGGCTGATGTCCAGCCTCGAGCTCCGAAACCGAACCTTGATGCGCGTCTCGCAGGCCATCGTCGACGTACAGAAAGATTTCATTGAGAATGGAGAAATGGCTATGAAGCCACTCATTCTCAAAGATATTTCAGAAAAAATAGAGGTTCATGAATCGACGGTGTCACGAGCAACCACCCGCAAATACATGCTCACCCCGCGCGGGCTTTTCGAGTTGAAGTACTTCTTCTCCAGCCACGTGCGAACCGATAACGGCGGGGCGGTCAGCGCCACGGCCGTCAAGGCGCGCCTGCAAGTGCTGTTGCAGAACGAACCACACGACAAACCCCTCAGTGACCAGGACCTGTCGGACCT
The DNA here is from genome assembly GCA_013042915.1 of Lysobacterales bacterium. Taxonomy (GTDB): domain Bacteria; phylum Pseudomonadota; class Gammaproteobacteria; order Xanthomonadales; family SZUA-36; genus JABDPF01. The sequence goes on from JABDPF010000033.1 coordinate 34,150, forward strand.
GCTGCGCCAGGTCGGGATCCTCGTCGCCCGCCGCACCGTCGCGAAATATCGGGAATCGCTGGGTATCGGTTCCTCCAGCGAGCGTCGGCGCCTGTACCGCCTGCAGGCGGAAATGGGCGTCTGAGCCAGGTTGCAACACGCCTGCCAAATCACCTTTGCAACCGGAGAATTGAGGTATAAGATTAGGGTATGATTCCCGCAACCCTTCTTGTTCTCAATAGCAGGAAAATAAAGGCCCCACGGACGGCTAGCCAGTTCCACCCTCCGTACTGAACAGACCAGGCCTGCGCCTGCGTCCTTGTCGATTGCGCAGGCTGGTCTTAACCATTGGAGATTCAGATGCAGACCAACATCACCGGACATCACATCGAAGTCACCCCCGCCCTGCGCGCTTACACGACCGAAAAGCTTCAACGCATCGCCAGGCACTTCGACCACGTGATCTCTATCGATGTCATTCTCAAAGTGGAGAGCAACCTTAAATACGCCGAGGGCAAGATCAACGCGGCAGGCACCCCGAAGGTCCTGTTCGCGCAACAAACCGGCGATGACATGTACGCTGCCATTGACGGCCTGGCGGACAAACTGGACAAACAGGTACGGCGGCACAAGGACCGCATCCGCGGTCACCACGCCAGCGCCGCGAAACGGGCCCCACTCGGCTAAGGCCCGCACAAGACACAAAAAATATCATGCTCATTCATGACCTGCTCAGCCCGGAACGGATCAGCTTCGATGTGCATGCAAGAAGCAAGAAGCGCCTGTTGGAACTGATCAGCCAGAAGCTGGCTGACAATTCCACGGATCTAGGTCAGCGCGAAGTTTTCGAAAGCCTGATCACCCGTGAGCGGCTCGGGAGCACCGGGCTGGGGGGAGGCGTGGCCATCCCGCACGGGCGCGTCAAGGGCATTCGGCACGTCGAGGCCGCGTTTTTCAGATTGGCCAAGCCCCTCGCCTTCGAATCTTCCGACGGTAAGCCGGTCGACGTGTTGTTCGCGCTGGCCGTACCCGAGGACTGTGGCGAGGACCATCTCAAACTGCTGGCCCACATCGCCGAATTGTTCGCCGAGCCCGGTTTCATGACCGAACTGCGCGCCACGAATTCACCGGCCCAACTCCTGAAACTGCTGTCGGGTACAGGCCAATAGTGATTCGGGCGGTCACAGCCAAGAGCCTGTACGACGCCCTGCGCGACCGGCTCGAACTCGAATGGTTATCGGGCGACGACAGCGAAGAACTTGCGATATACGTAGAGGACCTGACGCTGCGCCCCGCCACGGTCGGCTATCTCAACCTCGTGCACCCCAACAAGGTGCAGGTGCTGGGGGTGGAAGAAATCCAGTACCTCGACACCCTGTCCGACCAAGAACTGGAATCCGACCTCGAACGCATGTTCGCCAGCAAACCCATTGCCGTGGTCTTCGGCGATGGCCTGTCTGTTCCCGAGTCCATCCTCAAGCGGGGACAGTCCAGCCCCACCGCACTGATACGCTCGCAGCACCGTTCGCACGAGCTGGTGACCTTTTTGCAGTACCACGTCTCGCGTGCCCTGGCCCGAAAAACGACCCTGCACGGCGTGTACATGGAGTTGTTCACGATGGGTGTGCTGATCACCGGTGGGCCGGGCAGCGGAAAGAGTGAACTCGCTCTCGAACTGCTCACCCGGGGGCATCGCCTGGTGGCCGACGACGCGCCGGATTTCACCAAGATTTCCCCGGAGCTGGTCGACGGCACCTGCCCTGCCGTTCTGCAGGACTGCCTGGAAGTGCGCGGTCTGGGCGTGCTGAATGTACGCCACATGTTCGGTGATTCGGCGATCAAGTTGAACAAGTTTCTGCGCCTGATAATCCATCTCGAGGTGCCCAAGAAGCGCAAGCTCGAGGACGACCAGGACCGCCTGCACAGCAACAGCGATATGCAGGACGTGCTCGACATTCCGATCGCGCGCATCACGCTACCGGTCATGGCCGGCCGCAACCTGGCCGTGATGGCCGAGGCCGCGGTGCGCGACTTCATGCTCAAGGCCAAGGGCTACAACGCGGCGTCGGAATTTATCGAGCGTCACTCGCGCATGATGCAGCGGCAGGACGGGAGGAAGGACGGCTGAGCATGGCTAAAACGGTCAAACACCTTGTCCTGGTTACCGGGTTGTCGGGAGGCGGAAAGTCGACGGCTCTGCGGGCGCTGGAAGACCTGGGCTTTTATTGCGTCGACAATCTGCCGGCAGCCCTGCTGCCCGAATTCGCTCGCCAGATCAACCGCCGCGACGACGAGGAATACGCGCGGGTCGCCATCGGCGTGGACGCGCGTTCGCCCGGGCAGGAACTGGGCGAGATACCCGCCTGGCTGGACCGCGTCGAAGCCGATGGAACGCCCTGCCAGATGCTGTTTCTGTCCGCCGATACGCGTTCGATCATCAAGCGTTTCAGCGAGACCCGTCGCCGACACCCACTGACCGCGGACAAGCAGTCATTGCCCCAGGCGATCGAGGCGGAGATGGCCATCCTCGAGCCGCTCCACGACCGGGCCGACTGGGTGATCGATACCGCCGAGACCAATATCCATCAGCTCAGGCGCCAGGTCTGGAAAAGCGTCGGCGGCAGCAGCGACGCCATGACGGTAGTGCTCGAATCGTTCGCGTTCAAGCGCGGCGTGCCGCAGGACGTCGACTTCATCTTCGATGCCCGTATGCTTCCCAATCCGTACTGGGTCGACAGCCTGAGGGAGTTCACCGGCCTCGACGCACCGGTGCGCGAATGGCTTGAACAGGACGAGGCGGTCAAGCGGATGGTGCGCGACGTGCTTGGTTTTCTGAAAAGCTGGCTGCCCGAGTTCCAGAGGGCCCAGCGAAGTTACGTGACCATCGGCATCGGATGCACCGGCGGGCGGCATCGCTCGGTCTACCTGGTGGACCGCCTGTCCGATGAGCTGAGCGATCAGTTCCGCGATGTGCTGGTGCACCACCGGGAGATCCAGGCGTGAGCGTGGGCCTGGTCATCGTCACCCATGGCGAGACGGGTGCCACCCTGATCGGTGAGGCGGAGTTCATCCTGGGCGAGAAGCTCGAAGCGGTGCAGTTCGTCGCGTTTGAGCACAGCGAGGGACACCAAAAGGAGATCTTCCGAATTCACGAATCCATCGAGTCGGCGCAAACCGGCGACGGCGTGCTGGTTTTGACCGACCTGATGGGCGCCAGCCCCTCGAACCGCGTTGCCGTCCTGCTGGAGCATTTCGACGCCGTGATGGTTACCGGTGTAAACCTGGCCATGCTGCTGTGCGTATGGGCCAACCGCGACATGCCGCTTGGTCAATTGACGCGCAAAGCGGCGGAGTGCGGCCGGCGCAGCGTGAAAATTTTCCAGGAATGAAGTCGGCGCCCACCACGATCATCAACAAGCTCGGCCTGCACGCGCGAGCGGCCACCAGGCTCGTCAACCGCGCAACGGCATTCAAATCCGACATCAACCTGGTTCGGGGCCAGCGTTCCGTCAACGCCAAGTCGATCATGGGTGTACTGACCCTGGCGGCCTCGATGGGAACGGAGCTGGTCATCCTTGCAGACGGCCCCGATGAGGAAGAAGCGGTCGCGGCATTGCTCAAGTTGATCAACGATCGTTTTGGAGAAGAGCAATGACGTTGGCGCTGGCAGGCCATGGCGTCGCTCGAGGCATCGCCATCGGGCGTTGCCACCTCGTGATTCGCAACGAACTGGAAATCGGCGAACACCGGATCGTCGCGTCCGAAGTAGAGGACGAAATCCGACGTTACCAGGATGCGGTCGAAGCGGCCCGCAAGCAACTGCGGGAACTCGCCGGCCGCATGGATCGGGGCGCCGCGGCGCCGGCCCAGGAAATCCTTCAAACCCACATCATGATGCTGGACGACTCGACCTTGCAGCGCAATACCGAGGAACACATCCGCAAAGAGCTTTGCAACGCGGAATGGGCGCTGCAGACCCAGCTCGAGGCCGTGTTGTCCGAGTTTCGCAACCTGGATGACGAGTACATTCGTACCCGCGGCGAGGACATCGGGCAGGTCGTGCGTCTGGTGCAGGGCAAGCTGGCGGCCGAGGACAGCGATCGGCACCTGGAGGGCATCCCGGACCGCCTGGCCGATACCCTCGTCATCGCTTCGGACCTCACGCCGTCCGAGTTGTCGGCGCTGTTCGAGCGCGGCGTGGGCGGCATCGTCACGGAGCACGGCGGACCCCACAGCCACGCGGCCATCATGGCCTCCAGCCTCGGTGTGCCGGCCGTACTGGGGGTGCGCCGCGCACGTTCGCTGCTGCGGGAAGGCGAGACCCTGATACTGGATGGCGGCAAGGGCCTGGTGTACGCGAGCCCGGACAACACCATTCGCAAGCATTACCAAGAGGTGCAGGCCGAGACCCGCCGCTTTCGCGAAGCTCTCGAGAAGATTCGTGATCTTCCGGCCTCCAGCCTCGATGGTCGGCGCGTGGTCTTGATGGCCAACGCGGAGCGCTCCACCGAGATCGATCAGGCCATCCAGTCCGGCGCCGACGGCATCGGGCTTTACCGAACCGAGTTCTTGTTCATGGATGGCGGGCCACCCGACGAGTCCGAGCAGTTGGCGCATTACCGCTCCGCGGTCGAGGCGATGGACGGGCGGCCATTGACCATTCGCACACTGGACCTGGGCGCCGACAAGCTGCCCGAGGTGCTCGATTTCTCGGAACCGGTTCGCAATGCCAACCCCGCGTTGGGTTTACGCGCAATCCGTTTGTGCCTCCGCGACAGCGCCCAGTTTAAAATCCAGCTGCGTGCCATACTGCGCGCCAGCGGCCACGGCCCCGTGCGCTGCCTGGTACCGATGATCACCAATCTCGAAGAAATCACCAAGGTGCGCTCCCTGCTTGACGAGGCGCGTGCCGAACTCACCCATGAAGGCCTGGCTTTCGACCACGACCTGCCGCTGGGTGCGATGATCGAAGTTCCGGCCGCCGCCCTGGCGCTCGGAGAGCTCGGCCGCCACCTGGATTTCATTTCGGTCGGCACCAACGACCTCCTGCAGTACGCCCTGGCCGCCGACCGAGTGGACGAGCAGGTGGCGCACCTCTACGAACTGCAACACCCCGGCGTACTGCGCCTCATGCAGCACATCTTTCGCGAGGCCGGAAGGATGAAATTACCGGCATCGGTTTGCGGCGAAGCCGCCGGCGATCGTCGCTACACCCGCCTCCTGCTGGCCCTCGGGCTGCGCGATTTCAGCATGAGTCCGGGCAAGTTGCTCGAGGTAAAACAGGTGATACGCAATACCGACATCGGCCGCGCCACGGCCGCCCTGACCCGCTGGCTGAGCGACCCCACCGACCACCAGACCCCTCTGCTCGAAGCCCTGGACGCCTCGCAGACCTGAAGTTCAAACACTGAACGGAGAGCGCCGCGCGGACCGCCCGTTCGGTTCCGCTCTCTACACACGCGGCTGGGTGCCAGAGCATGGCGGCAGTCATCTGACCAAGACCAGGCCGTGGGACGGTTGTGCCCCTTTCCAGGCTTTTGACGCCTGGACGGCGGCAAGAAGAGCGCCACAGGGATGTGCCCGAAAGGGAGCGTCCCCTGGAAAGGGGTGCAACCGTCGCACGGCCGGGTTAAGAACCTGACGGAGCGTCCAGGCAACGCTGTATAATGCGCGGACGAACCGATCCACGGGGGAGCGAGTCATGTCGGAACAGCAGCACGAAGAAAAAACAGCCCGTCATCTCGAACGACTCTCTGAGGCGCTGGATTCGGGCACCCAGTTCCAGGTTCGCAAGCTGCTCGGCAACCTGTCCGCCGCCGAGATCGGCGACCTGCTCGAGTCCCTGCCCGTAGCCAAGCGCCTCGCGGTCTGGGAGATGACCGATCCTGAACTCGATGGCGACGTCCTGGTGGACGTCAACGACGAGGTGCGTGCCACCCTGATTCGCGGCAGCACGCCGGAGGAACTGGTGGCGGCCGTTGGCGACCTGGACCTCGACGACCTCGCCGACATCCTGGACGATCTGCCCAACGCAGTCACCACCAAGGTCCTGAATGCGATGACGCAGCAGGACCGGGTGCGGCTGGCGCAAGTCATGTCCTACCCGGAGGACTCCGCGGGCGGCTTGATGGATCCCGACTTCCTGTCGATCCGACCCGACGTGTCGCTGGATGTCGTGCTGCGCTACCTGCGCATGCGCGAGGAACTGCCCGAAGTGTTCGACCTGTTGTTCGTCACCGACCGGAACGGCCGCTACCTGGGCAGCCTCCGAATGTCCGTGTTGCTCACCCATTCGCCCGAAGCCATCGTCGGCCAGTTGATGGATACTTCGGTCAAACCCCTCCCGGTCAACATGCACGCCAACGAGGTGGTCACCGAGTTCGAGCACCACGACCTCGTGACCGCCCCGGTCGTGGACCACGACGACCGGCTGCTGGGCTGGATTTCGGTCGATGACGTGGTCGACGTGATCCGCGAGGCCGCGGAACATACCCTGCTGGTTGGCGCGGGCCTCGATGAAGAGGACGACATGTTTGCGCCGATCGTGCAGTCGGCCAGCCGTCGCTGGATCTGGCTCGGTGTCAACCTGGTGACCGCGATAATGGCCGCGCTCGTTCTGTATGCCTTTGAACCCACTCTCGACCAGATCGTGGCTACCGCGGTGCTGTTTCCCATCGTGATGAGCATGGGAGGCATTGCCGGCACGCAAACATTGACGCTGATGATCCGGGGCATGGCCACGGGACAGGTCAGCAACAGCAACTCCAGTGAGCTTTTGCGGCGCGAACTCGCCGTGGGCCTGCTCAACGGGATCGTGTTTTCCATCGTGGTCGCCGTGATCGCGATGATCTGGTACGACGATGTGTCGCTTGGCATGGTGATGGCGGCCGCGATACTGCTGAACCTGCTGGCCGGCGCGCTTGCCGGCGCGCTGATACCGGGAATTCTCAAGAAGCTGTCTATCGACCCGGCCCTGGCCGGCGGCGTGGTGCTGACCACCGTCACCGATGTCGTCGGAATTTTTGCCTTCGTGGGCCTCGCGACCTATATCCTGCTCGGAACCTGATCCTCAGCCCCGCTTTTCACCGGGTTTGTCGGCAACGTTATTCCGCAAGTAGACGGGCTGGGCCATCGCGGCCGTCAAGGGCTCGTTGTCGTCCAACCAGGCCGAAGCCAATTTCAGTACGGCCGAGGCGCGTGGCCACGCATCCGCCATGCACGCCCGCGCGTCGCGCGCCCTGTTTGCCAGGTCCTCGTAGCGATCGAACCCGTTACCGGCGGCGATCGAACTTTCCCCGAGCACCACGTCCTTGGGCGGGCCGACGCGTTCCGGGCCCACCGGGGTCACGAGCCGGTCCTGCCCCACCCGAAAAACGGCATGGAACACTTCAGCCATGCGCGCGTCCATCGCCACCGCGATGTCGCCGCCGCTGACCACTTCGCCCGGCGGCGGCACGTCCAAGCGCCCGGCAGCCACCTGGGCGACGGCCGCGAGCGAGGAGACCGGAACGACCGGCCGATCGGCCCCCCAGGCCAGACCCTGCACCACGCCGATACCGATGCGCAGGCTGGTGAAACTGCCGGGACCGCGGCCGAACGCGATCGCGTCCAGGTCCGTGGCCGCCAGGCCCGCCTCGGCCAGTACGCTGCTGATCGACGGCAGGATAAGCTCGGCGTGCTTCATCGGCGCGTGTTCGAAGCGCTCGACTACCTCGCCGCCCACGTCCAGCGCCACCGAGCAGGTCTCGGCGGATGTCTCGATGGCCAGTATGCGTCTCATCGGAGAAATTCCTCGGCTTCTTCCCGGCTCAAAGCCTGCTTCATCGGCGGCAGGCTTTCAAGAAAAACCCCGCCATAAGAACGGCTACGAATTCTCGGATCGCAAATCACCAGGACGCCCCGGTCGTTCACGTCACGAATCAGTCGACCTGCCCCCTGTTTGAGCGCAATGACCGCCTGCGGCAGGTACAGGCCGGTGAACGGATTGCCCCCCATGCGCCGCAACTGGCTGCTGCGGGCTTCCATCACCGGATCGTCGGGTGCGGCGAAGGGGAGCTTGTCGATCACCACCAGGCTCAGGGCATCACCGATCACGTCGACCCCCTCCCAAAAACTCGCCGAGCCCAGCAGCACGCCGTCACCCGAGCGGCGGAAGCGGTCCAGCAACAGGCTGCGCGGCTGCTCTCCCTGCACGAACAGGGGAAACGATACCCGTTCGGCGAGTTGCTCGGCCGCCAGGCGCAAGGCGCGGTGCGAGGTAAACAACAGGAAGGCGCGGCCGTGGCTGGCCTCCAGCAGGGGCACAACGCAATCGAGCAAGGCGGGAACGAACGAAGGATCGCGCGGCTCCGGAAGCATTTCCGGCAGCCAAAGTCGGGCGTTGCTCGCGTAATCGAATGGCGAATCCAGCTGCAGCGTGGCCGCATCCTCCAGCCCCATGCGCCGGGTGAAGTGACCGAAATCACTGCGTACCGAGAGCGTGGCCGACGTAAACACCCAGGATGCCTGCACCTGGCTTCGGAACTCACCGAATACCGTCGAGACCTCCAACGGCGTGATATTCAGCGCGAACCCGCGGCCACGCAATTCGAACCAGCGCACTTCTCCGGCCTCCGGCTCGCTGTCGAATCGGTCGAACACACCCTGCAAATGGCGCAGGCGCTCAATACACCCGTCCATGCCCCGGGCACGGCCCTCGATATTGGGCATCTCCGCGGCCAATTCGATCACCGACTGGTCCAGCGCCTGCAGCGCACCGCGCGCGCCCTCGTCGGCCATCAGCTCCGCCCAGGTTCCCCGTTCCTTTCGATGGGTAGCGGCCCCGGCTACCGCCAGTTGAAGCTCCTTGAGCTTTTGCAGGCAATCCGCCACCGGTTCGCGCAGCACTGCCATCGAGCCGCTGACCTCGGCGGTCTCGGCCAGGAAATCGCGGCACAGATCCTGTACCTGGCGAGCCGAGAGGGTGGTGGAGAAAAACCTCGAGGCGGTTTCGGGCGCCTGGTGGGCCTCGTCCACGATAAAGGCGCCGGCACCGGGCAGGACCTCGCCGAATCCGCTTTGCTTTATCGCCATATCGGCGAACAACAGGTGGTGGTTGACCACAACGATGTCGGCTTCCTGCGCCTCCCGGCGCGCATGGGCGACGAAGCAGCGATCGAACTCGGGGCACTCCGAGCCCAGGCAGTTGTCCGCAGTCGAGGTGACCAGCGGCATCAGTCCGCTCTCGTCACTGACCATGCCCGCAATCGACAGGTCACCGTCCCTCGTTTTTGCTGACCAGTCCCGCACGGCCTGCAGTTCCTGCACGGCCTCGCGTGAGGGCAGCCGGCCCTCGGTGTTGGCGGTATGCATGCGATGCAGGCACAGGTAGTTCCCGCGGCCTTTGAGCAAGGCCGTGGTGGCCGATGATTCGAGCGCATCCCGAACCAACGGCAGGTCTCGGAAGTAAAGCTGATCCTGCAAGGTCTTGGTGCCCGTGGAGACGATGACTTTCTCGCCGCTGAGCAGGGCCGGCACGAGATAGGCCAGGGTCTTGCCGATGCCGGTGCCGGCCTCCACCACCAGCGAGGCGCCGCCGGCAATCGCGTCCTCAACCGCCTCGGCCATCCGCAACTGCTCGTCGCGAGGGGCGAATCCGTCAAGCGCCTCGGCGAAGGGCCCGTCCGCGCCGAGCAAGCGAATACTCGTTTGCTGGCCCATCAGCGGGAATCAGAGGCCTTCGGGCTTGACGACCTTGCAGGCACGGGCGAGACGCTCCGCCTCCTGCGAGCCGCCGTGATCGCCGAGGTACTCGCGTGACACGCTGATGGTTCGCCAGTTTCTGCTGCAGATCTCCCCCACGCGGGGGCCGAGATCGTACGAGCGGCTGGAGAAATTCAGCGCCTGCTGGTAGTCCTCGAGCTGGAGTTGCACCTCGGCCATGCTTTGCAGCAGTTCGGGATTACGCGGCTGGATCCTCAGCGCGCGTTCGAGCAGCATGGCGGCCTGGTCGAGCTTGCCGCTTTGCTCGGCCGCCGACGCGTCTGCCAGCAGGCTGGCGACCGCCGGGTTGTCGAGCGGAAACACCTGCACACCCTCTTTTTCTTGCTGGGCCGGCGCGCGAACGCGCGTTTCCACCTCGCGCCCTTGGGACTGGGGCGCGGGCGGCGGCGTGGTGGCGCAGGCCTGGAGCAGGAGGGCAAGAAGCAAAGCGCCCCAGGCGGGGCGAAGAGCAAAAAAGCCGAGAGTGCCGCGCCGCGCAGATGGCGGCGTGCGCCGACGGCACGCCGTCGTGTGCAGCCGGTTTTCGACGCAGTCGAATGAAGGAAAACGAGTGTTCTTAACGTTATTGTTCGTCACGACCAAACCATTTTTTCCAGATCGATTCCTTGTCTCCGTCCTGGGCGGTTGCGCCACAGGCGGTCATGTCGCGCGGCTCCGATCCCTCCACGTAAGGCAGCTGGATCGCCCCGGGGCAGCCTTCGGCGCTGAGACGGCCTGATGGGGCGTCGACCCAAAGGTAATGGGCGCCTTCGGGAACGCGCAAATCGACCGGCTCCAGCGGCAAGTCGCGGAACAAACGCGCCCAGATCCGCATGGCCGCGTTGCTGCCGGTCACGCCCGCCGGGCTGAAATCGTCGAGCCCAACCCAGGCGGCCGCCACGCGGTTACGAGTATAGCCGACAAACCAGCTGTCTCGGCGGTCATTCGTTGTGCCCGTTTTACCCGCCACCGTCGCGCTCTTGCCCATCAATTCGGGCAATGCGCGCGCGGTGCCCTGTCCGACCACTTCGGTAAGCGCGAAGTTCAGTACACCGATCGCTTCGCGGCGGGGTTGAGGGAGCAAGCGCAGCGGATAGCGGATAAGTTCTTCACCATCCGGGGTCTGCACGGCAATCACCGAGCGAAGCGGAACGCTGTAGCCGGCATTGGCGAGCGACTGGTAGATCTGGGTCACTTCGAGCGGTGTCAATTCGACCGCGCCGAGAAAGGCCGAGGGGACAGGTTCGACGTCGGCATTTACGCCCAGCTGGGCAACCCGGCTGACTAGGGCGTTGACACCCAGCTGCAGGCCCAGGTTCACGGTGGCCTGATTGTACGAGCGCGTCATGGCTTCGAGCAGGCTCACGCTGCCGTGAGACTCCCGGTCGAAATTCTGCGGCGACCAGGTACTGCCGTCGGGTTGCCTGAGCGCAATGGGCGCATCTTCAATTCGGGTAAGCAGGTTGTAGTCCGCCGCGTGCTCGAGCGCCAGCAGGTAAACCAGCGGCTTGATCACCGAGCCTACCTGCCTTCGCCCGTGGATCGCGCGGTTGAATCCCGGGCGGCCCGGCTCTCGGTCTCCGACCAGCGCCCGCACCTCGCCGCTGGCGCTGTCGGCCAGCACCAGTGCCGCCTGCAGTTCCTTGGGCAGCCCGCGGTCAGCGAGGTTCTCGAGGCCCTCGCTGACAGCCGATTGAGCCTTTTCCTGCTCCGAGGGCGACAGCGTGGTGAACACGCGAAGACCCTCCGTTCGCAGGTCTTCCTCGGCATAGATCATTGCCAGCTGGCGCCGAACCAGGTCGACGAACGACAGGTACCGGGTGCTTCGGGTGCGCGGAGACTTCGAGACCCCCAGGTCTTCAGCGGCGGCGGCATCGGCCTCGGCACGGCTCAGCAGGCCGGTTTCGGCGAATTCGTTCAGGACGAGGTCTCGACGCTCTCTGGCGCGTACCGGGTGACGTCGCGGATTGTAGTAAGACGGTCCCTTGACCAGCCCGACGAGTAACGCGACTTGATGCGGTTCGAGTTGTTCGACGGGCTCGTCGAAGTAAAATTCCGAAGCGCGGCCGAAGCCGTGAACGGCATAGGCGCCCTGCTGCCCCAGGAAAACCTCGTTCAGATAGGCTTCGAGAATTTCGGCCTTGCCGTAGTGGTACTCCAGCAGCACGGCCATGATCGCTTCGTTGGCTTTCCGCAAAAGGGTGCGCTCGCGGCTCAGGAAGTAGTTCTTGACCAATTGCTGGGTCAGGGTGCTGCCGCCCTGCACGGCCCGCCCGGCCTTCAGGTTGGCGAGCATGGCGCGAGCGATACCGCGGGGGTCGATTCCATGGTGGTGCTTGAAATTCCGGTCCTCGACGGCCTGCAAGCCGGTGACCAACAACGTCGGGACGCGCGCAATCCCGACCAGGGTGCGGTCTTCTTTCTGCAGCGGATAAATCGAGGCAATCTCGGCCGGTTCCAGGCGGAACAGACCCAGTTCCTGGCCGTTCGATACGGCCTCGACGGATTTAACCGATTGTCCGCTCAGGCGCAGGCGAACGTGCTGTTCTCCCTCAGCGCCTTCCTGGAATCGAAAAGACCGGCGCCAGATGTCCACCGTTCCGCCAGTAAAACTGAACTGGCCAGGCTGCGAGGCGCTCGGCACTTCACGATAGCCTGCCGTCTCGAGCTCGACGCGCAGATCGCCCGGCGTCAACAGTGCTCCTGGATAGACCTCCAGTGCGCGTGCATAGACGCGGCTTGGAAGATCCCACTTGCGCCCCTCGAACTCGGTGGTGACCTGGTAATTGAGGTAAGCAAACCAGGGAACCAGCAGGCCCAGGAACAGGCCGAGCGCCAGCAGAAATAGGCGCCACAGGCGCCCGGCCCAGCGCCGCTTGCGGGCGGGGGCCGTCTTGCCTCTCTTGGCTCTCGTCTTCTTCCGTGTTTTCGCCATGAAACGTGTAAAATGTAGGCCTTTGGTCCTCGGGCCGGAACCATGACACCACCCGCCTCCACAAAAGAGCAAAACGACGGCAAGCCGACCGGCCTCGGCGCCATTGTGCAACAAAAAAGTGCCGAAAACGGGGCTTTCCTGTTGACGCGCGATGGCTTGCGCGTACCCGATTCGCTCGAAACAACCCTGACGGCGCTGCTCGCCCGGGTGCAGTTGGACCCTAAGGCGCCTATTGTACTGACCGTGCTCAGTAATGCCGAGCCCCGTCTGAATCCGTTTTGCGACCTGGATGCACGGCCGATGACCACGCCCGACGGCGAGACGGCCGCTCACCTGGTCAGCCTGCTCGGTCCGGGCCTGATCCATGAATGGAACCGCTGGCCGACCCATCTCGCCTACTTTTCGTCCGCCGCCGCGCGGGTTCTGGCCAAGCCGGACACGTCGGAGAACAACGCCCTGCAACGCCTTGCAGCTGCCGGTGGCCGTGTACTGCTGGCCGACGACCTCTACGTGCACGACCCGGACCGAGACCTGCTTGACCGTCAGCAACTGGACCCGCACGAAGAGCGACGCCCCACGGCCTGGGCGAAGCTGAGCGAGCGGCTCGAGGACTGGTTGCGAAATAACGCCCAAGCGGATGAAGACCTGGCGCGCTACACGGACAAGAACCGGCCGGTCACCCTGCACGTGACCCACAGCTGGGGCGGCGGCGTGGAGCAATGGGTAAGCACTTTTATCGACGCGGACAACGAGAGCACCCATCTGCAGCTACGGTCCGAGGGTGCAACCCGCCATACGCTCGACGATGGAGGAAAACGCAGCCTACCGCGAAGTTCTCGCCGAAATCGTTCAGCGCCACGGCGTCGGGCGCATCATCGTCTCCTCGCTGGTGGGGCACAGCCTGGATGCGTTGAACACCGGTGTGCCGACCATCCAGGTGCTGCACGACTTCTACCCCGCCTGGCCCCTGCTCGGACGGCACCCCGGACCTTACCTGCGCGACAATGACGTTGTGGACCTGGCGGCGGCGCTGGAAACGCACGACGTGTTACCGATGCTGGCCGACCTCGATGCCAGCGGTTGGCGGGCGCTGGGACAGCGCTGGCGAAAGACGGTTGCCGGCCAGGGCGTGCGTCTGGCCGCCCCCAGCCAGTCGGTCGCTTCGCTGATCAAGCAGATCGACCCGGCCTGGGCCGGGCAGCATATCGAGGTCATTCCACACGGCCTACCCGAATTGCGCGGCGACGGCTTCATCGCTCCGCGTGCCCGCGAGGACGGCAAGCTGCGGCTTCTCGTTCCGGGGCGCATCCACGACGGCAAGGGGCGTCAACTGTTGCTCGACGCCCTGCCGGAGCTCACCCGTTACGCGCACCTGTACCTGGTGGGGGCCGACAAGTATGGCGAAGCGTTTTTTGGCCGTAGCGGCGTCGATGTCATACTGCAGTTCGATCGCGACGAGTTGCGCGAACTCCTTGGCAGCATAGGGCCGCACGTGGCCGGCCTGTTGTCGATCGTGCCGGAAACCTTCAGTTACACGCTCACGGAAATGCTGCAGTTGGGTATTCCGGTCATTGCCACCCGCGTCGGGAGCCTGGAAGAACGCGTACGCGACGGCGAGACAGGCTGGCTGATCGAGCCGACAGCCGAGGCATTGGTATCGCAAGTTCGCAAACTGCACGGGCAACAGCAAGCGATCGACCGTGTTCGCCAGTCGCTGCATCAGGGCGAGTTGCCCGGCGTTGGTGACATGGTTGCCCGCTATCGCGAACTCTGCGCCGCCCTGGCCGGCCAGCCACGGGGTGCGTGGCGCCCGGCCAACCTGCAGATGGCCCAAACCGCCGGTGAGGCGGGTGGGCGGATGCAGGAGGCGGCAGCAGCCCGGGCCTTGCGCCGGGAGAAGAACGACCTGCAGGATGAGGTGGAAAAGCGCACCCGGTGGGCGGAAGAGCGCGAGCGTGCGCGGTATGAAGAAGAGCAACGGCGGATACGATGGGTGGGCGAGCTGGAGGCTCAACTCGACGAGACGCGGCGGACATATGAGTCTGAACTGGAGCGCCAGCGCGGTGAACACGACGAAATCGTCAACACGCTGCAATCCATGCTGGCCAATCTGCAATCCGATTACGATAACGTTCTGGCCAGTACTTCCTGGAAAATCACCAAGCCGCTGCGTTTTGCCCGCCGGCTGCTGACCAACCTGAGCCAAGCGCAGGCCTGGAACCCGCTTCGCTGGCCGCTTTTGATTTCGCAGGCCAGTCGAACCATCCGCACCCGTGGACTGAAGGGCGCCCTGATCCGGGCACAGCTGGACCGCAGCAAGCGATATCCCGATACAACGACAACCGGCGGGCTGCCGGAGATCGGCGACATCGAGGCGCCGAAACGTCTGCCGAGTTCGGACGACCCTGTCGTGTCCATCGTGATCCCGGTATTCAACCAGTGGGTCTACACCACCGCTTGCCTCAGTTCGCTCGCACAGACGCGGTGCCGCACCCGTTTCGAGGTCATCGTCGTGGACGATGCATCCAGCGACGGCAGTTTTGAGAATCTCCAGCAGATCGAGGGCGTGACGGCGATCCGCAACGACGAAAACCTGGGATTCATCGGCAGCTGCAACCGCGGCGCCGAGCACGCACGCGGCGACTTTATCGTGATGCTGAACAACGACACCCAGGTCCTTGACGGCTGGCTGGATGCCCTGCTCGACACATTTGAACAATTTCCCGACACCGGCCTGGCGGGCGCGCGCCTGGTCTACCCGGACGGGCGACTGCAGGAGGCCGGAGGCATCGTTTTCAACGACGGTTCAGGCTGGAACTACGGCAAGTTCGACGACCCCGATCGCCCCGAGTACCGCTACACGCGCGAAGTCGACTATTGCTCGGGCGCGTGTATCGCGCTGCGAGCGCCGCTGTTCCGCGAGCTGGACGGCTTCGATGGGCATTATGCGCCGGCTTACTACGAAGATACCGATCTGGCCTTTCGCGTCCGCGCGCGTGGCCTTAAAGTCCGCGTCAATGCGAATGCGACCGTCGTTCACCACGAAGGCGTTACGTCGGGCACCGACGAGGCCACGGGCACGAAGCGGTACCAGGCGGTAAACCGCGAGAAATTCCTCGAGCGATGGAAAGACGAACTCGCGAAGCACCCTGATCCGATCGTTAACCCCGATGACCGCCCGGAGATCCGTCGGGCGCGCGACCATCGCCTCAAGGGTCGCGTTCTGGTGATCGACGCCTACACCCCGGAACCCGACCAGGACTCCGGCAGCGTGCGGCTGGTTTACCTCCTCAAGTGTTTCCGCGACCTCGGCTACGGCGTGACCTTCATGCCCGACAACCAGGCCTTTGCCGGCCAGTACACCCTCGACCTGCAAAAGGCGGGCATAGAGGTCGCTTACAACCCGTGGCTGCGGTCGCTGCAGCACTTTTTCTCCGAGCAAGGCCCGGAACTGGACCTGGTGATGGTCAGCCGGCACTACGTAGCCTCGAAATACGTCAGCCTGGTGCGGCGCCACTGCCCAAAGGCGCGATTCCTGTTTGATACCGTGGACCTGCACTACCTGCGCGAAGAGCGGCTCGCCGAGCTCGAGGACAGCCTGCCGCTCCGGCGGACCGCGGCCCAGACGCGCCGTTCTGAGCTGGGCGTGATCAATACGTCCGATGCCACGCTGGTCGTCAGCCCGGTCGAGAAATCGGTGCTGGAGCAGGCAGCCCCGAACGCCCGGGTTCACGTCATCTCCAACGTCCACGAGGTGGTCGGCAGCCTCAAACCCTGGGCTGAACGCAAAGACCTCTATTTCGTGGGCGGATACCAGCATCCGCCGAACATCGACGCCGCGCAGTGGTTTGTCGGCAGCATCTGGCCGCTGATCCGCGAGCGTCTGCCGGGCGTCACCTTCCACCTGATCGGCAGCAAGGCCCCGGATTCGATCCGGGCGCTGGACGGCAACGGCGTGAAATTCCAGGGCTTCGTCGAAAGCATGGAGCCCTGGCTGGACAATTGCCGCCTGGCCGTGGCGCCGGTGCGCTACGGCGCCGGCATCAAGGGCAAGGTCAACATGAGCATGGCCCGCGGCCAACCGGTCGTCGCCTCCCCGATGGCGGTCGAAGGCATGTTCGCCGAACCGGGCCGGGACGTTATCGTGGCCGAAACACCCGAAGAATTCGCCGACGCCGTGGTAAAAATCTACCAAGACGAAGCCCTCTGGAACCTTGTCTCGGCCTCCGGCCAGGAAAACGTCAACCGCTACTTCTCCGTCGAAACCGCCCGCCGCGGCCTGCAAGAGCTTCTGAGCACGCTTTAGTCGCACCTGTTTCCGGCAAGAGATTCTGAACTCTGAACGCGGCTCCGTACCGACACGTAGGAGTCCCCTTGGGGCCGAACGTTTCGTAGAAATCCGGGTCGGCCCCAAGGGGCCTCCTACAGAAAACCACGTATTTGCACACCTCTGCCCAGGACCAGGCCGTGCTGCCGTATACCCCCTTCCAGGCGTGTATGAGCCCTGGATGGGCTCAGACCAAGCGATACAGGGATGTACGCCCTGCGAGAGCGTCCCCTGGAAGGGGGTATACGGCAGCACGGCCGGGTTTTAATGGGTCAGCCGGACGCCTGGCGCATGCGCCGGGCTTCGATCACGTTGGAAACGCTGCCCAGGCGGCTCAGAAGTTCGCTGAGCTGCTCGAAATCGCGGACGCGGACCTTCAGGTTGATCGCTACCTCGTCCAGCGCCTCGTCGAGCCGGCTGCGAATATCGGTGACCTGGGTTTCGGAGGCCGACAGCACCGTCGAGATGTCGCGGATCAGGTCACGGCGGTCATAGGCGCGGACCAGAATCTGTACCGAGTAGCTGGTGGCAGGCTTGGCGCCCCAGTTCACCTGCAAGAGCCGCGGGCTGTTTTCCGCCCGCCAGTGAACGACCTGGCCGCAGTCTTCACGGTGGATAGTCACGCCGCGGCCCTGCGTCACGTATCCGACAACCGGGTCGCCCGGAACCGGGTGACAGCAGCGGGCTATCGTTGTCATCAGGTTTCCAACCCCTTCGATCACGATATCGCCGGCGCGGTCCGTTATTTCTCCCCGCTGACGAACGGGCTGACGGGTCACCAGGTCTTCGGCCTGGGGTTCGACCTCGGCGGCCTTCTTGCGGGCGATCGCGCTGATCACCTGACCGGCGGTCAGTTCACCGTTGCCGATCGCGACGTACAGGTCGTCCTGGCTGTTTTGATGAAACTTCTCGAGCATATCCGGCAACTCGGACAGGTCGGTACCCAGCTTGCGGCTTTCCGCCTCGAGGGCTTCGCGACCGGCCTGCAAGTTTTCGTCCCGGCTCTCGCGTTTGAACCACTGGCGCACTTTGGCGCGGGCGCGGGCGCCGTTGATGTAGCCCAGTTTCGGATTCAGCCAGTCGCGGCTCGGGTTAGGGTGCTTGGCGGTGAGGATCTCGACGCGCTCCCCGGTGCTCACCGCGTAAGTCAGCGGCACGATGCGCCCGTTGACCTTGGCGCCACGGCAGCGATGCCCAACCTCGGTGTGCACCTGGTAGGCGAAATCCAACACCGTGGACCCGAGCGACAGGTCCACCACCTGACCGCGCGGGGTGAGCACGTAGACGCGGTCCTCGCTGGTCGCCGAGCGGAAGCTGTCCAGCAGGCTCTCGTCGTCCAGGTCTTCGTCGGAGGAATCCAGCAGCTGGCGCATGATTGCGATCTTGTTGTCGAACGCCGGGTCGGTGGGGCCGCCTTCCTTGTAGCGCCAGTGCGCCGCCACACCGAGCTCGGCGTGTTCGTGCATTTCCTGGGTTCGAATCTGCACCTCGACGGCCTTGCCTTCGTGGTTCGCCACCGCGGTATGCAACGACTGGTAATTATTGCCCTTGGGCGTGGTGATGTAGTCGTCGAATTCGCCGGGGATGGGTTGCCACATGGTGTGCACCAAGCCCAGCGCGCTGTAACACGATGGCAAATCATCGACCAGGACCCGCACCGCGCGCACATCGAATAACTGGTGGAAATCCAGACCTTTGCGCTGCATTTTTTTCCAAATGCTGTAAATGTGTTTCGCCCGCCCCTTGACCTCGGCCCGGATGCCGGCTTTCTCCAGCGCTTCTTGCAGCCGGGTGATGAAGCGCTTGATGAAGGCCTCACGCTCGGTGCGGTGCTCGGCCACCAGGTTGGCGATCTTGCGGTACTGCGTCGGTTCGAGATGGCGGAACGCCAGGTCCTCGAGTTCCCACTTGAGTTGCCAGATACCCAGCCGGTTGGCCAGCGGTGCGTGGATCAGCATGGTCTCGCGCGCACGGTGCTCTGCCAGCGTGGCATCCTCGGCGGCCTCGCGCAGCAGCACCAACTGCCAGGACAAATCGATCAACACGACGCGCACGTCCTTGATCAGCGCCAGCAGCAGGCGCCGCAGACCTTCGGCGCTGCGCTCCGTGCCCTCCAGTGGCTGACCGGACTCGTAATGCTTGAGCTTTTCCAGGTCCTCCACCTGGCGCCGCACGGCAGCCGGCAACGCAGCGACGATCGTGCGAATATCGGCGCCGTCCTGCTCTGCCACGAAGATCATCGCGCAGGAGATCGTGACGGGATCGGCCGAGAGGGCGTCCAGCGTCGTCAGCAATTCGCAGATTCTGCCGGTGGCGTGAGGGTCGAGCGCCCCCGCTTCGTGCAGGTCGTGCAAAAGCTTGACGCACATGTCACTGGCAGGCCCGACCGATTCGCGGTACGCCGACAACCACCGCTTGAGATCGGGGTAGTCGCAGGGCTCTTTCCTTACGCTGGATCGCACTGCCGGTTTGTTGGCCTGAACGCTCATGAGTTCGTCATTGTATCAAGAACCGGTCGCCCGCCATGCCGCGGACAGCCGCTTGTCGGACACCTTTTCGGCCGTTCCGAGCTTCTGCGCGAAAACGGAAACGCGGTACTCCTCGACCAGCCAGCGGTAGCTGTCCATTGCCTGGTCGTACAGCTGCCCCGCCTCCAGCGCTTCCAGGTAACGCGCCCACCAGGGCGAGATCAGCGCTTGGCGGGCGGCGTCCTTGGCGGGGTCCAGCTCAAGCTGATCGAGGCGCTCTCGCAGCGCCCTGAGGTAACGCGGATAGTGCTGCAGGCGACCCGGGAACAGATCCTGCAGGAATCCGGCGTAGAGCATGTCGTCGAGCTGGGTGCTGGTGTCGTGGTGAACGTCGGGCCGCGTCCTGGCCAGGCGGCTGACCCGCGGGGCCATCTCGCCGTAGAGCCCAAGAGCCTCGTTGAGCAACGCGGCATAGTCATTGGCGATCTTGCCGATCGATGTTCGCACCCGGTCGCACAAGGCGTCGAAAGCCGCTTCGTCTCGCACGCCGGTCACCTCGCCGGCTGCGTCCTCCAGGCTACGCAGGACCAGCGAGGCAGCCAAGCGCGCCGGGCTGTCGACGCTGCTCCAGGACATCTGCGCCCTGCGGTCGAGGCCGTGGTGTGAGGCCAGGTATTTCAGCTTGTCCGCCAGGCGAAAGCGCAGCAGGCGGATCACGCCTTCTGAATGAGCGTGCGCCGCTTCTTCCCAGGTATCGAACAAGCGCAGCCCGACACCCTTCTCCTGGTCGACCAGTGCCGGAAAAGCGACCGCTCCGCTGCCGGTCGTTACGCGGGCCTCGAGGGTCGTAAAGGCCCAATCGGTCTCGCCGTCACGGTTGTATGCCGCCCCCTGGCGATCCATGAAGCGCCGCTGGGCTTTTCGGCCGAGCTGCTCCTGCAGTTCGTCCAGGTCACGGCTCCGTGCCAGGCACTCCCCTTCGCGATTTTCCACCCGCAGTAGAAAGCGGAAATGGGGATCGATGCGACGTTCGTCCAGCTCGGACATCGGTACCTCGAGTCCCGTCATGCGGTGAATCTCGGCCGACAAGGCCTCCAGCATCGGTTGCCCCCCGTGCTCGCGGAGCACCTCGGCCAGGGCGTCTGCGAAGTTCGGAGCCGGGGTCAGCGAGCGCCGCATCGGCTTGGGCAACTGGCGAATGAGGGCCGTCAGCTTGTCGCGCAACAGGCCAGGGACCAGCCATTGCAGGCGCCCCGCGTCCAGCGTATTGAGCAGTTCCAGCGGCACCGTCAGCGTCACGCCGTCGTCATCGGCACCCGGCTCGAAATGGTAGCTGAGCGCAAAAAGTCGGCCACGGACTTGCAGTTCATCGGGGAACAGCTCTTGCGGCGCGCCGCCGGCGTCGTCCCTCATCAGCACGTCGTGCCCCAGGTACAGCAGCTCGCGATCGGATTGCCGAAGGCCGGACAACCAACGCTCGAAGCGCTTTGCGCCGGTGACCTCCTCGGGCACTCTTGCGTCGAAGAAATCGAACAGCACGCGCTCGTCGGCCAGCACGTCGCGCTTGCGCCGCTTGGCCTCCATGGCCTCGACCTCGGCGCGAATGCGTTCGTTGTGCTCGCGGAACGCGGCCCGGGTGTCCAACTCGCCCCGGACCAACGCCTCGGTGATGAAGATGCGGCGGGATTCCTCGCGGTCGATGTCCTGGTAGCGAACCCGGCGTTTCTCCACGATCACCAGGCCATACATGGTGACCTGCTCCCAGGCCATCACGGCGCCGCGCTTGCGCGACCAGTGCGGGTCGAAATAGTGCCGCTTGAGCAGGTGGGCGCCCTTGTCCTCGACCCACTCCGGGCGGATCACGGCATTGATGCGTGCATAGGGACGCGTGGTCTCGACGATCTCGGCCGCCATCAACCACTTGGGCTTCGCGCCAAACAGACCGGAACCCGGAAAGATGTAGAACGAGCGCGAACGCACGCCCGAGTAGCTGTTGTCTTCAGGATGCTTGAGCCCGACGTGGCTAAGCAGCCCGGTCAGCAGGCAGCGATGAACCGCGTCGTAACCGCCGTGCCTGCCGGACAGCTTGAGGCGGTCCTCGCGGGCCTGGCTGCGCAGTTGCTGGTACAGGTCAAACCATTCCAGCACCCGCTGCCAGTTCAGGAATTCGCGCCGGCAACGCTTGCGGAACTGGTTGCCCGAGATCGACTTGCGCAGTTTGCGCAGGTACTGCCAGAGCTTCAGCAGCGTTACGAAATCCGACTTGGGATCGGCGAAGCGCCCGTGCGCCTCGTCCGCCGCGGACTGCGCCTCGAGCGGCCGCTCTCGCGGGTCCTGGATACTGAGCGCAGCGGCCAACACCATCATGTCTTCCAGGCAGCCTTCGGCAGCGCCCTCCTCCACTATCCGGGCCAGTCGGACGTCCATCGGCCAACGCGCCAGCCGGCGGCCCGTATCGGTGACACCGCGCTCACGGTCGAGCCCGCCCAGTTCAAACAACAGTTGGTAGGCATCGTTGATCATGCGGGGCGCCGGCTTGTCGACGAAGGGAAAGTCCTCGACCGAGCCCAGGTTCATGGTCAGCATGCGCAGGATCACCGAGGCCAGCGAGGTGCGCAGGATTTCCGGCTCGGTGAACTCGGGGCGGTTCTCGAAATCCTCCTCGCTGTAGAGCCGCACGCAGGTACCCGGGCCGAGTCGTCCGCAACGGCCGGCTCGCTGGCGCGCACTGGCCTGCGAGACGGGTTCGATCGGCAGACGCTGGATTCGGCTGCGGTGCCCGTATCGGCTGATGCGCGCCAACCCCGAATCGATAACGAAGCGGATGCGCGGCACGGTCAGCGAGGTTTCCGCGACGTTGGTCGACAGAATGATGCGGCGTTTTTCGCCGGGGTGGAATACGCGGCGCTGCTCGGCCGAGGACAGGCGTGAATAGAGCGGAAGGATGTCGGTGTTCCGCCCTCCCCGCGCGCCCCCTGCCCTGCCCAGGAAATCGGCGGCTTCGCGGATTTCACGCTCGCCCGACAAAAACACCAGGATGTCTCCGCGCGGGTCGGTACGGTTCAGCCGGCGCACTGCGTCGGCAATGCCCTGGTAGAGGTCGCGCCCGCCTCGGTCATCGCCCTCACCGTCGTTCGCCAAAGGCTGGTACACGATGTCGACGGGGTAGCCGCGACCAGACACTTCGATGACCGGGGCGTCGCTGAAGTGATTCGAAAATTTCCGGGTATCAATCGTGGCCGAGGTGACGATCAGCTTGAGGTCCGGTCGCTTCGGCAGCAGGGTTTTCAGGTAGCCGAGCAGAAAATCGATGTTCAGGCTGCGTTCGTGCGCCTCGTCGATGATGATCGTATCGTAAGCGTCGAGGAAGCGGTCACCGAGGGCCTCGGCCAGCAGGATGCCGTCGGTCATGAACTTGACGTAGCCGTCCGGGCTGGTCCTCTCTCGAAAACGCACCTGGTAGCCAACCACACTGCCCAGCTCGACCCCCAGTTCCTCGGCCACCCGGTCCGCCATGGCGCGCGCCGCGATGCGGCGCGGCTGCGTACAGCCGATCAGGCCGCGCACGCCCCGGGCGGCTTCCAGGCACATCTTCGGCAACTGCGTGGTTTTTCCTGATCCCGTCTCGCCGGCCACGATGACCACCTGGTGCGCCGCGATGGCTTCGAGGATTTCCTCGCGGTGCGCCGTGATCGGCAGGTCCGGAGCGTAGCCGGGTGCGGGGGCCGAACGCGCGCGCTGTTTGACGCGGTTCCGTGACTGCGTGAAGCGCGACACCACCTGCTGCAATGCCTTGTCGACCTGCTTGCCCTGCCCCAACTGGCGCGAAATCCCGGACAGCCGTTTGCGGCACCAGGCGGCATCCGCGCTCATGATCTCACCGAGCCGGGATCGCGTGTCGCGGATGAGGTTGGCGGCGTTCATAGGCAGGGCATTATATCTTCGTAACGGCTCGAGGTATCACGAACTGAATTAAGGGAATGCTTGCAGGGCGACACCGGGGTGTATCGCGACCTTCCTCGCTGTTGCAGCAGATCAAGGCTTACGTTGGAGGGGGTGGAAAACTATAATGGCCGGATGAATCTGAACTTCCGAAGCGACAACGAATCACCCGCCGCCGACGCCATCGTGGCCGCCGTGGTGGAGGCCAATTCCGGTTCGGCATGGGCCTACGCGGACGACACCCTTTCGCAACAACTGGACACGGCGTTCAGCGAGGTGTTCGAGACCGAAACGCGGGTGCTGCCGGTCAGCACCGGCACGGTGGCCAACAGCGTCGCCCTGGCGGCGGTCACGCCGCCCTGGGGCGCGGTGTATTGCCAGCAGCACGCGCACATCTACAACGACGAGGCCGGCGCCCCGGAGTTTTTCGGCAACGGTCTGCGGCTCGTGACGGTAGCCGGAGAGAACGGCCGCATCGATGCGACCGCACTGGAGCACGCGATGAAGGCCAACACCGGCCACGGCGTTCACAGTTACGCCGCCTCCGCGATCAGCCTGACCCAGAGTACGGAGTGCGGGACGGTTTACACGCCAAAGCAGGTGGCCGCGCTGTGCGACATGGCCAGGGACCGGGGAATGGCCACGCACATGGACGGCGCGCGCTTCGGAAACGCGGTGGCCCGACTGGGCTGCAGCCCGGCCGACACCACCTGGCGCGCCGGTATCGAGATGCTGTCTTTCGGGGCCAGCAAAAACGGCTGCATGGCCGCCGAGGCCCTGTTGCTGTTCGGCCGCCACGAACTGCGGGATCACGCCGAGCGACTGCGTAAACGCTCGGGCCATCTGCTGAGCAAGATGCGCTACGTCTCAGCCCAGCTGCTGGCTTATCTAGAAGAGGACCGGTGGCTCGACATGGCGGCCAACGCCAACCGCCAGGCCGCGACCTTCGCGGCCGCCGTCGAGTCGCATGAGAGCGCCGAACTGGAATTTCCGGTCGAAGCGAACGAGGTATTCATGCGCTGGACCGCGGAGGGCTTTGACCACCTGGAACGCCACGGCGTCGAGTTCCTGAAGTGGCCCGGCCGCAACGACCTCGCCCGCTTCGTGTTCAGCCACTGCACCCGAGACGACCAAACCGCCGCCCTCTGCAAAGCGCTCAATGCCCGTTAAAGCGTAAGAGCCCCATCACTGCTCGGCCAGCAGCGACGGGCGGTCGAACAGCTCGGCCAGCGCCAGGATCATGCGCTCGTGGGGATCGAGTTGCCTGCGGTGCTCCAGCAGATTGACAGCCAGCGCCGGCTCGTCGGTAATGATGGCGTCCACACCCCGCCCGGCCATCGCGGAGATGCCGACCGCATCGTTCACCGTCCACGCAAATACCTGCTTGCCCTGGGCGTGCAATCGGCGCACCAGCGGGCGGGTGGCCACACGGGCGTTCAGTGCCAGGAAATCGACATCCAGTTTTCCGAGGTCACCCAGTGAAACCGATGACAGCAAGCCGACCTTCCAGTCCGGTCGCAGGCTCTTCATTTTCCGGGCGCCCGGCAGGCTCAGCGACATCGCCATGACCTGGTCGGTCATGCCGGCCGCGTCCACGATTTCCGCCACGCTCTGTTCCAGGCGAGTTTCCGAGCCGTAATACTTGAGCTCGATGTTGACGCCGATCCGGTCTTTGCACAGGTCGAGCACCTCGCGCAGCGTGGGGATGCGCTCCTGGTTGAACGACAGGTCGAACCACGATCCGACATCCACCCACTTGAGCTCGCGCACCGTGCTGTCGGCCACCACCATCGGCACGCCGCCGACCTTCTTGAGGTCGCTGTCGTGGATCACGACGATGTCGCCGTCGGCCGCCTCCTGAACGTCGATCTCAACCCATTGCGCACCGCTCTCGATCGCCCCGCTGATCGCGGCCAGCGTGTTTTCCGGCGTCGCCGCCGAGGCGCCGCGGTGCGCCATCACTTCGGTTTCCGCTTCGAACCGCAGCTGGTTCACGGATCCGAGCACGACGACCAGAGCCACGAACGCGGCTGCCAGGGAAATGATCCCCACCGCCTTGCCCCCGATGGGCGGTTTGCGGGCCGATCCGATCCGCGCGTAGACGCCCGAATCCACCATCCGCGACAGCCCGAAAGCCTGGAACAGCTTCAAAATTAACAGGGCCATCAGGGCGGTGATGATGAACGTGGCCAGGAAGGACAGCAGCAAGCTGAACAGCGAGGCGAGGCTCAGTGAAACCAGCAAGTGGTTCAGCGACCCCGCCTGCGAGGGCATCAACAGCCAGGAGACGAGTGCGGTCAGCAGCGAGCCTGCCAGCAGCAGCGCCAGGCTGAACAGAACCCAGCCGAGCACGGCGCGCAAGATGTCGATCCGCCGCCCCTGGCAGGCTTCCACGCTGGTGGCGATCGCCGGTTTCGGCCCGACATCGCCGAGTAACAGCAACGGCAGCGAGAAGATCCAGCCGCTCATCAGGTAAAGCACCATCGCCGCCCAGCCCGCGAGCACGACGACCGCCAGTCCGAGGGCCGTGTACCACTCGCCCGGCTTGGCCGCGAGGTAATAATTGATGTCGAATTCACCCAGCAGGGCCAGGTAAATTCCAACCAGCATGGCCAGGAACGGCAGACTGAAGAGCAGGACGCGAAGGAAAATCCAGATCGCCAGCCCGAACACGCGTGGCGCATTCGCGGCGAGAAACATCAGGATACCGCCCACCGGCGCCGGCCGATCCTTCTCGACCAGCCAAGCCGCCGTCACCAGCGCCGCGTATTCCAGGAACACGATAAAAGAGAGCACCGCCACCAGCACCAGCAACGCCAGGAAACCGGAGGGGCTGAGCACGAACAGCAGGATGTCCTGGTCCGAGAGGGCCGGGTCGCCGGAGAGCAGGACCAGCATCCTCACCAGGATCGCGGACAGCGGGGTCAACACGACCAGCACGAAAAAGGACACGGCCAGGTGGATGACGAGGAATGGCCGCCAGTTCGCTTTCAACGGGCCAAGCAGCCCGCTGGTGCTGTTCCATGACGCGTTCACCTTGCTAACTCTCCTCGCCGCTCTCGGCTTCCTTGCATGCTTCGAGGCAGGATAACAGCTCCGCCAGATCCTGTGGAATGGGCGCCGTGAAATTCACGCTGCGCTCGCCGTCCGGGTGCGCCAGCTTCAGGCGAAACGCGTGCAGGGCCTGCCGCGGGAACGCACGAATGGCCTCGTACTGCTCGGCGGAGAGTTCGGCCCGGGCACATCGCTGGCGACCGTAAATCGGGTCGCCCACCAGCGGATGCCCGATGTGCGCCATGTGTACGCGGATCTGGTGCGTGCGCCCCGATTCCAGCGAAACTTCGACGTTCGTGACGCCGCCGAAGCGCTGCACGACGCGGAAATGGCTGACGGCCGGCTTGCCGGAACCCACCACCGCCATGCGTTTTCGATCCCTTGGGTGTCGTCCAATCGGTGCGTCCACGGTTCCGCCGGATACCACAGCTCCGCAGGCCACGGCCCGGTAGACCCTGCTCATCCGCCGGCTCTGGAGTTGCCTCACCAACGAGGCATGGGCCCGCAGACTGCGCGCCACGACCATCACTCCTGACGTGTCTTTGTCCAGGCGGTGCACGATACCGGCCCGCGGTATCGCGGCCAGATCAGGGTCGAAATGAAGCAAGGCGTTTTGCAGCGTGCCATCGGGGTTGCCGGCGGCGGGGTGCACAACCAGCCCGACCGGCTTATTGAGCACCAGCAGGTCCTCATCGGCGTGCAGCACGTCCAGCGGGATATCCTGCGGATAGACCTCGCCCTCGGCGTGCGCCACCGCGGCGAGTTGCAGGGATTCGCCACCCCACACTTTCAACGTGGGTTTGGAGGCCTGGCCGTCAACCACCAGCTCGCCCGATCGAATCCATTTTTGCAGTCGGGCGCGCGAGTAGTCCGGAAATAATTCAGCCGCGGCAACGTCGAGGCGCGAGCCCGCGAGTTCCGGCGGCACTACCGCATCGAGTCGAATTTCCCTTTCAAACCTCATCGCCGACATTGTCGCACACCTCGCTTTTCCGTTATCATTTCGCCTCCACCGAATCCCTGGTTTCTTTGATGCTGTCTCGCCCTGTTCTGACCCGCTTATTTTCCGTGCTGCTCCTGGCCTGCGCTGTCCTGCTGTCGGGCTGTAGCAAAGACCGCAACGACGTGGCGGATATCACCGCGGACGATTTGTACGAGAAGGCCAAGAGTTCGCTGGATGCAGGCTCCTGGGATCGTTCCATCGCCCTATACAAGGCGCTTCAGACCCGCTATCCCTTCGGACGCTACACCGAACAGTCGATGCTGGACCTGTCCTACGCTTTCTTCCGCCGGGGGGCGTCAGAGGAAGCCTTGTCCACGCTGGACCGCTTCATCCGCACCTACCCGACGCATCCAAGCGTGGATTACGCCTTTTACCTGAAGGGCCTGGTCAATTACGAACAGAACCTGGGTTTCCTGGAGAAAATGCTGCCAAGCCGGGTGCGTGACCGCGACCAGTCGCAGGCGCAAGACGCCTTCCTCGACTTCCAGGAGTTGATCCGCCGCTTCCCCGACAGCCGCTACGTACCCGACGCGCGCCAGCGCATGGTCTTTTTGCGCAACAACCTGGCAGCCTACGAGGTGATCGTGGCCGAGTACTACCTGCGCCGTGAAGCCTACATCGCCGCCGCCAACCGTGCGCGCTATGCCGTGGAGGTCTATCCCAACACCCCCAGCATCCCCGAGGCGCTGCGCATCATGCACACGGCCTACGGCGAGCTCGAGCTGAACGATCTGGCGGAGAGCTCCTGGGATGTGCTCGCGCTGAATTATCCCGACTACTATTACACCCAGGGCAAGCGCAAGCCGCGCGACTGGAGCGCCATTCTCTGGCCGTTCGACTGACCCCGGTTGATTAAATCTCGACTACATCATGGCGTTGTAGGAGCGACGCAAGTCGCGATAAGCCGGAGCTAAACCCACCCCCAACGACCGCCCAGCTCAAACATCGCGCCAGCCCGAGGTGATCGGGTAACGCCGGTCACGGCCGAACGCGCGTGAGGTAATGCGCACACCAGGTGGCCCCTGGCGGCGCTTGTACTCGTTGAGCAGCACCAGCCGCGCCACGCGCCGCACCATGTCGGCGTCGTAGCCTTCCGCGATGATGTCTTCCACCGACCCGTCCTGCTCCACGTAGCGCTGCAGCACTTCGTCCAGCAAGGCATAGGGCGGCAACGAGTCCTCGTCCTTTTGATCCGGCGCGAGCTCGGCGGACGGCGGGCGGCTGATCACGTTTTCCGGAATGGCCGGCGAGAGCGTGTTGCGGTATCTCGCCAGCTCGTACACGCGCTCCTTGCTGCAATCGAGCAGCGGCGCGAAACCGCCGCACATGTCGCCGTAGATCGTGCAGTAACCCACGGCAAACTCGCTCTTGTTGCTGGTCACGAGGGGCAGCCAGCCAAACTTGTTGGACAGGGCCATCACGATGTTGCCGCGCACCCGCGCCTGCAGGTTCTCTTCGGTCACGTCGGGGGCCTGCCCGGCGAACGAGGGGCCCAGCAGCGTCAACAGCGCCTCGTAAGGCGGCTCGATGGAGATGCAGCGATGGTCCACACCCAGCTGCACCGCCTGTTCCTGCGCCAACTCGATGCTCAGGCCCGAGGTATGGCGCGAGGGCATCATGACCGTGTGCACGCGGTCGGGGCCCATCGCGTCGGCAGCGAGGGCCAGCACCAGGGACGAGTCGATGCCGCCCGACAGGCCGAACACCACGTCGCTGAAACCGTTCTTGCGGACGTAGTCGCGCAGGCCGGTGGTGATCACGGTGTAGATTTCCGCAACCTTTTCATCGGGCGCAAAAGCGTCATCCCGGGCTTGACCCGGGATCTTCCCGCCGGCTGGGGGAGGTCCCGGATATTCGCTGCGCAAATCGCGGGATGACGGGGTGGCGCTCTGGGCTGACGGAGGCGGGGATGGAGCATCGGGATCTGTGTAACCACCAATCCAGGACAGGGTTCCGTCTGGGGAAAAATCGGCCAGCAACAAGGCCTCTTCGCAATGGGGGCCGGGGGCTGCCACGTGGCCGCCGCGATCCATCAACAGGCTGCGGCCGTCGAACACCAGTTCGTCCTGGCCGCCGACCAGGTTGCAGTACACGATGGGCAGACCGGTTTCTTCGTGCCGGCCGGCCAGCGTGGCCACGCGGTCGGCCTGCTTGTTGGCCCGGTAGGGCGAGGCGTTCGGCACCAGCAGCAGTTCGGCGCCTGCCTCTCGGGCGCTAAGCGAGGGACCGGGTTGCCAGGCGTCCTCGCAGATAATGACGCCGGTGCGCACGCCGCGGATTTCAACCACCAGCGGATCGCCGCCCGCGGTGAAATAGCGGTGTTCGTCGAACACCAGGTAATTGGGCAGGTGCTTCTTGAAATAGCGCCCCAGCACTTGCCCTTCCCTAATCCAGCTGGCGGCGTTGTAACGAACACCGTTCTCGTCCCAGGGATGCCCAAACACCGCATCGATGCCGCTGACCGCCGCCGTGAACTGCCCGGTCGCCTCGCGGCAGGCTTCCAGGAAACCGGGGCGCAGCAGCAGGTCTTCGGGCGGATAGCCCGACAGCGCCATCTCGGGAAAAAGCAACAGGTCGGCCTTGGCCGCACGGGCCTCGTCCAGCAGGCGCAACGATTTTTCCAGGTTGCCCCAGATGTCCCCCACCAGAAAATCGTGTTGCGCAAGGGCGATGGTCAGAATCGAGTCATTCATGAAAAAAACCGTACCACCATTCCCCCTGTAGGAGCGACGTAAGTCGCGATCATCTGTTCTCCAAAGAACCGGAGGTCACGATTGACCTGACCCCGGTGAAATCGCGACTTACGTCGCTCCTGAAGGCGCGCCTACAGGCGTTCCTGGATCGCGCGGCCGAGGTCGGCGGGGGAGCGGACGGTGGTCACGCCGGCTGCTTCGAGCGCCTCGAACTTGGCCTCGGCCGTACCCTTGCCGCCGGCGATGATGGCGCCGGCATGGCCCATGCGCTTGCCGGGAGGCGCCGTGACGCCGGCGATGTAGGCCACCACCGGCTTGGTGACGTGGTCGGCGATGAACTCGGCCGCGTCTTCCTCGGCCGAACCGCCGATTTCGCCCACCATGATCATGCCCTCGGTGTCGGGGTCGTCCTGGAACAAGCGCAGCACATCAATGAAATTCATGCCCTGGATCGGGTCACCGCCGATGCCGATGCAGGTCGTTTGACCGAGGCCCGCCAGGGTCGTTTGATGCACGGCCTCGTAAGTCAGCGTGCCGGAGCGCGAGACAACGCCCACCCGGCCCTTGGCGTGGATCTGGCCGGGCATGATGCCGATCTTGCACTCGCCCGGCGTGATGATGCCCGGGCAGTTGGGACCGATCAGCCAGGTGTCCGGCTTTTCTTCGATAACGGCCTTCACCGTCATCATGTCCTGCACCGGGATGCCCTCGGTGATCGCCACGATGACCCGGATGCCGGCATCAGCCGCTTCCAGGATGGCGTCGGCCGCGAACGGCGGCGGCACGTAGATCACGCTGGCGTCGGCGCCGGTTTCGGCCACCGCGTCATTAACAGTGTCGAACACCGGCAGATCGAGATGGGTCTGGCCGCCCTTGCCGGGCGTGACGCCACCGACCACGTTGGTGCCGTACTCGATGGCCTGCTTTGAATGGAAAGTGCCCTGGTTGCCGGTAAAGCCCTGGCAGATGACCCGGGTGTTCTTGTTGATCAGTACGCTCATTCCGGTTCTCCTCAGGCCGCGGCCGCGACGGCCTTGTGCGCCGCGTCGTTCAAATCGTCGGCAGCGATAATCGCCAGTCCGCTCTCGTTAAGTAATTGCTTGCCCTTGTCGACGTTGGTGCCTTCCAGGCGAACCACTACCGGCACGCTGACGCCCACTTCCCTGACCGCGGCGATGATGCCCTCGGCAATCTCGTCGCAGCGGACGATGCCGCCAAAGATGTTCACCAGTATCGCTTCGACGCGCTCGCTGGAAACGATCAGCTTGAAGGCTTCGGCCACGCGGGCCGCGTTGGAGCCGCCGCCGACGTCCAGGAAGTTGGCGGGCTCGCCGCCGTGCAGCTGGATCACGTCCATTGTGGCCATCGCCAGGCCGGCGCCGTTGACCATGCAGCCGATGTTGCCGTCGAGGGTGACGTAGTTGAGGTCGTGCTTGCTGGCCGCGAGTTCGGCCGGGTCTTCCTGGGCCTCGTCGCGCATCGCGACCAGGTCGGAATGGCGGAACAGTGCGTTGCTGTCGGCGTTGATCTTGGCGTCCAGCGCCAGCAGGTCGCCCGCTTCGGTGATGATCAGCGGGTTGACCTCGACCAGGCTCAGGTCCTTGTCCCGGAACAGGCGGTAGATGCCACCCATGATCTGGGTGAGTTGCCGCACCTGCGTGCCGTTGAGCCCCATGCCGAAACCCATCTGCCGCGCCTGGAATGGCTGCAGGCCGGCCGTGTTGTCGACCTGCACCGTGATCAGCTTCTCCGGCTCGGTGGCCGCGACCTGCTCGATGTCCACGCCACCGGCGGCGGAACCCATGAAGGTCACGCAGCGGTGAACGCGGTCGATCAGCGCGGAAAGGTAGAGCTCGCTGGCGATATCCACCGCCTCGGCAATCAGCACGTTGTCCACCGGCAGTTCCAGCCCGCCCGTCTGGTAGGTGCTGATTTTCATGCTGAGCATGCGCTCGGCCTCGTTGCGAACCTCCTCGAGGGACTTGGCCAGCTTCACGCCGCCCGCCTTGCCCCGCCCGCCGGCGTGAACCTGGGCCTTGACCACCCAGATCTCGCCGCCCAGTTCTCGGGCCGCCGCGACGGCGGCTTGCGGCGTGGAAGCGACGATGCCCCGCGGCACGGGAATTCCGTAGGAGGCGAAAAGGTCCTTCGCCTGGTATTCGTGAAAGTTCATGCGTTCTCCTCGAGAGTCACTGGCGATTTTCTTGCCGGTTTCGGGGCCGGCCTCGTGTCCGGATTGCGGGATGCGATCAAGGCTCGGTATTTTCACCCGTTTAACCCGCGAAATCAAAGCGCACGCCGGGAAAAACCGCCTCGGTGGTATACTCGCGTCGAGTGGAAAACCAAAAGCGGCTCCTGGAGGGCGAGGGATTGCTTTTTCTGAGAACACCCAATTCGACGGGCACGGCATGAACAGCCAGAGAAATTACATCTCCTGGCCCCTGCCGGAACCGCTGACGCACAAGATCGTCAATTACATCGATCTGTACCGGCTGATGCTCACCCTGATCCTGGGCGCCGCGTATCTGGCCACCGCGTGGGGCTGGCCAGAGCCCTGGTCGCGTGAATTTTTCGCCAGCGCGACGCTGGTCCTGTATTTCATTTCCGCCCTGCTTTACCTGTACCGGGAACGCGAGTCGCTGATTGACATCTACCGCCTGGCGCAGTTCTCGCTGAGCACCGATGTGCTGTTCCTGGGCGTGCTGGCCATCATGATGTCCAGCATCTCGGACGGCATCGGGATCCTGCTGGTATTCACCAGCGGCGCGGCAGCCATCAGCCTGCCGCTGCGCCGAGCCCTGTTGCTGGCCTCGATTGCCGCACTTTTCATGGTTGTGGCCGCCCTGGAAAGTTTCTTTTTCAGGAACGGCGACGCCGCGACCGTTATCCAGGCCGGCCTGTTCGGCATGACCGCGCTGGTCACCGCCGTCCTGGCCCACCGACTTGCCTACTGGGCGCGCGATTACCGGCTGATCGCTGAAAAGCGCAAAACGGCTCTCACCAAACTCGAACAGGCCAACGAACTGATCATCCGGCGCATGCGGACCGGCGTGATCGCGGTGGACGAGAATAACCGCGTGCGCATCATGAACGAATCGGCCTTGTTCTCGATGGGCAGCCCCGAAGATCGCCAGCGGCCGTTGGAAGAGCTCTCGCCCCGGCTGGCCCAGGCCCTGCGAACGTGGAAACGCTACCCCACCAGCGATCCCAAACCCCTGACCCTGGAAGCCAGCCAGGCCAATATCCTGCCCAGTTTCGTTGCATTGCCGGCGGAGTCCGGCCTGGGCGCCATGATCTTCCTGACCGACAACAACGTCGTCGCACGCCGCGCCGTCGAGCTCTCGGTCAACTCCCTGGCCAAGCTGTCCGGCAGCATCGCCCACGAAATCCGCAATCCCCTGTCGGCGCTGAACCACGCCAGCCAGTTGCTCGAGGAATCGCCGCAAATCCGACTTGCCGAAATGCGGCTGATTCACATCATCCAGAACCACGCCAAGCGCATGAACGGCATCGTCGAGAACATCCTGCAGCTGTCCCGGCGCGAGCAGTCTCAGCCCGACGTGGTGCCACTGCACGAGTTCCTGCCGGAATTCGCGATGGAGTTCGAAACCTCCAAGGTGAACCACTCGCTGGAGTTCCTGACTTCTTTCGACGCGGACGAGGCCTACGTGCTGTATGACAAAAGCCAGTTGCACCAGTGCCTGTGGAAGTTGCTGGACAATGCCAGCGACCACGCCAGCCGCCACAACATGACGCCCAAGGTAAAGCTGCAATTGAACACCGACGAGGAGAGCGGATTCTGCGTTATCACCATTGCCGATAACGGCCCGGGTATCAAAGAAGACCAGCTCAGCAAAATATTCGAGCCCTTTTACAGCACCCGTAAGGAAGGCTCCGGCCTGGGCCTGTACATTGCCCGGCAAATTTGTGAAGCAAACCAGGCCGATCTTACGGTAGACTCCCTGTCGGGCGAGGGGGCGCAGTTCCACATTCGCATGGCGCTTGCCAAGGGCGTGCAGGCAGAGCCGGAATAAGAAGAAACGCGCCCTTCTCATATATAATGTCGGATCAGGGGCCCCTGTAGGAGCCCTCTTGGGGACGACACCGGCAAAAATCGCGCCGGGTAAAACGTAGGATCCCCCCGGGGTGACGAATCCCGCAGCGTGTGCAG
Organism: Lysobacterales bacterium; assembly: GCA_013042915.1. Taxonomy (GTDB): domain Bacteria; phylum Pseudomonadota; class Gammaproteobacteria; order Xanthomonadales; family SZUA-36; genus JABDPF01. The sequence goes on from JABDPF010000033.1 coordinate 68,463, forward strand.
CGGCATTCTACTTCCAGGCACCATGGAAAAAAATGAACACGAACTCCCAGAAAGTACTCGTCATCGATGACGAACCCGACATCCGCGAACTGCTCAACCTCACGCTGAGCCGCATGGGCTTGGAGGTCACCACCGTCGAAGACCTGACCACTGCCCGCAGCGCACTGGCCGACGATGACTTCAGCTTCTGCCTGACCGACATGCGCCTGCCCGACGGCAACGGACTGGACCTGGTCAAGGAGATCGCCGAGAAATACCCCAACCTGCCCACCGCGATGATCACCGCCCACGGCAAGATCGAGGATGCGGTTTACGCCCTGAAGCTGGGCGCCTTCGATTTCGTCTCCAAGCCTGTCGACCTGGCCATCCTGCGCAAACTGGTGAATACCGCGCTGAAGCTGCGCGAGAGCAACGTGCAGGAAGCGCCGACCGCCGAGGGCGGCGAAGTCAAGCTGAAGGTCTCGGACGCCAAGCTCGACCGCCTGATCGGCTCGTCCCCCGCCATGCAACAGTGCAAGGCCATGATCGCCAAGCTGGCACGCAGCCAGGCGCCGGTGCTGGTCAGCGGCGATTCCGGCAGCGGCAAGGAACTGGCGGCCAAGCTGATCCACGACCTGGGCCCGCGCGTCGACGAGCCGTTCATCCCCGTCAACTGCGGCGCGATCCCCACCGAACTGATGGAAAGCGAGTTCTTCGGCCACACCAAGGGCAGCTTCACCGGCGCCAACGAGGACAAGCAGGGCCTGTTCCAGGCGGCCGACGGCGGCACCCTGATGCTCGACGAGGTGGCCGACCTGCCGCTGCACATGCAGGTCAAGCTGCTGCGCGTGATCCAGGAAAAAGCCGTGATGCCGATTGGCGCGCGCAAGGAAGTCAAAGTCGACGTGCGCATTCTCAGCGCCACCCACAAGCCGCTCAAGCCGCTGGTCGAGGAGGGCAAATTCCGCAGCGACCTGTATTTCCGACTGAACGTGATCGAACTGAACATGCCCGGCCTGGGCGAACGCACCGAGGACATCCCCGTGCTGGCCCGGCACTTCCTGGCCGACATCAGTGAACAATGGAGCGGCGACGAACCCCCGGAAATTTCCCCCGAGGCGATGGAGGCCCTGCAGAGCCATCACTACACCGGCAACGTGCGCGAACTGATCAACATCCTGCAGCGCGCCATGACCATGAGCGACGGCAAAACCATCACCCCCGATGACCTGATGCTCGAGCACGTGGACGTCGGCGACCCCGGCGGCGCCCCGGCCCCGAGCGCGGACGCCATCAAGGGCGAAGACGAATCGCTGGACGACTACATCGAGAACATCGAGAAAAAAATGCTCGAGGACGCATTGAAGAAGGCTAAGTACAACAAGACCCGCGCAGCCGAGATGCTGGGCATCAGCTTCCGGTCATTCCGCTACAAGCTGAAAAAATTCGAAATCGACTGAAAAATAGCGGACAGACTAGGTGAAAAATATCGTCAGTAACTGACATTTATTGTCACAACCTGACACTGGCCATAAATTAGTTATTGACTTGGCTTGAACAAAACGATATAAACACCTGTAATTCATAGCTAAAGTTATTTGGCATAGGATTTGCTTTAATGTTTAGGCATCCCTTTTTTCTATAGGGATATTTAAGAAATGGTGGCATGCACCATATTCATACCAGGAGGGTATTAGTTGTGAAAAATATGAAACGCGTTTCCAAAGGTTTTACTCTTATCGAACTGATGATCGTTATCGCGATCATCGCCATTCTGCTGGCTCTCGCCATTCCGGCGTACCAGGATTACACCGTTCGCGCCAAAGTTGGCGAATCACTGTCCGTTGGCGCCTCTGCCAAGCTTGCAGTTACCGAGACTTGTCAGTCTGACGACACAGCATCTGCAACCGCAGCTGACACGGGCTATTCCTTCACTGGGGGCACGGGAGACGAAGACTATGTCGCTTCAGTCACGCTGGGCGGTCAAGCCTGCAATGCAGCAACCGGACACACGGTTGCGATCCTGACTCAGAATACGGGTGGCGATAATGATATGACGATCACGCTGACGACTACCAATACGACCGGTGGTCACTGGCAGTGGGATTGCACGTCCGATGCCACTAATCTCGCGCAGGTTCCGGCCAGCTGCCGAAACTGATTTGCCCGAAACTGTTAGAGCAGTCTCGAAAAACCCCCGGGCCTTGCTTGGGGGTTTTTCATATCAGAACCCCAGTATTTTGATGCTAACTTCTGTATTTGCTATGCTCCACATTCAGACGTTAACTTTCATATAATTTATTCTTTTAGTCACAAACACTTGCAATACATAACTAATAAAGGGATATAATTAAACCTGGGAAATGGAGAAGCCCTCTGATGAACACGGAGTTCACAGTAAGTAATAACTTGCAGGGACTTGCCCGCAAACTTGTTTCATCCAATATCCTGGATGAAGCAACGGCAGAAGCTGCGTCTGTTCAATCAAATAAAAAAAATAAAACTCTATTGAGCTGGTTGATCAAGAACCAGTCCGCAGACCCGAGCCTCCTGGCCTCCTCAGCCTCGGAAGAATACGGAATCCCTCTGATCGATATTCGAGCCTTTGATATGGGCCTGGCCCCGATTGGTTTGCTCAGCGAGGCATTGATCGACAAACATCACGTGATACCGCTTCACCTGCGCGGTAATCAGCTGTTCATCGGCATGTCCGATCCTACGGATCACGAATCGATTGATGAAATTGCATTCAGTTCTGGATTCCATGTCGAGCCTGTTTTGGTTGCCGCTGATCAATTAAGGAACGCCATCGACAGGGCGCAAGAGGCGAGCAGCCCGGCTTTCGATGAATTCGATGAAGATGGCCTGGAAGATATCGCTTTCGATGTCGAAACGGCGAATGTCGACGAGTCCGGCGCGGATATGGGCGTTGATGAAACACCAGTGGTCCGTTTCATCAATAAAGTCTTGCTTGACGCGATACGAAAGGGGGCTTCAGATATACACTTTGAGCCTTACGAAACTAAATATCGAATTCGATACCGGCTCGACGGTGTCCTAAAAAATGTTGCTTCGCCACCTATTCAGATGGCGAGGAGGATTGCTTCTCGCTTAAAAGTAATGTCCGGCCTGGACATAGCGGAAAAACGCGTACCACAAGATGGGCGAATCAAACTCAATCTGTCACGGAACAAGAGTATCGATTTCAGGATGAGCACCTGCCCCACCTTGTTCGGCGAAAAAATTGTTCTGCGAATTTTGGATTCCTCGGCAACAAAAATGGGAGTCGAGCAGTTGGGATTCGACAAAGACCAACAGGTGCTCTACAACGCGGCAGTAAAGAAACCTTATGGCATGATTTTGGTTACCGGACCGACGGGAAGTGGTAAAACAGTTACGTTATACACAGCCTTACAGATGCTGAACGACGAAGGCCGGAATATCTCAACAGTCGAAGACCCGGTTGAGATTCGTGTTCCCGGCATCAACCAGGTTCAGCAAAATAACAAGCAGGGCATGACGTTCGCGAGGGCATTGAGAGCGTTTTTGCGCCAGGACCCTGATGTCATCATGGTAGGAGAGATTCGGGATCTCGAAACTGCGGAAATCGCTATCAAGTCGGCTCAAACCGGCCACTTGGTGCTGTCTACGCTCCATACTAACGATGCTTCTCAGTCAATTACGCGACTTATGAATATGGGCGTGCCGAGTTACAACATTACCTCTGCAGTGAATCTTATTGTTGCTCAAAGATTGTTGAGAACTCTTCACAAGTGCAAAACCAAGCTTGAATTACCACCCGAGGCTCTCTTACAAGCTGGATTTAAAGAAGAAGATTTTGAACAACTACGTCTTTTTCAGCCAAAAGGTTGCTCGGAATGTAACGAAGGTTATAGGGGACGGACTGGTGTATTTGAGGTCATGCCGATTTCAGACAACATAGCGAGCATTATCCTTGAAGAAGGCAACGCCATAAGTATCAGCGATCAGGCCAGAGCGGAGGGAATCCTCGACTTGCGGCAATCGGCGCTTAACAAAGTCGCCGCAGGCACCACCGACTTGATTGAAATCAATCGTGTAACCAAGGACTAGGTTATGGCTACGACACAAACTGAGCAAAATATTTATATCTGGCAAGGAAGAGATAAGCGCGGGACAAAGCTTAAAGGGCAGCAGGTCGCAACAACTCCAAACCTTGTAAGGGCAGAGCTTCGCAGACAGGGAATCACGCCCGTATCGGTCAAGAAAAAACCCAAACCACTTTTCGGCGGTGCAGGTAGCCGCATCACCGCAAAAGAAGTTGCTGTCTTCAGTCGCCAGTTAGCCACCATGTTGAAATCTGGTGTGCCCTTGGTAACCGCTCTTCAAATTATTGCGGGCGGAGTCAAGAACCCAAAAATGCGGACTGTAGTTGACAAGATTCGCGCCGATATTGAATCGGGCAGCTCGTTATACGAAGCGCTTTCAGAATATCCCGTCCAATTCGATGAGCTATACATCAACCTGGTAAAGGCAGGCGAAAGTGCCGGTGTACTTGACATAATATTGGATAATATCGCTACGCATAAAGAGCGAATTGAGAGTATTAAAGGCAAAATCAAGAAGGCCTTGTACTACCCGACAGCTGTAATCGCGGTCGCGATCATTGTCTCTTCAATTCTGCTTATTTACGTGATCCCACAATTTGAAGGCATTTTCCAAAGTTTCGGCGCCGACCTGCCGGCCTTCACACGGTTAATCGTCAATATTTCCCATTGGATGCAGGACAATGGTCTGATTCTTCTCGGACTAATCATCGTGGTAATCGTTGGCCTTATCATGGCGAAGAAGCGGTCCCCCAGATTTGCGCACTTCATCGACCGCACGTCCCTAAAAATTCCGATTGTCGGCGGCATCCTCGAGCAAGCAGCTATAGCCCGGTTTTGCCGGACATTGGCAATAACGTTCGCAGCCGGCGTGCCTCTGGTTGACGCACTGGGTATTGTAAATGGCGCCACCGGTAATCGCGTCTATGACGATGCAGCTGGAAAAATTCGCGAAGACGTTGCCGTCGGCCATCAATTGCAGATGGCAATGCAGCAGGTTGGCCTATTCCCTGCGATGGTGATTCAGATGGCCTCCATCGGTGAAGAGGCTGGGTCATTAGACGAAATGTTGGTCAAAGTTGCGGAAGCTTACGAGGAAGAGGTAAACAATTCGGTAGACGCATTGAGTAGCCTGCTGGAGCCTCTGATTATTGTAATAATCGGCATGATGGTTGGCGCGATGGTCATTGCCATGTATCTGCCGATATTTAAAATGGCGGCTGTCATTTAGTCGCTGGCAGGCTCCAAAACCCAATGGAACTCATTTTCGAGATGACACCCCTGTTGTATGCAGGGGTGTTTATCTTTGGCCTGCTCATTGGAAGCTTTCTCAACGTGCTTATCCTGAGAATCCCACCACTGCTCGAATTCGAATGGCGCTGCCAGTGCAACGAGCTTCTTGAACTTCAAAAAGACAAAGAAAAACGACCACCAGGCATCGTGGCTGCCCGATCGAAGTGTCCGAAATGTGGCCATGGTATTCGTGCATGGGAAAACATCCCTATCTTCAGCTACCTTTTGCTACGAGGCCGGTGCTCATCCTGCCAGGAAAAAATCTCTCCAAGATACCCATTGGTTGAGCTTACTACCGCCGTGCTGTTTGTTATCACCATGTGGCATTTTGGATTGTCGATACAGGGAATAAGCGGCCTTGTCCTTGTTTCCTTCCTGATTACGTTGACAGGCATCGATTTTGACCGGCAACTGTTGCCTGACAACCTTACCTTGCCGCTGCTGTGGTCTGGAATCCTGCTTGCAAACCACGATGTACACACGGATCTATCCTCCAGCGTTTTCGGCGCTATTGCTGGATACTTGGTTTTATGGAGTATCTACCACCTATTTCGCCTGATGACCGGTAAAGAGGGCATGGGGTATGGCGATTTCAAGCTGCTTGCTGCACTGGGTGCTTGGATGGGCTGGCAAATGTTGCCATTAATCATCCTTCTTTCATCGGTCGTTGGTGCGTTAACCGGCCTGATCATGATGAGTACGGGTAGACTGCAGAAAGACCAACCCTTGCCTTTCGGTCCTTTCATTGCGGCTGCCGGTTGGATTTCATTAATCTGGGGCAGAGAGCTAATGGACTTCTACTCAAGATCTCAAGCTTTCGGCTAAGGCCTCCCAGGCGATGCAGTCAAGCAAGCCAGACCGAGAAATAAAACCTCCGATGACGGTTGCACTCACCGGGGGGATCGCCTCCGGCAAATCAGTTGTTTCGGATATTTTTCAAAAGTTGGGCGTAGCGGTGATCGATACCGACCGGATCGCTCGAGAAATTGTCAAACCCGGAAAACCTGCGCTCCGGCAAATCACTGCCGAATTCGGACGAGATTTTCTGCTGGCAGACGGCAGCCTCAACCGATCCAAAATGAGGGAGGCGATTTTTTCGGATAACCATTTGAAAAAACGTCTCGAAGCCATATTGCACCCACTGATCGCTGACGAAGTCAGGGACCGCGTCGAACACCTGAGCGCCTCGTATTGCATTCTGGTGATTCCACTCTTTGTAGAATCCACATTTTATCGATGGGTAGACCGGGTACTTGTCGTCGACGCGCCTCCTGAAATTCAAGTCGAACGTGTGATGGCCCGCGACGGAATTGGTAAAAACCAAGCGATTGCCGTTTTGCAGGCGCAAGCGAGCAGAGAAACCCGTCTTTCAGTGGCGGATGATGTGATTGAAAATCATGGTCTCGTTAGCGACCTGTCAGACCAGGTAAAAGCATTGGACAGAAAATATTTAAGCCTGTCTGCCGACTGAATCAGATCACCAACATTTGCCTTGTCAAGGAGTGTCATGGACATGGATTGGTCAACAGAATTAGAACAAAGACGAACTTCTATTGTATTCATCCTTCTTTTGATTGCGGTTGCAATACTGGCCGTATCATCCTTACGTGACGTTTTTTCACTAGACAGTTATTGGCATTTAAAAACCGGCCAGGACTGGATTGAAAAAGGTCTTTCACCATTTCTGGATCACTACAGCATTACCCACTACGGTCAACCAATTACGTCACAGCCAGTAGTTTTCCAAGTCGTTCTTTACGGATTTGTAAATGCGTTTGGTATCGCGACAGGTTTCAATCTTATTGTTTTTGTTTCCAGTCTACTTACTCTTACTTTGTCCATGTGGTGGCTAAAACAGATCAAGGCCTCCACCCTAGTCATCTGCCTGTTCATACCGGTGCTGGTTGCCCTGCTCCAACAACGGATGATGGTGCGACCCGAACTTTTCAGTTATGCCTTAATGATCCTGTCGCTGGTTTTTTCCGAAAAAGCGCGCAGTGGACAAAAGGTATTTCCGCTGATTTTTCTCACGATGGTATTCTGGAGCAATTACCACTCAGCAATTTTGGGCTACGTAATTTTCCTCGGTCTGTTCATTAATCTTGCTATGGAACAGATTCGGGCACGCTCCGGTTTTGCGGAGTGGGCTCAACTTATTGGCTGGGGACTATTAATTCTCCTCGCTGGCCTTCTTAATCCGCAAATGAAACATCCTCTTTTTGGGATCTTCTTCGCCTCCAGTGAGTGGGTAAATCAAATCACCGAGTATCGATCCTCGTTTAGAGGAAACGTAACAGTAGTCACCTTGGGATTGTCTGCACTTTCCTTGGTCACCTTGGTTCTCCTGGTGCGCCAGCGACTCATTGGCTACTTGATCGTCTGTGGAATCTTTACGTGGTCTGCGTTTTCAATGGTACGTATGGTCACGCCGGCCGGGATCGTCATTTTGTGTTTGTTTGCACTGGCGACAAGTCAAATGGACTTGAAGAAATTCCTAAACACGGCACCGAATTTCCGTAAAACGGTATTTACTGTTTCCGCCGCTACGTTGTTTGCCGCATCTCTGCTGGTATGTGTTCTCAGGGCGCAGCAATTGGTCAACTCCAATCAATACATGCTGGGCAACTTCCCGGATCAACTTGTGCAGTACATGAAATCCACGGACAAATCTGGAAAGATTTTCAATGATTATGGAATAGGCGGATATCTCATTTATGAACTTGGCGACGAGAGCCGTGTTTACATCGATGGTCGAACCAATATCCTGTATCCGTTTGAGCACTTTTCGCGTTGGCAGGAGGCCCTGAAATCTCCTGAATTACTCAGATCTGAAGTAGAGGAGCACGGAATCGATTTCGTAATCCTTGGGCACAATCAACACTTGGTCGATCTGGTAAATCATACATCCCTGTTCCAGCTTGATTTTTCTGACCTTCGGTACTCACTCTATTCACGGTCCGATGCGAATTTTCCAATATCAGGGGCGTTGTGGGGCACGCCCTCGTGCTGGAACGATGACTATGGGGAAGGACTTAAGAGTGAAAAAGCAATAGCGTTGCAAATTTTGCCTAGCTATTCCCCTCTTACTCACTTAATTATGCTTGCTGATGAGTACGATGACTCGGTCGATCCCGGAAAATTCCTGCAATCTCTAAATGACGACAGTTCTCATGAGTGGCACGAAGCGAACCTGAGGTTTGCCGGGTACCGTGCCCTTGAACAAGGCCTTGATCAGCTTGCAATACCCTGGTTCTACAAGGTCCGTCAGAAAGTCCTGAAGGACTATCTGGCCGGTTCTTTTGCAAATTTGAAAGCTGGCAATTTTGATGAAGCAGAAGAAATTGCATTTAAAGCCATCAGCACACAATGGAGAATTGTTGAAATTAACGACTTTCGAATACTGCATGGAATATTGACTGAATTGAACAGTAAAAGACCTCTTAAATTTGTGACCAACAAACATCTGGAAGATCTCGGGCGCTCACTTGTCGAAAAAGGTGTTCCTGCAACAGAAAACCCAATCCCTTATTCAGCCTTTTGTCCGCATCGCTCTCGTCATACACCAACCGTGCAGGATTCGAATTAGTCAGGTGCAAAACGCGATGAACATTGAATTTGATAAATCACTTGGTGGTTCAAGGCTAAAGCTCTGGTTGACATGGGCATTATGCTGCTCACTGATCCTCGCAGTCATACTGCCAGGTTTGCACCTATGGCCCGCTGTACTCCAGGACGAAGTGCAAATTATCGATCTCGGAAGGGCGTTTCTGAACCCGAATACGGACTGGAGTATCACTTGGTCTTTGGTGGGAGGGCAAGCAAATATCACTCCGTTTTATCTAGGAGTCATTCCACAGGCCATAGCATATACGTTGACTGAACCATCAAATTACGGCCCTAGATTGTGGTCTACGTTCGGCGCAATAATGGCATCTGGACTACTGATGAGTTGGTCACTTTATAGGCGCACACCTAAATGGGCTGCCTTGGTCATCGCATTTGTGTTTTTGCTAGACCCTATCTTCAACTACTCCTACAGACAAGGCAGATCAGATAGCTGGGCGTTAGCAGCTATTATTGGGGCCTGTTTACTGCTCAGAATTGTGATTGAGCGGAAAAAATCGAAACAGAACTGCAAGTTACCCTTATTTTCCTCTGGCATGCTGACCAGCCTATCACTGTTCGTCTGGCCGACAACTGCTGCGCTATTCCCGCTGGTTTTCCTTGAGCTTTTTTATGTCGGGCGTACAGGAGTGAACAGTACATTAGAAAGACAATTCTCTTCCTTCAGACATGTTGTAGTCTGGTTTTGTTTGGGGGGGGTGGTTTCTGCAGTCGTCCTATTGCTCCCCATCATCCACCGATGGGAATTCATTGCAGCATTGTGGGGAACTGATTTTCGTGTCCAATCCTATGCCGCGCACATTCAGTACTCAATAATCGGAATGTATGCTATCCGTAACCCGATGATAGTAATCGCAATCGCAACTGCCTTGCTAATTAGGCGAGAGTACGGCTTGATTTTCGCGACTGCAGTGTCGCTGTTCATGATGAGTTTCACCATGATTTATCCGATGCGAATACTCTATCTACTGCCTTACCTTGTCGCGATACTCGCGGGCGCATATTCGCAAGTCGCCCAAGATCGTTCAATTCGATGGAGACATGCCACATTGGTTTGTGTAACGGCTCTGCTACTCGCTTGGTGTGCGCACATCAGCTTGATCAAGAGACCCGTTATTGCAATATCGCAAGAACTGTCTCGTTCTCCACAGCAAATCTATCAGCTGATGAAAGACACTATTGGTGAAGGCGAATTCCGAGTTCTATTGGTCGAGTGGGAAATGTATTACGCGGCTCGACAACTTGGGTGGAAACCATACAAACTGTTCGGGCGCATTGATCGTAAAAGTGCTGGATTTAGCGCGTTTCTAGACAAAATGGATTATGTCATTGTTAGAGACAAGCTAATTTTCAAGAAGGAAATCCGGATTCAGGATTTACACGACTCGGGATTTGAGATGCTCAAGACGGTCTCTTTTCCAAAACCAGATCAGACTATCTTTGAATGGGGGCCTTATCGGATTGAGACAACAAATGCAATCTACGAAGACGTGATGATTTTCAAGAATACCAAGTAGTAGATGAATGCACTGACGAAAAGCCCATTGAAACCATCCTGGCCCAGAAAGCCGATTTAATGGACGATTTCCTCCTGGTGTATCTCTATACCCAACCAGAATGGAAGACGCAGGATTCTCTCGGATAAATCAGTGGTGTGATGAAGGTCATTCTACGTGACCGTACTCCTGTTTTCGAGCCCAGCTTGATGTGGGAAATTGATCATATTGTCACCACCGATGTAAAACTGACCCCCTAGTTCCGGTTTAGATTCATCACTCATGTCATAACCTTATAGCCAAATCAGGAAACGGATAGTCTAAACTGACGTACGTAGTCAACAGAGAGAAAATGGGAAGTAGGCTTCCCGTTAGTTCAAAGCGCAGATAATGTTGTGAGATCATTATAACGGGGCCCATTAATTACCAACACATTCAGCGGCAATCGTCACACAATACCGAATGGCGGCACATAAGTGTTCCCCGAATTGTCACTGGAATCGATCAAGGTTAGAACTATTGTTTATGGGCCGCCAAAAACAAAAAGCTGATACAAATGGGAAAAAAAATCGATCAAAAGGTAGTACTGGACGCAAACATCCGGGTTCATTCCGCACTCGCAAATAGTGGCGAGTACAATCGCAGCCCTCATTTCCTTCCCGAGAACCAAAGGAAGATCAGGCAAATCCTGGAATCAATTTGCAGTGAACACTTCGACAGTACGCCATCTGGAAAGCTGCTCGATATGGGGTGCGGCACCGGATTCATAATCAACCTTGCGCACGACTTGTTCGAAACAGTCCACGGATTGGACATAACCGATGACATGATGGCTCAAGTCGATCTCTCACCCGGAAACATAGAGCTATTCAAAAGTGCTGCCGAGCAGACGCCCTTTGAAAGTGAATCCTATCGAATGGTGACGGCATATTCTTTCCTGGATCATCTGGTTAGTTACGAACCCGTTCTGCTAGAGGCTTATCGATTACTTGAACCCGGCGGTGTGTTCTACTCCGATCTGAATCCAAACAGGCATTTCTCAAATCGAATGATGAACATTGAGTCCAATGTGCAGCATGACCTACCAGAAGTAGTCACTCGGGAAATTCGAGGGATGCTACATAATGGCGAGTTTTATCAGGAGACATTCGGAATCGACAGTCAGACACTCGAAAATGCAGAACCCATCAAGAGCTATGAACACGGCATCGATCCCCTTGAGTTCATCTCAACCGCGAGAAAAGTAGGATTCCAAACTGCCGAGTTTATCCCTGATTGGTTTTTGGGCCAGGCCATCGTTACACACGGCCAGTCTGAATCACACGCAGAGACTATCGACGACTATTTGCGCTCAATACTCCCCGCATCACTCGATCTGTTCAAATACTTGCGCTTTCTACTCGTGAAATGAATGAAAAGTCGATAGATGCATCCTTCATTCGATCGTTTGACGAAGACGGTTTTCTGATTGTCCGCAGTGTTCTCGACGAAGGATCGATCAAAATTCTTCGAGAAGAACTGGAGACCGCGATCGAGGAAGATCTGATTGCGAGGCCTGAAACATTCGATGCCGGGATGGTGCATAACTGCATGTTTCGGGGTAAAGAGATGGCGAGGCTATTGAACCACGCGGCGCTGAACGCTTATGCAAAAAGTCTACTGTCCGAGCATTGCATTGTTTATGCCTACCAGTCTTCGTCGCTCTTTCCCGGGTCGGGAAACTACGGAAGTCGTATTCACGTTGACTGTCCCCGCTTTATCGAGGGATACGTAAGCAATATCGGCGTAATTTTTCCATTGGATGACTTCACTGAACAAAACGGAGCGACATTCTATCTACCAAAATCACATTTGCGCCCCAGTTTACCCGGCGAAGATGAGTTCTTCGAAAATGCACAGAGAATCCCGGCACGAAAAGGGGACATGATCGTATTCAATGCACGACTGGTGCATGCGGCTGGAGAAAATCTGACTGACAAGGTGCGTCACTCGCTAACCATAAATCTGTGCCGGCCGTATATGAGGCAACGTTTCGATTTTGCCAGAATGATTTCGAAGGAAACACTCGACGTTTTGAATGATGATGGCAAGCGCATGATTGGAATGAATGTAAGAATGCCTTCCAGCCTGGAAGAATTTTATCTTCCGTCAGATCAGCGCCCATACAAGCCCGGACAGGAATGACCAAGCAATTTTTCATATACGGATACAGCGACTACGCAAGGCTTTGCCGTCATTACCTGAGTCAATCGGTAAAGGGCGAGTTCAAAGCATATCTGGTAGATGATGCCTACCTCCCTGAGTATTTGGAGACCTCTGACCCGGTGTTCTCGATCGAAGATGCCGAACTTTCAAAGAGCGTAGCGGAGAGTGATTTGTTTGTTGCAATTGGCTACAGGCGAATGCGGGCCAGAAAAACTTGTTTTGAGAGAGGTAAGCGCCTCGCAGCCAGAATGCAAAACTGCATTTCGTCCGCAGCCATTGTTGACCCCACTGTGATCATGGGGGTAAACAACATCGTCATGCCGGGGGCGGTGATCGAGCCATATTCTCGTCTGGGTGACAACAACGTTATCTGGAGCAACGCAACGGTATGTCATGACGCGGCCATCGGTAACCACAATTTTATTGCTGCCGGCGCTGTTCTTGGCGGAGGTTCGATCGTCGGAGATTTGTGTTTTCTTGGCTTCTCCAGTGTCGTTCTTCAGGGAATCAAGGTCGCGGACGAAACACTGCTTGGCGCAAGCTCCACTCTCTCGGAGGACTCATCTGCCTGTGAAAAGAGAATTGGCCAGCCCTCGGTAGTCGCCGGGCATCACAATGAAAACGGTATATGCATCGGACCGGACCGGTAAAGTTGATCAGGAATCTAGCGTCTTCATATCGCGTTAAATACTGCTGGCTGCAACTAGACAACTGCCTCCGAATCGCATTTTTTTCTTTTCGCGAGCATTCGAATTTCTGTCTCTAATGCAGAGTTCATCAATTTCTGCAGTGGACCCGCTTTCCTTGCGTGGTCGTTTGAGGAACTTTCGCCAACATTTTCCGGACCAATCGAGCCGAACTTAAAAGGTAGCGTTCTGGACAGAAAAATTGGAATCGGAAGGAAACGAAATATATAGGTTGAATACTCAATCATGAAGCCCGCCCCCCTCAGGACTTCAGATACCTGCGACAAGCTATAGCGCCTGTAGTGACCTGCGTACACATCTTCGGCGGACCAAAGGAATGGATACGAAGGGACCGTCAGGTAAAGCAATCCCCTTTTTTTCATCAGCATCCCGATGGATTCAAGAAACGCTCCGTCATTCTCAATGTGTTCAACCACGTCAAACAGACCCACTGCCGCAAGGGCCCCAGGTTTCAGGCCTGCGGTTTCAGCCGTCGCAGAAATGACATTTCTCAGACCTCCTTTTTTTTGCGTTCCGGGCTCCCTCTACACCAGGCTCAATCAGCACAACCTCAAAGCCCGCTTCTGCCATTCTCTTAGAAACGAACCCGTTACCGCCCCCTACATCGAACAGTGCGCCCTGATTCAAGGGTGGGTAAGAACTTACCAGAGAAACGATGCATCGGTTGCGGTGCCTGAACCACAATGATCCCTCTTCGAGAGCGAAACAATCTTCATTGCCTTCAGTGGGATACGAGACATCCGTTGAGTCTCGAGCGTACCAGATACCGTCCATACCTCGTTCGAGCCCGGAGCTTATCGAACTGATGTCAACCAGCGGTTTCTTCAACTTCAATGCACGTATTTGTAATCAGTGGACAAGTTTGAATCTAGGTCAAGCCGTCGTAGATGGCGTTGATGACGGTCTCTTGGTGCTTTTCCAGGCCCAGCCATAACGGAAGCCGCAAAAGTCTATTGGCAAGGTCACTGGTATGTGCCATGTCTGAGGCGCATCGACCGTATTGCTTGCCCATTGTCGATTCATGGAGTGGTGTGTAGTGAAATACAGCGTGTATACCCCTGCTCTTCAGATGCGCTATCAGCGTGGAACGCTTTTGTACGGATGGTAACAAGATGTAATACATGTGCGCATTGTGCGTACACTCGCTCGGAACTATCGGGAGCCTCAATAAACCATCTTCCGCCAAGGCCCGTAGCCGCTGATGGTACACCTCCCACATCTTTATCCTCCGTTGGGTAATCGATTCCGCTTCCTCCATTTGCGCCCAGAGGAAGGCGGCAATCAATTCGCTTGGCAGATATGAAGATCCAATGTCCACCCAAGAGTACTTGTCGACCTCTCCCCGAAAAAAGGCCTTTCGATTCGTACCTTTCTCTCGAATGATCTCTGCCCGGCGGGACAAAGCGGGATCACTGAGCAAGATGGCACCACCTTCACCCGAAATGATGTTCTTCGTCTCGTGAAATGACAGTGCCCCGATGTGCCCAAGAGTACCCAGAGGCCGGCCTTTATATCCTGCCAATACACCCTGCGCTGCATCTTCAATGACCAGGAGATCATGACGTTCCGCGACGTCCATTATGGTATCCATTTCACACGAGACGCCAGCGTAATGAACCGGGACAATGGCCTTGGTATTTGGACTAATCGCTTGCTCGATTTTGTTTTCATCGAGGTTCAAGGTATCCGGCCGAATGTCGACGAATACTGGCTTTGCTCCCCGGGCAACGAATGCATTGCCGGTAGAAACAAAGGTATAGGACGGAAGTATGACTTCGTCTCCCGGACCAATTCCGGCCAGTATGGCAGCCATTTCAAGTGCCGCCGTACAGGAGTGTGTCAATAACGCTTTGCGACAAAAAGTTTTCTCTTCAAGCCACTTGTGACACCGATTTGTGAACGCGCCATCGCCGGATAGGTGGGCGTGGAAGTGTGCTTCAGCGATATAGCTGAGCTCCCTGCCAGTCATGTAGGGCTTGTTGAATGGGATCTTGACCTTGGCATCATCGATGTTCTTTTTGTTGGAATTTTCCACTTTAAAGTACTCCCCGCGCTATAGTCCACGACTGGTCACGAGGATTCCAGCCACGATTAACGCCATTCCCACTACCTTGTGAATAGTCAAAGCCTCGTTCAAAAGCCAAGCTGAGAAAATGAATACGAGAACAAACGACAACGCCATGAATGGATATGCAAAACTCAGTTCGAACTTTGTCATTGCAGCCATCCAGAAAAAGGAGGCAATGATTGCGGAAATAAATCCGGAGAACACGAACGGATCCAGCAACAAACTGAATAAAAATGAAATTTTCTTTAAAAAAGGCTCGGGAAGACTACCGTATAACTGGATTCGCCATTTGAGGATAAGTTGGCCGTACACAGTAAAAAAAATGGTTCCCATTATGTAGAGCAAGCCGAAATGTTTTGCAGCTGTCACGTTATCCGCCGAGTTTAAAAGATTTAAATACAGTGATTCTTTCTCTAGCGAACCTCCCGTTCCGATCTGAAAGTTTCGGAAACGCCGGCTTGCCAATCGTTGCAGTCCTGGCACAGTTCAAAACTAAAATCCATGTTTCTGTGGGCTTTTCGTCGATCTGCCAGTTTCCCCTTCCATACCTCTTCAATGGACACTTTGTTGATGTTACCCACCGGGTGCTTCTGGTCCCAATCGGCATCACATTGGACAGCGGCGCCATTCCAGTGAATGGAAATCGTGCGGATTAACCAGGGGCATGGACCTACCCTCTCATCCTGACTCAATATCAAGTCCGGTGAATCAACACCTGTACCCCATCCTAACCTCGGCCTAATTTTTACAGTTGCCCCCCTTTTGAGCCAGAATTCCCTGAATTCTTCCTCTTGGTGGAAATTTTCTTCTTGCTTGATGAATTGCAGAATGACGTTGGTTCCGGGCTGCCTTCTCTCCAGCACTGAGATCGTGTTCTCCACTGCACGATCAAAATCGCCCTTGATTCTTATCTTGTCATAGACCTCCGAAGTCGTGGCGTCCAATCCGACTGTTATCTCTCGCAAGTCAAGAGCGCAGATACGCTCTATCCACTTTTCTTTGAACAATACCGCGTTTGTGTTCCAGTAAATATTGGCGCCTTTCTCAGCGGCATACTCCAGCATCTCAATGAACTGTTTACCCATCACCAGGCCTTCACCCATTACAGCGGGCCAGATTCTCGAGTCCGGTGACTTTTCCATCACTTCATCGACGATCTTCTTCCATAAATCAATCGACATGTATCCTCTGGTCCTTGTCTGACTAGGGGATGGACACATGGCGCAGGCTAGGTTACAGACATTGGTCGGTTCGACGATTACGTTCAGCGGAAATTCGTAATCAACTGAGGGCAGTGTTTCGTTTGTTGCTACCAGTCTTTTCTTGATCTCTGTCCGTAGTTGTTCGCTTGTCAGTCCTTTCATGCGTGTGCTCCACAATTGATCCCTGAGTCTACTTCCCTGAAGTATTATCTCAAACTTGATGATAATAATACTGTTATTGTAAACCCCGAGCGTTCCAAATTGTTGATATTGTCAATCTGACTGATACGTTGAATCGGTGTTTGATTGATGTTCTCATCCCAGAAAGACATGAAAACAGCCATACTTCAATCGAACTACATACCCTGGAAAGGTTACTTCCACCTGATTGACTCAGTGGATACCTTCGTCCTGTACGATAGCGTTCAATTCACGAAAAACGATTGGAGAAACAGAAATAAAATCATTATTAACGGGAGCGCGAACTGGATAACCATCCCTGTCCAGCATCTGAGTTTGAGCCAGACCATAAGGGATACGAAAGTCGCTCAACCCAATTGGGCAACCAAGCACTGGAGAACAATTCAACAGTCCTACTCAAAAGCCCCATTTTTCAAAGAATTTGGTCAAACCATCGAAGCCACGTACTTAAAACTGGAGAAGCAGACTCACCTGGGTAAAATCAACTTAACGCTTATCAGACTTATTTGTGAAATTCTCGAAATAAAGACAAAGATCGTCACGGACGAGGAATTTGACCTCCCGGAAGACCGCCTGGAAAGGCTTATCACGATATGCGAGGAAACAGGAGCCTCAACATATTTCTCAGGGCCTGCGGCAAGGGACTACATCGATGAAGATAGATTTCAGGACAGCGGTATTGAGGTCGAATGGATGGATTACACCGGGTACCCCGAATACCGGCAACTGTCCGCTGATTTCGACCACTACGTGAGCATCTTGGATCTCCTGTTCTGTTATGGCCCGAATTTCAAAAAATATATTGGGAGTAACTAGGTTTGGACCTTTCAATCGTTGCCACAATGTACTGTTCAGCCAGGTATGTAGAGACGTTCCTGGAACGCATCTCTGAAACCGCCCGAAGCATTACCGAGAATTTCGAAATCATACTGGTCGATGATGGATCACCCGACGAAAGTCTGGAAATTGCAAAGCGCCTATGTGGTGAATATGAAGACCTGACTGTCGTTGAACTGTCGAAGAACCACGGCCATCACCGAGCAATGATGATAGGGCTTGCGCAATCGTGCGGAGAATTCGTTTATCTCACGGACATCGACCTGGAAGAACCGCCTGAAATTCTCACAAAGTTCTGGGAAACACATCTCAATAATCCGGAGATCGATGTGATTTTCGGTGTTGAATCGAAGAAAGACAGGCCTTTTGTCCGAAAAAAATTGAGTGGCTTCTTCTATGCCTTTTTCAACGCTCTTTCGACCATCAAAATTTCTGACAGGGAACTGCTTTCAAGGCTGATGAACCGAAACTTCGTGCAGAACTTGCTCAGGTACAGGGAACACTCGCTGTTTTTGCCGGCCGTCTGGACCGACACGGGCTTCCAGCAGCTCTCGATAGAAGCACCAAAGACATTTGACGGATTTACGACGTATAGCCTGAAGAAGCGAATCACTCTTGCGGTTGACGCATTAACGTCTTTTTCAGCAAAGCCACTTGTTTACGTGTTCTATTCTGGAATTTCCATTTCGATCTTGGCGATGTTCACCATTGCCTATCTTGTCGTCCAAAAGCTCATCATCGGCACGCCTCTGCTGGGTTGGACCTCACTGATAGCGACGATTTTCCTGATGGGTGGCTTGATTTTATTTTCATTGGGGGTGATTGGAATCTATATTTCCAAGATCTACCTGGAAGTCAAGTCTCGTCCCACTGAAATCATCAGGGCAATCCACACTAATCAGGCCGCCGATAATCAAACAGCGCAAAGGGATATCTGAGGAGAAATCCAGGCGAGCCCTTGACAAGCGGCTACCAGGATGAGCTCGCACCGGACCTCTTTGTGGATGTTCTCATCTTGAAGGAATCAGGGCTTCCAGTTCGCGAATCAGCTCACCCGCCGATTTTTCGTAACCAGCAACCAGGAAACCGGAACTCAGTTTCTGGCTCTCACGTTTCCAAAGGATCTTTAACACTTCGGCGCCGCCGCCCCACTGCCCGGCGTGCCACTTGCCAACCTTGAAGCCAACGATGTACCTGAACGGGATCGCAATGGGATGTTTGGTGAGTTTCCGATGGAACAGGATCGCCTGACCGTCACAGGAAAAGGTGCCGCTTCCCCTGGCCAGCATTTTTTCCTTGGTATAGCGCCTCCACCATTTTTCGTCGATTTCGGTACCGATGTACTTGCCTGGTGTTTCTTTGAATGCCGCTCCCACAGGTGTGCGACTACGTCAATTTGCCATGGCAGTGCTTGTATTTCTTCCCCGACCCACACGGACAAGCCTCGTTCCGTCCCACCTTGCGCCCGTCTCGCACAAACGGCTCCGGTGGCGGCGCAACCGCGCCCTGTGGACCGGGCTGCCCGGGTTGCCCACCCTGCGGCGGTGCGGCGGCGGGCGATGCCGCCGGGTCGTGGCGGAACTGCATCTGGGCGTCTGAGCGGCGCTGTTCTTCGACGGCTTCCACGTCTTCCTCGGCGCGGACCTGCACGCGGGCCAGGATCTTGATCACTTCGTGCTTGATGCTGTCCAGCAGGCCGGTGAACATGTCGTAGCTCTCGCGCTTGTATTCCTGCATGGGCTGCTTCTGGGCGTAGCCGCGCAGGCCGATGCCCTGGCGCAGGTAGTCCATGCTGGCCAGGTGGTCTTTCCACTTCTGGTCCAGCACGTTCAGCATCAGGGCTTTCTCGAAGTGGCGCATGACCTCGGCGCCGGTTTGCTCTTCTTTCCCATCGAAGTGCTTGTCGACCTCGTCAAGAACGCGCTCGCGCAGCACTTCCTCATGCATGCTCTCGTCTTTCTCCAGCCATTCGCCCACCGGCACTTCGATGCCGAACTCACCCTCAAGGGCCTGTTCCAGGCTGGGGATCTCCCACTGCTCGTCGATGCTGCCGGGCGGCACGAACTGGTTGACGACACCGGCAAACACGTCGCGGCGCATTTCGGCGACGGTGTCTCCGATCTCGTCGGCTTCCATCAGCTCGTTGCGCTGGGTGTAGACCACTCGACGCTGGTCGTTGGCCACGTCGTCGTAGTCCAGCAGGTGTTTGCGCACGTCGAAGTTGTGCGCCTCCACTTTGCGTTGGGCGTTTTCGATCGCGCGGTTCAGCATACCGGCCTCGATGGCCTCGTCTTCCTTCATTCCGAAGCGCTGCATCAGGCCGGACATGCGGTCAGAGGCGAAGATGCGCATCAGGCTGTCTTCCAGGCTCAGGTAGAAGCGCGACGAGCCCGGGTCGCCCTGGCGGCCGGAACGGCCGCGCAGCTGGTTGTCGATGCGGCGTGATTCGTGCCGCTCGGTGCCGATGATGTGCAGCCCGCCGGACTCGCACACGGCGTTGTGGCGTTCCTGCCAGTCGGCCTTGACGGCTTCGATTGCTTCTTCTGCCGGATCCTCGCCCAGTTCCTTCAGCTCGGCGGCCAGGTTGCCGCCCAGCACGATGTCGGTACCGCGGCCAGCCATGTTGGTGGCGATGGTCACGGCGCCGGGGCGGCCGGCCTGCTGCACAATCACCGCCTCGCGTTCGTGCTGCTTGGCGTTCAACACTTCGTGCTTGACCTTGTGCTTCTTGAGCTTGCGCGAGAGCAGTTCCGAGGTCTCGATGGAGGTGGTGCCCACCAGCACGGGCTGGCCGCGCTTCACGCAGTCCTCGATGTCGTCGATGATGGCCTTGTACTTGGACTCGGCCTTGAGGAAGACCAGGTCGTCCTTGTCGTCGCGGATCATTGGCTTGGCGGTGGGGATCACCACCACTTCGAGACCGTAGATGGACTGGAACTCGTAGGCCTCGGTATCCGCGGTGCCGGTCATGCCCGAGAGCTTGTCGTACAGCCGGAAATAGTTCTGGAACGTAATCGAGGCCAGGGTCTGGTTTTCCTTCTGGATCGGCACGCCCTCCTTGGCCTCGATGGCCTGGTGCAGCCCCTCGGACCAGCGGCGGCCTGCCAGCGTGCGGCCGGTGAACTCGTCGACGATGACGACTTCGCCGTCTTTGATGATGTAATCCACGTCGCGGTTGAACAGGTGGTGGGCGCGCAGGCCCGCGTTCAGATGGTGCACCAGGTTCAGGTTGTTGGCGTTGTACAGGCTGTCGTCGGGCTTGAGCATGTTGGTTTTCACCATCAGCTCCTCGACCTTGGCCATGCCCTCCTCGGTCAGGT
The DNA here is from genome assembly GCA_013042915.1 of Lysobacterales bacterium. Classification (GTDB taxonomy): domain Bacteria; phylum Pseudomonadota; class Gammaproteobacteria; order Xanthomonadales; family SZUA-36; genus JABDPF01. The sequence goes on from JABDPF010000033.1 coordinate 89,480, forward strand.
ACACCTGCTTTTGTTTCTCGTCGATGGTGAAGTCGCCCTCGCCGAAGACTTTTTCCTCTTCGTCGATCACCTCGGCGGGCTGCAGGTTGGGCACCAACTGGTTGATGCGCTCGTACAGTTGCGGCGTCTCTTCGGCCGGGCCGGAGATGATCAGTGGCGTGCGGGCCTCGTCGATCAGGATGGAATCCACCTCGTCGACGATCGCGAAATTGCGGTCGCGCTGGACTTTCTGGTCGCTGGAAAACGCCATGTTGTCGCGCAGGTAATCGAAACCAAGCTCGTTATTGGTGGCGTAGATCACATCGCAAGCGTAGGCCGCGCGCTTGGCCGCCGGCGTCATGCCGGGAATCACCACGCCCACGCTCAGACCCAGCGCGGCGTACACCGGGCCCATCCACTCGGCGTCGCGGCGGGCCAGGTAGTCGTTCACGGTCACCACGTGCGCGCTCTTGCCGCCCATGGTGTTGAGGTATACCGCCAGGGTGGCCATCAGGGTTTTACCCTCACCCGTCTTCATCTCGGCGATCTTGCCCTGGTGCAGCACCATGCCGCCCACCAGCTGCACATCGTAGTGGCGCAGCCCGATGGTGCGCCAGGAGGCCTCTCGCACCACGGCAAACGCTTCGGGCATCAGCGCATCCAGCGATTCACCCTCGGCGTGGCGCTGGCGTAAATCGGCAGTTTTGGCCAGCAGGTCCTCGTCGGAAAGGGCCTTGACGTCGTCTTCGAAGGCGTTGACCCTGTCGACGATCTTGTGGAGTTTCTTGACCAGCCGATCGTTACGGCTGCCAACGACGCTTGTGATGATTTTATTGAACATAAAGAGAGGCTTTTTGACGATTTCTCGAGGCTAAGATTTGGGGGCTCAAAAGCCCTGATGCAAGGCGGCGGAAGGATTATAAACCATGTAGGCACAGGGCACGGAGGGCGTTGCGCCTGTAGGAGCGACGTCAGTCGCGATGGGTTGGATCATCTGGTATTGAAAAACGGGCTTGGGGCCCGTTTTTTCACGACTTGCGTCGCTCCTACATTGGGCGACGTTGGTCGAGATGGTCTTACGCTTTCAGCGCAGCTGCTTGATGAACTTGGCGGGGTTTACGCGCTGGCCGTTGCGGATCACCTCGAAATGGACGTGGGGGCCGGAGCTGCGGCCGCTGTTGCCCAGGCCGGCGATGACCTGCCCGGCGGTGACCTGGTCGCCCGGTTTAACGGTCAGGCTCTTGTTGTGGGCGTAACGCGTGACGTAACCGTTGCCGTGATCGATTTCGACGGTATTGCCGAAGGTGGAACGTGGCCCCGCCCAGGTCACGACACCGGCAGCGACGCTCAGCACGTCGGTGCCGCGATGGCCGCTGAAATCATAGCCCCAGTGCATGGTGCGCTGGCCCGTCAACGGGTCGCTGCGCTCGCCGAATCTCGAGGAGATCCAGCCCTTGCGCACCGGCCATCCGGCCGGCGTGAGGTCGCTTTCGAGTTGACGACCCACCATCAGGGACTGCAGCGCGTCAAGCTGGGTGCTCTGGCGGCGTAGTTTGTCGCCCAAATCGAGGATGGCGACGCGCAGATCGGCCTCGGTGTAGGGGCCCAGCAGATCGAGGTCGCTGGTGCCGCCCAGGGGGGCCGGTTCACCAAAATCGAATTCATCCAGAGACAGCTGGCCCATTTGTGCAAGGCGCTCGCCCAGCGCGTCCAGGCGCGTGGAGGCGGCCTGCAGTTCACCCAGCCGAATCGCCAGGGCGTCGACATTGTGCCGGTTGTGGATGCGCAAGCGATCGACTTCCGCCTGCTGTTCCTGGATCGCAAGCTTCAGGGATGCCATGTCGCGCAGCACCAGGTCGGCCTGCGGGGCCGTGCTGCGTCCGGCGAAAAATACAAGCGTAATGAAGGCTACGAACGCGGCCGCCAGCAGCGGATTGCGCAGTCGGGCCAACGTGGAGGCCTTGGTCGCGGAATTGCTGCTGGTATTGTGCGCTGTGGCTGAAGTAGGCTTCATGTATGGCTCGTTACTCTAAGTCCGGCAAAAAAACGAAGCGGGTCGCTGACGTGTTGTCCGACCACCGCTCCAATCTGGGCAGGCTACTCAAACGCGGCAGCCTGCTGATGCAGCTGCAACACCTGCTGTCGGGCTTTTTGGACCCTTCCCTGGAGAACCGATTCCAGGTTGCCAACGTGCGGGACGGCACACTCGTGCTGGTCACGCCCGCGGCTGCCTGGGCCGCCCTGCTCCGCCTGCAGTCGCATGAAATCCTCCGTGCGCTGAGGGAAGCCGGCTATCCGAACATCGAATCGGTCGAAGTCCGGGTCGCCCCGCTTGTCGAAAAACCGGTGGTGCAGCGCCGTGAACGGCCACTGTCACCGGCTGCCCGGCGAGCCCTCGATACCATGGCCCGGGTCGGGTCGGATAAAGAAGACTGACCTGTCCTTCAAGGTCCAAGAAACACAGGCCTGACCGGACACGCGGACCGCGGATAATACCAGAAGCGCAACTTCATGTCGTTAGGAAAGGGTTAAGGGCAGGATATGAGTCAAAAAACCCGGTTTTCCAGGCAAACTGTAGGAGCGACGTAAGTCGCGATTATTTCTTCCGCTTTTCAGGCCCCGGTTTTTGAACGATCGCGACTGTCGTCGCTCCTGCAGTCGGCGTTTCGCTGCGGGTTGAAGTGGGGTTTGTCGAGCTATACGGCGGCTTGGGCGGGATGGGCGTAAGAAACGGGGATGGTTTCCGCGTCGTCGAAGGTGACTTCTTCCCAGGCCGAGGGCTGCTCTAGCAACTCGCGCAACAGCAGGTTGTTCAAATGATGGCCGGACTTGTAGCCGGAGAACGCGCCGATCAGGGGATGGCCCAGCAGGTAAAGATCGCCGATCGCATCCAGCACCTTGTGCTTCACGAATTCGTCTTCGTAGCGCAGGCCGTCCTCGTTCAGAACGCGGTAGTCGTCCAATACCACGGCGTTGTCCATGCTGCCGCCCAGCACCAGGTTGCGCTCGCGCAGCATCTCGATGTCGCGCATGAAGCCGAAGGTACGGGCGCGCGCCACTTCCTTGAGATACGACGTCGTCGAAAAATCGACCGAGGCAAAGGACTGATGGGATTTGAACACCGGGTGGTTGAATTCGATCTTGAATGATACGCGGAAGCCCGCGAACGGGTCGAAACGCGCCCACTTGTCTTCAATGCGAACTTCCACCGGCTCGAGTACGCGGATGAAGCGCTTCGCCGCCGATTGCTCCTCGATGCCCGCGGACTGGATCAGGAACACGAAAGGACCCGCGCTGCCGTCCATGATGGGTACTTCGGCGTTGCTGAGGTCTACGTAGGCGTTGTCGATGCCCAGGCCCGCGAAGGCAGACATCAGGTGCTCGACGGTGGAGACTTTCACATCGTCGTGCTCCAGGGAGGTATTCATGCTGGTGTCGCCCACGTAGGTGGCGAAACCGGGCACTTCAGGAGCATTGTCGAGATCGGTACGCCGGAACACGATGCCCGTGTTGACGGGCGCGGGGCGCAATGTCATGAACACTTTTTCGCCGGAGTGGATGCCCACGCCGGTGGCACGAATCACGTTCTTGAGGGTTCTTTGATTTATCATTATCGGATCCTCGAGGATCTCGGAGCCTCCCCGTCGCCGGCTTGCTTGTTTGCGGTTCAACTACCTTTCGGTGTCGGCCCGAGATGCCGGCGAGACTCCCTGATTTGCGCGGCATAGTAGCACAGGAACTCCTACCTTCCTAGCCGTCAAATCGGTGTTTAGACAACAAATGTTGTAATTTAACAACAATTTAACGGGATTGTAACAGCTTAGTCACCTATTACCGTTACGAGACTAAATCTGGCCGCCGTTCGGGTCGGCCAAACCGGCCCCGAAATTTTCACAGTACAAAATGCGGAACCAGCCATGTGTGGCTGGTTCCGCACGGTCTCAAGTCCGTGAGACCCCGGCCCGGCAACCGGAAAACACCGGCCCTTTCGGGACGGCACGGCGAGTCTCGGTCTCCCGATTGCCGGACCCCAATGCCGGAAGCTGGCGCTTGGAGTGGTGAACGCCAGGCAGGACTGTTCAGTCAGCCTGAGTCCGGAGGAACGAAGGTATATCGAGGTAATCGATATCCTTTTGACGCCCACCGAACAGGTCCTTGCTTCCGGATTCCATGTTTCGATTGTCGGTTGAGGGGGTCGGCTCGACGTTCGACGAGTCCTCGGTGCCCATCATGTCGGGGCCGCCCGTCGTGCCGTTGGCCACTACGTGCATCGGCACGTCGCGAGTTATCGGGCTTCGCAGCGGCTCGCCCAGGCCGGTCGCGACCACGGTCACACGCAGGTCGTCGCCCAGGTCCGGGTCGATCACGGTACCCATCACCACGGTCGCGTCCTCGGAGGCGAGGTCGGAAACGGTGCTGCCCACTTCCTCGAACTCCTTCATCGTCAGGTTGGTGCCGGCGGATATGTTGACCAGGATGCCGCAGGCACCCGACAGGTTGATGTCTTCGAGCAGCGGGCTGCCGATGGCGGCCTGCGCGGCCATGATGGCGCGATCGTCTCCGGACGCCTGGCCGGACCCCATCATCGCCATGCCCATCTCGGACATCACTGTGCGCACATCGGCGAAATCGACGTTGATCAGGCCCGGGCGGGTGATCAGTTCGGCAATGCCCTGCACCGCGCCCTGCAGCACGTCGTTGGCGGCCTTGAAGGCGTTGAGCAGCAGGGTTTCGCCGCCCAGCACGTCGCCCAGCTTACTGTTGGGAATGGTGATCAGGGAATCGACGTGGGTCGCCAGTTCCTCGATACCCGTCTCCGCGATCTGCATGCGGCGGCGGTTCTCGAACATGAAGGGCTTGGTCACGACGGCCACGGTCAGGATGCCCTGCTCTTTTGCGGCCTGCGCGATGACGGGCGCCGCACCGGTGCCGGTACCGCCGCCCATGCCGGCGGTGATGAACACCATGTCGGCGCCGGCCAGCATCTCCATGATGTGATCGCGGTCTTCCAGAGCCGCCTGGCGCCCGACCTCGGGATTGGCGCCGGCGCCCAGTCCCTTGGTGACGCTGGAACCGATCTGCAGGATCGTCTTGCCCTTGAACTGGCGCAGTGCCTGCGCGTCCGTGTTCGCCGCGATAAATTCCACTCCGTCGATGCTGGCGTCGATCATCTGGGCGACGGCGTTGCCGCCGCCACCGCCGACACCGATGACTTTGATCGTTGCGCTGGGTGTATAGTTTTCTACCATTTCAAACATTTTTTAAGCTCCTCTCGCTCGCCGTTATGGTTTTAGAATTCACCCCGGAACCAACTGCGGACGCGGTCAAACACGCTTTCTCCACCGTTGTCTACCAGGTTTTTCGCCGGGTCTGCCTTGTTCCCATACAGCAGCAGACCCACTCCGGTTGCATGTATGGCATTGTTCACGACGTCGGACAGCCCGGAGACACCGCTGGGTGTCGCCAGCCGGACCGGCATGTGAAAAATTTCCTCGGCCAGTTCTTCGGCCCCTTCCATCCGTGACGCACCGCCGGTCATCACCAGGCCGGCTGCCACGCGGTCTTCGTAGCCGCTGTGACGCAGTTCCGCCTGCACCAGCGAGAACAACTCGCGGTAGCGGGCTTCCACCACTTGCGCCAGCGTGCGGCGCTCGAGCATGCGCGTGGTGCGGTCGCCCACGCTCGGCACCTGGATGCTCTCGTCGTTGCGCGCGATCTGTTCCTGCGCGCAGGCATACTTGATCTTGATGTCCTCGGCGTGCTGCGTGGGGGTGCGCAGCGCCACCGCGATGTCGTTGGTGACCTGGTCCCCCGCGATCGGAATGCAGGCCGTGTGGCGGATCGCCCCACCGGTGAATACCGCGATGTCGGTGGTGCCTGCGCCGATGTCCACCAGGCAAACGCCCAGGTCTTTTTCATCGTCGGTCAGGACCGCGTAGCTCGCCGCCAGCGGCTGCATGATCAACTCGTCCACGCTCAATCCGCAGCGCGCGACGCATTTCGAAATGTTCTGGGTAGCACTGAGGGCGGCCGTGACCACGTGGACGTGGGCTTCGAGCCGCACGCCGGACATGCCGATCGGCTTGCGAATGCCGTCCTGGTTGTCGATCACGTATTCCTGCGGCAGCACGTGCAGGATCTTCTGGTCGGCCGCGACGGGCACGGCACGGGCGGCGTCCAGCACCCGTTCGACATCGCCCTCGGAGACCTCCTTGTCCTTGATCGCCACGGTACCGTCCGAGTTCAGGCTGCGCATGTGGCTGCCGGAGATGCCCGCATACACCGCGTGTATCTCGCAGCCGGCCATCAACTCGGCTTCTTCCACCGCGCGCTGGATGGCCTGCTCGGTGGATGCCATGTCAACCACCACGCCGCGCTTGAGACCGGCGGAGGGGTGGGTGCCCAGGCCGATCACCTCGACGGTGCCGTCGGGCATGCCCTCGCCGACGATGGCGACGATCTTCGAAGTGCCCACGTCCAGGCCGACCACCAGTGATTTTTCAGGTTTCCGTGCTTTCATTCCGTTGTCACTTGTTGTTGTGTTTCCTGCTTATTTGTCTGGCCCGGATGTGCATGTCCCGGTCGGCTTTGGTGCATGCTCATCCGCTCTGGTCCTCCTGGACCTGCGGCCACGCCACCGCCAGGCCGTTGGTGTAGCGCAGATCGATACCCCGGGGCGGAACTTCCTGTTCTTCCATCAGCGCGTCCCAGCTGCTGAGAAGCCTTTGCAGGCGTTCTTCCTTGGAATTCCGCCCGAGGTAAACCTGTGTGCCGTTGTCGAGTCGCAACGACCATGATCCGCGCTCGTCCAGCGCCAGGTGCTGTACTTCCAGCCCCAGCGCGGTCAAGCGTTCGTTAATGGTGACCCAGGCCGACAGGACATCGTCGAGGCGCGCCTCGGGTCCTTCCAGCCAGGGCAGGCCCTGCAGTTCATCCGCGTCGGGCACTTCGAAGGCCTCGCCCTGGCGGGAAACCAGTTGCCCCCGGTTCCAGTGCGCAACCGGCTCGTATTCGTCGACCGTGACGATCACGGTATCCGGCCATTCCTTGCGGACACGGGCGGTGGATACCCAGAACGAGCCTTTCGCCGATTCTTCCAGTCCCCTGAGGTCCACGGTGAAAAAACTCGAGTTCATTTCGGAGGCGAGGCTGGCGCGCAACTGCTCGGCGCTGATGCGCTGGAATTCGCCTCTCACTTCCAGCCAGCGGATCGGCCAGCGGTCGGCCGCCACGATGCCCACACCCACCCAGGCGATGCCCGCCGCACTGGCCGCAAACAGCAACACCAGTATCAGCACGCCCCCCGAGAAGCCACGGGCATAGCGCCTGTTGTTGCGGCCCGGGGGCGTCACAGGCTGGTCTCCAGGATGCGCCAGACGAGGTCGTCGAAGTCGACACCGACCGCCGCCGCGGCCTGGGGCACGAGGCTGTGGTCGGTCATTCCGGGCGTGGTGTTGACTTCCAAAAACCAGGGCGTGCCGGCGTCGTCCATTATGAAATCCACGCGCCCCCAGCCCGAAGCACCGAGGATGTCGAAGGCCTCAAGCGAACGTTTGCGAAGCTCGGCTTCCAGCGCCTCATCCAAGCCTGTGGGGCACAGGTAGGTGGTGTCGTTCGCGGCGTACTTGGCTTCGTAGTCGTAAAACGCGTGCGGCGTTTCTACGCCGATCAACGGCAGCGCGTAGTGGCCAATGACGCCCGCGAAATACTCACGACCCGTGATGGCTTTTTCGACCAGCACCGTGTGGCTGTAACGGCGCGCCAATTCGACGGCGGCGGGCAGTTCCTCGGCTTTGCCGACACGGGAAATACCGATGCTCGAACCCAGCCCGGCGGGCTTGACGAACAGCGGCAGCCCGAATGCTTCCAAGGCGCGTTCGTAATCGTGATCGTTGCGATCGAAATGTCGGAAGGGAGGCGTCGGAATCCCGGTGCGCTCCCAGACCCACTTGGACCGCACCTTGTCCATCGTCAGGGCGGAGGATGCCAGGTCAGAACCGGTCACGGGGGTCTTGAGTAACTGCAGGGCGCCCTGCAAGGAGCCGTCCTCGCCGTCGGGGCCATGAACGAGGTTGAAGACGCGGTCGATCTCGTCGTGGCGTATCGCGTCGAACAGCAGGGCCGGCCCGTCGAACACACGGTAATCCACGCTCTTTCTGCCCAGGGCCGCGCCCACAGCCTTGCCGCCGTTCAGCGAAACCTCGCGCTCGGCGCTTTCGCCGCCGATCACGAGCCCGACGTGGCCGAAATCCGCCGGATCGTAGGTCTTGAGAGGGGGGACGTTTTTCATGCGGCCCACCCCGGGCTGATCCCGGTTCCATTCTTCTCAATGGCAGGAGCGACGAATGTCGCGATGCCTGTGCCGTTCTTTTCAATAAAAAACGCCTTTTGGATGCGTCGTGCGGGCGGCAGGAGAACTGCGGTTGTCGTCACTGCGTGTACTCCTTGCACAAGGCGGCAACCCGATCTGCTGAATCGGGTATGGCCACGGCGCGCCCCCGTGATGCCATGTTGGCCAGCCTGGCGCGGTCCCCTGCTAGCGGGGACAGGACTTTGGCCAACGTCCGCGCATCCGTCGCCGACTCCTGCATGAGTAGGGCGGCTCCGGCCTCCACCAGGAACTCGGCATTCCGCGTCTGGTGGTCGTCGACGGCATGAGGGTAAGGAATGAACAGCGCCGCAACCCCGGCGGCTGCCACTTCCGAGACCGTCAATGCGCCGGCGCGGCACACGACGACATCTGCCCAGGCGTAGGCGGATGCCATGTCTTCGATAAAATCCACTACCACCGCGCTCGAACCCGCTTCCCCCGTGGGAGCGACGTCAGTCGCGATGCTTTTTTCTGCTGTTTCCGATTGATCCTGGTCGGACCGGTCTTGATCGGGTCCTTGGTCGCTCCAACACGGGATGCCGACCTTCACATAGGCCTGGCGAGTCTCCCGGACCCAGCGGGGGCCGGCCTGGTGGCGGACTTCGAACGCCTGCTCTGATGCGAGCAGGCCCAGGGCCTCGGGCACCAGGCGGTTCAGCGCCAATGCGCCCTGGCTGCCACCGGTCAGAAGAATACGGATCGGACCCTCGCGCCCGGCGAAGCGCTCGGCCGGCGCGGGCAGGCTGATCACATCTCGACGCACCGGATTCCCAACGGTCGGGGCAGCGGTCTGCTCGGGCCAGCTGCCCGGAAAGGCCTGCAAGACGGTGTCGGCGAAGCGGGCGAGCGTGCGGTTGGTCATGCCGGGCACCCGGTTCTGCTCGTGCACCAGCAACGGGATGCCGCGCAGCTTCGCCGCCAGGCCGCCTGGGCCGGCGGCGTAACCGCCGAAACTGATCGCACAAGACGGACGTTGCCGTCCCAGTGCGCGAAAGGCCTGCCAGACGGCCCGGGCCAGCTTGAACGGCCCGATCAGCCAGCTGGCCGCACCCTTGCCGCGCAGTCCGCTGATGTCCACCACGTCCAGTTCGATGCCGGCCGCCGCGACCTTGTCGCATTCCATTCCGCCGCGAGCGCCCAGCCAGCGCACTTCGACGCCGGAGCGGCGCAGGCTGTCGGCGACCGCCAGGCCGGGAAAAATGTGGCCGCCGGTGCCGCCGGCCATTACCAGGACGCCCCGCCCGCCGCTCATGCCGGCGCTCCCTTCAGCCGCTTGCGGGGCTTCTCGTACGCGCCGAAGTCCCGGTCCAACTCGTACTTGATACGCAGCACGACGCCGATCGCTATCAGCGTCATCAGCATGCTGGAACCACCAGAGCTGATCAGCGGTAAGGTGAGGCCCTTGGTGGGCAGCACGCCGAGGTTGACACCGATGTTCACCAGGGCCTGCAGCCCGATCCACAAGCCGATGCCGTAGGCCACGAATCCGGCGAACACCCGGTCTTTGCGGTGCGCCATCATACCGATGACCATGATGCGGGTGACCAGCAGCAGGAACAGCATCAACACGAAAACCACGCCGACCAGGCCCAGCTCCTCGGCCAGCACCGCGAAAATGAAATCGGTGTGCGCCTCGGGCAGGTAAAAAAGTTTCTGGATGCTGGCGCCGATTCCCACCCCGAACAGCTCACCCCGACCCACCGCGATCAGGGCCTGAATCAGCTGGAAGCCGCTGCCGAACTCGTCGGCCCAGGGATTCATGAAGCCGGTGATACGGCGCAGGCGGTAGGGTTCCATCGCGGCGTAACCGAATACCGGCAGGGCCATCATGCCCAGTACGAAAATGTGCCGCCAGGCGGCGCCCGCCAACCACACCATGCCGGCGATGATCGCGGTGATCACCGCGGCGCTGCCCATGTCCGGCTGCAGCAGCAGCATGAGGGAAAGCACGCCGGCAAAGGCCAGCGGCTTGAAGGTATCGAAGAAGCGGGTCTGCACCAACTCGGCCTTGCGCGCCAGGTAGCCGGCCATATAGACGATGGCCATCAGCTTGACCGCCTCGACCATTTGAAAGTTCAGGAAACCGAGGCGGACCCAACGGGTTGCGCCATTGACCTCGTGCCCGATACCCGGCACCAGCACCACGGCTAAAAACAGGATCGACAGCAGCGCCAACGGCTGGCTGATGCGCTGCAGGAAGGCCATCGGGATGATGCGCAGCGAAAGCGCGAGCAGCACGCCCAGGCCGATGTAGATCAAGTGGCGCACCAGGTAATGATGCGTAGCCGCGCCCTGCTCTTCGGCTATGGCGATCGATGCCGAGCCCACCATCACGATGCCGATAGCCAGCAGAATCAGCGCCGGGATCAGCACCCAGCTGTCCGGCCGCACCGCGATCGGCATGGATCCCGGCACGAAGGCCTGGGTCCTGCTGGCGCGTTTTGCTGTGACGGTTGCTTTTCTCATCGGTAATCGCCTAGCGAATCTTCAGGGTCGCCAGCCCGGCCAGCACGAGGATGACCGAGACAATCCAGAAGCGGACGATGACCCGTGGCTCGGGCCAGCCTTTCAATTCGAAATGGTGATGGATGGGCGCCATGCGGAAGATCCGCTTGCCGGTCAGTTTGAACGACGCCACCTGAAGGATGACCGAGACGGTTTCCATCACGAACACGCCGGCCATCACGATAAAGACGATTTCCTGGCGCACGATCACCGCGATCAGCCCCAGTGCCGCACCCACCGCCAGCGCACCGATGTCGCCCATGAAAATCTGCGCCGGATAAGTGTTGAACCACAGGAAACCCAGCCCGGCACCGGCCAGGGCGCCGCAGTAGATCGCCATTTCGCCCGCCCCGGGCAGAAACGGCACGCCCAGGTAGCTCGAAAACACCGAGTTGCCCGCCACGTAGGCGAAAATACCGAGCGCCGCGGCGACGAACACCGAAGGCATGATAGCCAGTCCGTCCAGCCCGTCGGTCAGGTTCACCGCGTTTGAAAACCCGACGACCATGAAGTAGGTCGTCACGATGTAGAACACCCCCAGCGGAATGGCGATGTCTTTGAAGAACGGTACGATCAGTTCGGTCGCCGCCGGTACGTCGGCCGACAGGTACAAAAAGACTGCCACCGCCAGGCCGGCCAGGGATTGTCCCAGGTACTTCCAGCGTGCCGGCAGGCCATCGGAGTTCTGCAATACCAATTTGCGGTAGTCGTCGATCCATCCGATCACGCCGAAAGCCAGCGTGACCAGGATCACGACCCAGACATAGCGGTTGGAAAGATCGGCCCACAGCAGGGTCGTGACCACGATGGAAAACAGGATCAGCGCGCCACCCATGGTGGGGGTGCCGGCTTTGGAAAAATGGCTTTCAGGCCCGAGCTTGCGGATCGGCTGACCGATCTGCTGCCTGACCAGGCGGCGGATGAACCAGGGCCCCAGCAACAGCGACACCGCCAGCGCCGTCATGGCGCCAAGAATCGTGCGCAGCGTGATGTAGCCGAACACGTTGAAAGCGGAATTGACATCGGCCAGGGTCTGAAACAGCCAGTGCAACATCAGCTGGCCTCCCTCAATGCGGACTCTTTCATCACGGCCTGGACCACCAATTCCATGCCCATCGAGCGGGAGCCCTTTATCAGCAGGTTCACGCCCGGCCGGACCCGTCGGCGCAGCGCACGTACCAGTTCTTCGCGGGTCTCGTAATGCTCGGCGCCTGGCCCGAAGGCATCCACCGTGTGCACCGTTAACTCACCGGTGGCGAACAGTCGCTTGACGCCCATCGTCTTCGCGCTTTCACCCACCTCCCGATGCATCTTGTAGCTACCCGTTCCGAGTTCCTTCATATCTCCCAGCACCAGCCAGGGCTCGCCGGGAATGCCGGAAAGCACCTGCAGGGCCGAGTAAAGCGAGGCGGGGTTGGCATTGTAGGTGTCGTCGATCACGGTCCAGCCGGCCGCGGTGTGCATAAGGTTGAGTCGGCCTGGAACAGGCTCAACCCGTTCCAGGCCCTGCCTGATCATGTCCATTTCGATATCCAGCGCCAGGGCGATAGCCGTGGCGGCCGCCGCGTTCAGAAGGTTATGGCGGCCGGGCAGCGCCAGTTGGGGGGTGTAATCGCCGACCGGCGTGAAAATGCGGGGTCCGTCTTCGGACTCGACCAGCCGCACGTCGGCCTCTTCACTCACACCGAAGGTAATGGTGTTGCCGGCACTGCTCATCTCGCGCCAGGTCTCGAGCCAAGGCTCGTCTGCGTTCATCACCGCCCAGCCATCGGCCGGCAGCTCGGCGAACATGGCGCCCTTGGTCAGCGCGACGCCCTCGAGCGAACCGAATCCCTCGAGATGCGCCGGCGAGATGTTGTTGACCAGGCCCACGTCCGGCCGCGCGATGCGCGCGAGGTACTCGATGTCGCCGGGCTTTCCGGCGCCCATCTCGAGTACCGCGTAGCGGTGCTCCGGGTTCAGCCGGAACAGCGTCAGGGGAAGACCCAGCTCGTTGTTGAAGTTTCCGCCGGTGGAGAGAACCGGACCGTTGCGGCGCAGGATAGCCGCGACCATTTCCTTGACGGTCGTCTTGCCGTTGCTGCCGGTGATTCCGACCACCGACAGGTCGTTCTTCTCACGCAGCCGCCGGGCGATCTCACCCAGGGCCCGCAGCACGTCGTCCACTACCAATTGGGGGACGTCCGCCTCGACCGGCCGGCTCACCAGCAGGGCTTCCGCGCCCAGGCCGACGGCCGAAGCACAAAAATCATGGCCGTCAAAACGCTCGCCCGCCAGTGCAGCGAACAGGGCTCCCGGCCCCGACTGGCGGCTGTCGCTCACCACGTCGATGATTTCGACGTCTTTAACCGGCGCATCGCAGTCGAGGAGTGCGGCCAGTTCGGACAGCCTGATCGGGATCATGCGGCTTCCTCCAGCAAATGGCGGACCTCGGCCTCGCCCTGTTGCGCCCAATCTCCTTTACCGCCGCCGGCAATCAGCACGATGTCGTGCCGGCCGGCGCGCCGCAGCACACCGCGCAGCACCGCGCTGCGAGTCGATCCCGAAACCTCGTGCACCTCGTCGGCGAGCGATGACGCCACGTCCGCCAGGGCGCGGCGGTGACCCCCGCCCGAATGGAGAATGCAAAACAGCCGACCATGCAGGTGCGATCGCAGTTCACGGAGCACTTGCTCGAGTGCGTGTGGCGTGCGCGCATGATCGATTACGGCCGCCGGACGGGCGCCCTCCCCGGCGATGCAGCTCATTTGTCCCGGTACCGGGCTCATGATTTCCAGTTGGTGCATCACACGGTTCCACGGCATGCCCATCAGCGCCAGCGCGCCCGCCGCCGCCATCAGGCTGGACAGGCAACGATTGCCCAGCAGCCCCGTACGCAACTCGCCGCCACCCCATGGGCTGGCGATGCGGATGTTCATGCCGGTAGAGTCCTGCGAGAGAATCGAGCCCTGCAACTCGGTCGCGCCGTTGCTGCCATAGGTCAGCACCTGGATGCCGTCGCGCGCCCGGCTGACTAGTAATTTGCCCTCGGCCTCGTCGTGATTGATCACCGCAAAACGCGGCGCGTGGCGGTCAAAAAGCGGTTGCAGGCCAACGGCATCATCGCCGCCGCCGGCGCCGGTGTAGACGGCGACGTCGATCGGCAGCTCCGTGAGGCAGTCGCCAGCCAGCATTCGAGGCGTCACCTCCAGCGCGACGGCCTGGGCCCCATCGGCCACACAAGCCGCCAGGGTCCGGTGCAGACCCAGAGCGTCGAGGCGCCGGGACGGCGCGTTCAGCGATACAACCGACCCACTGCCCAGGCTGCCGATCAGGCCCGCGCTTGCCTGGCCGCGCTGCCAGGACTGGGCGATGTACCACGCCGCCTCGGTGCGGCCGGCAGGGCCGGCGAGGGCGGCGAGCTGAAGTTGATCGGCCGGGTGATGATGGAACCGCGCGGCCATCGCGGGAAGACGTTTAGCGAGGTTCGCCACGGCAATTGTCGGAACGCCGGGATTCGCGAGCGGCAGGGCGGCATCGTGCAACACGGCTCCGGCACCGAGCGCAAGCGCTTTGGCGGCATCTTCCGCATTGTGGGCGATCAGTGCGTCACCCGGCTGCAGCAACCGGACCTCCGAGCACAAACCGTTGACCGAGACCGACGGCACGCTGTCGACCCAGCCCTCCAGCAGGAACGGCAGGCTGACGATTCGACGGTGAGTACGGGCCGTATCCGGATATGCGCGAGTGCTCATCGGGCATCCTCGGGGGTGGAGGAGCTGGCCGTCATCACGTCGTAGTCGTCCGGCGGAACGTTCATCAGTCGCAGGGCCCCGCTCATCACGGATGAGAACAGGGGGGCTGCCACCGCGCCGCCGTAATATTCCCCATTGCTGGGATCATTGACCATCGCGACCGCCACGATCCTCGGGGCGCTGGCCGGCGCGAAACCGGCGAAGGTCGCAATGTACCGGCGCTCTTTGTAACCGCCGGCGCTGGATTTGCGCGAGGTGCCTGTCTTGCCCGCCACGCGGTAGTTTTCAACCCGCGCCTGCTTGCCCGTACCCTGCGAGCCCGTGACGGTTTCGAGCATCGCGGCAACCTGCCGGGCCACCCGTGGGTCGAGAACCGATTCGGGCGGGTTGTCCGCGCCCAGGATCAGGCTCGGCCGGCGGCGGACGCCGACGTTGGCCAGCGAGGAGAATGCCTCCGCCAGCTGCAAGGTCGTCACCGAGATGCCGTAACCGTAGGAGAGCGTATCCTGCTCCACCCGCTTCCAGCGCTGCCAGTTGCGCAGCACCCCGGCCGATTCGCCCGGGAATCCGCTGCCGGTGGGCTCGCCGAAGCCGAATCTCCTGTAGGTATCCCACATGTGTTCGGGCTCGAGGTCACGCGCCACTTTTACCGCGGCCACGTTGGACGACTTGGTCAGCAGCCGGGTCAGGTCGATGGGGCCGTAATTGTGATGATCCTTGGCGGTGAAGCGGCCGATGCTGATCCAGCCGGGCGAGGCGTCGATGGGCGTGTCGGGGGCCCAGCGACCGGTCTCCAGCGCAGAGGCCACGACGAACGGCTTCATCACCGAGCCGGGTTCGAACACATCCGTCACGGCGCGATTGCGCAAGGCCTCGTGCACCAGATTTTCGAGATTGTTGGGGTTGTAAGACGGGTGGTTCACCATGGCGAGCACTTCGCCCGTCTCCACGTCCAGCAGCACAACGCTTCCCGAGAGCGCGCCATGCTTGCGCACGGCGCTTTTGAGCTCTCGGTATGCGAGGTACTGCAGGCGGCGGTCTATGGTCAGGCTCAGGTCCCGGCCGGGTTCGGCATCGAGCACCACTTCGACGTGGTCGACGATGCGGCCGGTACCGTCCTTGATAACGCGCTTGACGCCGGGCGCACCCTGGAGCCAGTCGTTGTAAGCCAGCTCCAGGCCTTCCTGCCCGACATCGTCAATGTTGGTGAAGCCCACCAGGTGGGCAGCCACTTCCCCGGCAGGATAAAAACGGCGGTATTCCTTGCGGATTTCGATTCCCTGCAGACCGAGCCCCCGCACCTGGTCGGCCACCGCCGGGTGCAGGCGTCGCCGGATCCAGATGAACTGGCGGTCGGACTTCTGGGTCAAGCGCCGCTCCATCGCGTCCGGGTCGGCCTTCAGCACGGCCGCCAGTTGGCGAATGCCGCCGGGTTCCTGCAGCAGGCGGCCCGGATCCGCACCAATGGAATCGACCGGGGTGCTGACCGCCAGCGGCTCTCCATTGCGGTCGAGGATGTTGCCCCGCGGGGTGGCGATCTTCATGTCCCGCAGAAAACGTTCGTTACCTTCTTCTTGCAGGTACTCGGTGTCGATCACTTGCAGGTTGACGGCCCGGGCGACCAGCGCCACGGAGCAGAGCAGGAGAATCAGCAGAAAACCGTAGAGCCGGCTGGCAGGGACCGCGCATGCGCGTTTATCCCTCATGGATTCACCACCAGGATCACGGTCTTGTCCGGGGATTTCATGCCCAGTGCGTCGCGGGCCTTGGGCTCAACGGTGCCGGCGTCGGCCAGGACCGCCTGTTCGAGTTGAAGGCGGCTCCACTCGGTGATGAAGGCGTCGCGCTGTGTTTCCAATTGCCCCAGGGCCACCGCGTGCTGACGGCTTTCGTGGCGCGTATACACCACGCCCAGCGCGCTGAATATCGCAAATGCCAGTGCCAGTAATATCGAGATGAGCTGTTTGTTCAACCGAGTTTCTCCGCAACCCTCATGACGGCGCTTCGGGCCCGGGGATTGACGGAGAGTTCGGTTTCAGAGGGCTTGATGGCTCGGCCTATCGGCTTGAGCAATGGCACGTGATCCGGGTGCTGCGGTATGTTTCTGCGGACCTGTCCTGGTCGTGCGGCTTCTCGTATCGTCCGCTTGACCAGGCGGTCCTCAAGGGAATGAAAACTGATAACTACCAGCCTCCCTCCCGGGCGCAACAACTTGATCGCTTCTTCCAGCCCTTTGGCTAGTTGAGCCAATTCATCATTTATAAATATTCGGATTGCCTGGAAGCATCGTGTTGCTGGATGCTTGTTTTTTTCCCGGCGACCTATCGTATCTTCGATCAATCTCGCCAACTGACCTGTCGATTCCAGCCGCTGCTTCTGCCGGGCCAATACGATGCTCCTGGCAATCCTGCGCGCGTGGCGCTCCTCTCCGAACTCCCTAAACACGCGGGTCAATTCCCGTTCCGATGCCTCCGCCAACCACTCTTTGGCCGAAACACCCTGTAAAGGGTTCATACGCATATCCAGTGGACCGTCCCCCATAAAGGAGAACCCCCGATCCGGATCGTCCAGTTGTGGTGAAGAAACCCCTATGTCGAGCAAAATGCCGTCCAGGCCTTCTTCGACGCCCCACTCACGGACGAAGCGTTCCATATCTGCAAAATCGCCCTGGACGACGGAACAGCGGGAATCCTCTCCCAGTTCTTCCTTGCCGGCGGCTACCGCCTCCGGGTCCCGGTCCAGGGACAACAAGCAGCCTTGCTTGGACAAGCGGGCCAAGATCTCCCGGCTGTGTCCTCCTCTGCCAAAAGTGCCGTCCAGGTATTTCCCATCGGGCCGAATGTTGAGCGCGTCCACCGCCTCGATCAGTAAAACCGGCCGGTGTTGGTAGGCGCTCATCTACTTCGTTTTCAACTCCTGGCAGTATTGCCGCGGCACTAAACCACCATGCCGCTCATTTCTTCTGATGTATCGGCGTCATCACCGAATTCCTCTTGCCGCTTCGCGTTCAGAACGTTTTCGTTCCAGATTTCAAAGCGACCGCCCATTCCAAGCAGCGCGACCTTCTTCTCGAGCCCTGCTACCTGCCGCAAGGTTTGCGGTAGTTGAATCCGTCCGTTCGCGTCCGGTTCAACGGCACTGGCGCTCCCCACCAGTTTTCGCTGCAGGCTGCGGTGACGCGCATCGAACGTGCTGAGCGACATCACCTTGTCCCGCACCTCTTCCCACATTTCCCGGGGATAGAGGTAAAGCGCACCATGGTCAAACGCGCTGTAGGTGAGCACCAACTCGCCACCGCACGCTTCCTGGAT